>JABMPQ010000008.1 GCA_013202585.1 Parcubacteria group bacterium | reverse complement strand
TCTATTACCTACCTCTCGAAGAATGTTATCCTTTGCATATTGGCATTATTTACTTTAATCTAGCCAATTATGCTCAAGGCTCTAGGGTGGGGCAATAGGTTTTGAATGCGGCAAGGTGCTTTTTTGTTTGAGCTGCTGCCGGATGGCTGCTATAATGAATTTGCTAATTTAATGACTGTGAGGCGGCTAAAACAGCAATTATTCATGGATTTAAAAATACTAGAGACAAAAGTAGATAAAATAACCACTCCCGAGGTTTTTAAGCAACTCCGCGTTTTTTTGCATTCGGAAAATCAACATCATCTTGTTACTACCAACCCCGAATTTATTATGGCGGCGCAGGAGGATAATGAATTCAGAGAAATTCTCAATCAAGCTGACATTTCTATTCCGGATGGCATTGGTCTCCTCTGGGCGGCTAAGTTTCTCTCGTTGTCGGCTGCTAAAAATAAGCTCCTACGTGTTTTTCAGGCAGCTTGGCAAGTAGTTTATACCGGTGCCAGTTTAGTTTTTTATCCGCGCTATTGTCGTAGTGCGTTGCCCGAGCGGATTTCGGGAACTGATTTGGTGCGGCCGTTAGCTAAGCTCTGTACTCAAGAAGGTAAATCACTGTATTTACTGGGAGGGCGCTTACGAGTAGGAGGTAAAACAGCGGCGATACTACAAAAGGAATTCCCTGGACTGAAAATTGCGGGCACTTACGAAGGAGAAGCATCAGTCAAGGGCGATCAAGAAAGTTGCCAGCGTATTAACAAAGCTCAACCCGACGTTCTCCTCGTCGCTTATGGTCATCCTAGGCAAGAAAAATGGATCGCGCGCAATTTGGCCAAGCTGCCGAGCGTCAAAGTAGCTATCGGAGTAGGGGGCGCCTATGATTTTATAGCGGGCAAGGTGCAGCGGGCGCCAGGTTTTATGCGGAGTCTTGGCCTGGAATGGCTTTGGCGTTTAATTAAACAGCCACAACGAGTAGGTAGGATTTTTACCGCCACCGCCAAATTTACTTGGGCAGTATATAAAGAAAAAGTTCGCCGATCATGAAAACCCCCATTGTCACAAAAAATCTTCCTTCAGTTGGGGAGTGGTACCAGCAGCTAGGTAAAAAGAAGCTGTCTCAGCAACTGCGTCAAGAAGATGAAACGCGCGACCAGAGGTTAACTCTTTTACATAAAGAAATAGACTTTCCTTTCTTGGTGCCCGACGTTTTTCCAGCTGCGGAAATGATGAATAAATCACCCCGCTTTTCTCGCTTCTTAGCAGAAAATGGCGAACGACTTTGTACTATGCGTCTGATCCCTAAAGATAAATCGCTACCTAAATTGCGCAATAGAGGACTCTCGGTACAAGAATGTTATGATACTTGGTTTAAAAAGTTAAAAATTGATCCCAGTCAATATACTGTCTACATTCCACCGCATTCTGATAAGACGTCTTGGTCAGCTATTTTTGTGGTCAACTCAGACGGGATCTTCGGTGAGATTATTCAGGGCTTACACGCTCAATTGACTCGCGGGCTGACGGAGCATACTCCGTATCAATTTCTTTACGATTTTGCAGAGTGGCACTGGCGGCCGGAGAGGATTGAAACTGCTGCCACTCAAGCTCAGCATATGGTAAAAAGTTTATTAATAACTAGCCGAAAAGATAGAGAAAAATTGACGCAGTTAGTCCAGGCGCAATTTCATCATCAATATTTAGCCGGATATTTTGAGGCGATGATTTGGCCGGGTAATAAACTATATTTTATTGATTACAATCGAGTAGTAGCGCGTGAGATCCCATTGCCATCGTTGGCGAGTCTAAATAGCGAGGAGGACAAGCCAGTAATCCGGGGAGTGTCTGTCTATCCAGGTGTTGTTGTCGGACGAGCAATAATAGTCGAGGCGAAAGATATTAACCAGGTGAATTTTCCGGCTGGCGATATCCTAGTTTGCCAAAATACCGATATACGCTATTTACCCCTGATGAAAAAGGCTGGGGCAATTGTTACTGATCAAGGCGGCCTCCTCAGTCACGCCGCCATTGTTGCCCGGGAGCTGAAAAAGCCTTGTTTAGTGAGCACTAAGAGCGCTACCAAAAACCTACAAACTGGGGATAAGGTGAAGGTGAATACGGAGAGAGGAATGGTGGAAAAAATCAATTAGTCCCGATGTCGCTGTGCTTATCGGGATACTTAATTTTGCTGCCAAAACAAGTTTTGGGCAAAATTAGTAGTTGATACTAAACAGGGAATAGTGGTAAAATTAAGTCAAAGTTAAATTTGCAAATAATTAAAAACAAAAACATGTTCAAAAAACGTTCGCTGCTTTTGAGTTGTCTGGTGGGGGGATTATTATTGCTACTTGTTCCCGCTCTCACTTTAGCTGCTTATGGTGACAGTCGCACCGCTATTGGTAAAACTTATGCTGGTGATGGTGAGGATGCTACCGAAGCCTATCTTGATGTTCCCCAAGGTTTCTCGATGGATATTGATGGCAATATCCTTATCGCGGACACGACCAACAATGTTATTCGCAAAATCAATAGCCAAACCAACACGATCGAAAAGTATGCTGGCACGGGTGAATTTGGTAGCCAAGATGGCTTTCGGCATTACGCTCAATTAGGTTATCCGGAAGATGTAGTAGTCGATAGTCTCGGGCGAGTATTTATCGCTGACACTTTGAATAACAGCATTCGCAAGATCGATGGCGATAATATATCGACAATTGTCGGTGATGGCCTCTCTCGACCCAAAGGCTTGATGATCCGCGGTGAAGATCTTTTTATTGCTGACACAGGAAACAATCGAGTTCTTCGTACTAAGGTAAACGGCGGTCCAGTAATCGAAGTGGCAGGAAATTTTGATATACCGACTAAGATGACTTGGCGCGGACAGTTTATTTATGTTCTCCAGGCTGGAAATAATAGTATCGAACAGGTTGATCTTTTTGGTCAGTCGGCGCGAGAGCGTATTGCTGGTGGTTTTGCTGATTTGGGCGGGATTGGCGTTTATGGTACCGATCTTTACGCAGTGGCCGGAGCGCAAGGTGTCTGGTATGAAGTTCATAAGGTTGATCTGACGACAAAAGAAACAACATTAGTCAAGAGGCAGCGGGAATCAGAACTACTCAATTGGGCTTCAGATTTGTTGTTCAAAAAAGAAGTTGATTCCGATGGAGTAGTAACAGATGTGGCTATGCACGTCTTATACAAGGGCGGTTCCAGTATCTACTCGATGGCTCTAGACGGTACCGACCAGCAGCACGTAGCGGGTAAACATCGTTACGGTAATGAATTTGGGGCGCGTGATATAGCTCTCTTGGGTCGACCGCAGGCCTTAGAATTATCAGCTGATGGCTACAAGCTCTATATTTCCGAAAATAACAAAATAGCTGAGTATAATCTCGTTACTAATGAATTGAGTGAGGTTGCTGGTCATGCCATGGATAGCTACACAGAAGGTACGGGCTCAGCCGTACGCTTTAGTGACGTAACAGATATGGCGGCCTCCAGCGATGGCGAAACTCTTTATGTAGTCGATCGCAATAATCATCGGATTAGAAAGCTCGACGTAACTACTGGTACCACAACTTACATTACTGGAGCGGGAGAGATCAACGCTTACAACTCTGATAACGGTTACCAAGAAGGTGGTCCTTGTCCAGATACTTTTGAAGCTGGAGTAGCGGGCTGTGCTTACTTCAATCGTCCGACTGGTATTGCCTTATCACCCGATGAAAGCACTTTGTATATTGCTGAGGGCTCGGGCAATCGTATTCGTAGCGTTGATGTAGACACTGGCTATACTTCTCATATCGCCGGAACAGGAGAGGCTGGTAATGTTAATGGCTTTGGTCCGTGGGCGAAGTTCAATGGTCCTTTCACTATTGCTATTGCCGATGATGGCCGCACTCTCTATATCGCTGATAAATACAATCACTCGATTAAGGAAATAAACATTGAGACCAAGAATGTTACTACTCTGGTAAATGCTTCCGGTCTGCCGGGCTACCAGGAAGGCCATGTTTCACAGGCTAAGCTGTTTATTCCGGAATACATTGAAGTAGGGGCTGATGGTGACATCTTCTTCAGCGAAGCTGGTAACTTACGAGTACGAGCGGTCAATGTTGCTTCTCGACATACTCGTTTAGTTTCGGGCTCAGGCACACGTGGACTAGCCGATGGCGATAAAGACACTGCTCGCTGGACCGGTCCGAAAGGAATGGCTGTGCGGGATGACTGGTTGTTTGTGACTGATTTCTACAGTGATCGAGTTAAGTTGGTGAATCTGCGGTAAAAGGGCGGCGGCCTTTCAATCTACATATGAACAAAATCACCCGAAAATTCATCTCGTATTCGGATTTTGGACGGTTGATGGATCAGCTCGTTGAGAAATTAAAGCAGGAAAAATTCACTCATATCTACGGTCCGGCGCGGGGAGCGTGGCCGATTGCCGTGCATCTCTCGAATTTTTTTAGTGAGACTAAATTAATTGAACAGCTGGATAAGTCGGCCGTTGCTTCTGGTGACATTAAGGCCACTAAAATCTTAGTAGTCGATGATGTCTGTGATTCCGGGGAAACGCTGGAAAATGTCTCTGGTAAAATGCAAGAGTTAGGTTATAATTTCCTAATGGCTGTTTTGCATACTAAGCCGCGACGCTCGATTGATCCCGATATTTATCTAGAGGAAGTGCCCAGTGACATCTGGATAAATTATCCTTGGGAAAAATCCGACGCCGAGATTAATAAAGATTATATGTTTAAGAAATAACAGATGTCTGTTCGTACTCGTTTTGCGCCTTCACCGACTGGCAGTCCCCACATTGGCAATATTCGTAGTGCTCTGTTTGCTTGGCTTTTTGCCCGGCACAATCAGGGTGAATTTATTGTGCGCATTGAGGATACTGACCGTACACGTTTAGTGGAAGGTAGTGTTGAAAAGATTAAAGAGAGCTTAGAGTTTCTAAACATGGATTATGACGAGGGACTGGATAAAGGAGGGGAGTATGAACCTTACGTGCAATCGGAGCGACAGGATTTGTATAAAAAGTATGCTTATAAGTTGATTGGTAGTCATCAGGCTTATCATTGCTTTTGTACCCCCGAGCGGTTAGATGAGATGCGCCAAGAGCAACAGAAAAATAAGCAAGCGCCTAAGTATGATCGCCGCTGTCTACAGTTGTCCGAGGCCGAAATCAAGGAGAAGCTAGCAGCTGGCGAGCCGCACGTCATTCGCTTCCAGATTCCCGAAGGTATTACCGCTTTCAAAGATATCGTCCATGGCAAAATTTCAATCAAAAATGATACCCTCGATGACCAGGTTATTCTTAAGTCTGATGGCTTTCCAACGTATCATTTGGCGGTGATTGTTGACGATCACCTAATGAAGATTTCGCACGTTATCCGGGCAGAGGAGTGGCTACCTTCGACACCGAAGCACATTTTACTTTATCAAGCCTTTAATTGGGATGTACCGGAGTATGCTCATTTGCCAATGATCCTTGGTTCCGATAAAAAGAAACTTAGTAAGCGGCACGGAGCGACCGCTTTTTTAGATTATAAAGAACAAGGTTATTTACCAGAGGCGCTGGTTAACTTTATGGTCTTTCTCGGCTGGAATCCTAAGAGCGAGCGAGAAAAGTTTTCTCTGCCGGAGTTAGTGAAGGAATTCGATTTGGCCAACGTTAATCGAGCGGGGGCAATATTTGATATCGAAAAATTAGATTCAATCAACGGTCAATATATTCGTGAGATGTCACTGGATAAATTTGCGGAGAAATGTTTGCCGTTTTTGGAAAAAGCCGGGATCAAAGTAGGGGAGTATGAGTCTGATTACATTGGGCAAGCCGTTGCTCTAGAACAGGAACGTATCCGGAAGTTTTCGGAAATTGCCGAAGCAGTTGAATATTTCTTCACTGATGAGTTAGAATATGATGCTGATCTTCTAGTCTGGAAAAAAATGGAACGTTCAGATGTGAAGCCAAATTTAGAAAAAAGTTTGGCATTTTACGAAAATCTTACAGACAAAGATTTCACTATTGAAAACATTGAAAAAATTACCAAGGAATATATTGAACAAGAGGGGATTAATACGGGTGAGATGCTCTGGCCGTTACGCATAGCGTTATGTGGTCGGCAGAATAGTCCTAGTCCGTTTGAAATTGCCGGCGTGTTGGGGAAGGAGAAAGTGCTGACTAGAATCGAGATGGCGATAAAAAAGCTTGACATTTAATTTTGACATTTGTATAATAATGTGATATACTGTTAAGTGATATGAGAATGAATATTTATAAAACAAATCACAAATTCAGTTTCTCGCTTATCTTGACACTAAGCGCTTTTTTGGTGCTTTGCCCATTTTATAGTGGGAAAATACTTTTAGCCGAGGACGATGTTGAAGATCTCAATCAAGATGTCAGCGAACGTCAGAAGGAGATCAACGAGCTAGAAAAGCAAGTTTCTACCATTGAAGAGGAAATTACCAAGAAACAGCAGGAAGAACAGAGCCTAAACAACCAAATTTCTATTTTAGACGGTGAAATTGAGAAGACCGAAACCAAAATCCAGGAAACGGAATTGAAGATCGATACCACCAAGAAAGAAATCACTGTTAAGCAAGCAGAGATTAAACAAAAAGAAGCAGAGATTAATAAGCAAAAAGAGGTGCTGGCTGAGTTTATCCGTATTATGTATCAGCAGGACCAGAAGACAACGGTGGAGATGATGTTTTCTAATAGATCTTTCTCCGACTACTTGAATGAGATGCAGAATACAGAGACGTTGGAGAATAAAGGACAGGAAGTGCTAGAGGTAGTAAAACAATTAAAACAAGATCTAGCCTGGCAAAAGCAGGTGCTGGAGGCTAAGCGGGATTCTTTGCAGGGGTTGTCTGATAAATTAGATATCAGTAAAAGTAATCTCGATGAAGAAAAAGAAAACAAGCAGCAAATATTAGGTGAGACCCAAGCGCAGGAAGATAAATATCAGGCTCTACTAGAGAAGGCGCGTAAGGAACAGGAAAATATTAATGTTGAGATTAGAGATTTGGAGCGGGAGATTCGGAAACAGCTGGCTAATAGGCATGAGGAATCTGATAATCAGTGGGATAAGATAAAAGGAGACGGGACATTGTCCTGGCCGGTGAATCCTTACAAAGGCATTTCCGCTTATTTTATGGACCCGAGTTATGCTTCTTATTTTGGTGTGAATCATTACGCGATTGATCTTCCGACACCACAGGGGACGCCGATGTATGCTCCAGCTGATGGTTACGTGGTGCGTTACCGGGACGCGGGATATGGTTATAGCTATATCTTGTTGATGCATGCCAATGATCTTTCGACGGTCTATGGACATACTAGCGCTAGTTTTGTCTCCGCTGGGCAATATGTGACGGAGGGACAGGTGATTGGATTGTCCGGGGGTACACCAGGTACTAAGGGAGCTGGCCTGATGACTACCGGTGCGCATCTTCATCTAGAAGTGCGTGTTAATGGTGTGCCGGTGGATCCATTACGATATTTGCCGGGGTTATAAAATAATTATAATAAAATTATGGCTACAGGCGACCAACCCATAATAGACGACCCAATAATTGAGAAAGAAGCTGAGCAAGAAGAAGGTCAAGAAGCTGAACCTCAATCTCAAGATGCGGCCGCCCCTGAAGAGCCAGAGGTAGTTGTGCCAACAAGTGCCGAGAGAATTGCGGCTAAATATGAAGTAGAGCCGACCACCGTTGAGACGGCTGAGCAAGCGCAGAAAGTTTTACATTATTATAAAGAATGTCACGATCATGGCAGCCATCTTTTTGCTTCCTATGATAAACTGGGGAATTTGCCAGGACCATTAAGTGAGAATTTACAATCAGGAGACAAAGAGGGATTTATAAAAGCTATTGATGCGATGTTAACAGATCCAGAGAGTGTTTATGAAAGAACAGATAAAATTAAACAACTAGTTACAGATGAACACTTACCATCTGACTTGCGGACAGGTATGGCAAATATCGTTATGAAAGAGGGGAACCGACCACCCTTAGAATTATTTGCCCTAGTAAGAGCAGAAGTAGCAGGGAATAGCGAGTTAGGATTAACCGACGCAGTCATAAAAGTTAAAAAAGAGACTGCTACGGCTAAAGAATATAAAGAAGATGGCATTCCTAGGCGGGAGGCAGCTCTGTTACTGTTAAAAAAATCTTTTCCCCAATTAGAACAACAAAGCGGTTTAGTCGATGACTATATGGAGGTAAATCGGGCGTTTCGAGACTATGAAGATACTGAAGACTTAGGTAGATTAGATGATGTTATGAGTTTGTTACAAAAAAATGACATTGATGTCGTGGGCATAGAAGAAGCAATACAAAATTTTAAAGCTTGGGATAAAGGAGAAAAACCAGATGATCCGATGAAAGCTTTCGAAGCAAAGATGGCGGCTCAGGGTGGAGTTACAAATAGTGTTGAAGCTGCTATTTCAGAATTACCTGGGAAATTGGCTAATCAATAATTAATCGTAAACAAATGGGATTTCTAAGTAATCTCTTTGGTGGACTAGGCGGCGGCGGTGACTATTGGAGTAATTTTTTTGGCTTAGAGGAGGGTGAGAAAGTTATAAAGGGCAGTGGTGGTTTTTTTGACCCCGATGTCTCGGGTGGCGAGACTATAGCGGCTGGGATTGCTGGACTCTTAACTGGCGGACAAGTAACAGTTGGTGGTAAATCAGTAGTATTTGCCATAACTGACAAGGGTCGATTTTATGCTAAGCCGCAAGGTGGTAAAGAAGATCCGATAGTATTGGGACCAGACAATAAACCACAAGTTGAAGAAACTGATCGTGATGGTGGCCGACTTGGCGCCGAGAAAAGTAAAAGTGTTAAGTTTACCATGACTGATGGCGAGGTGTTTAGAATATTTATGCCGCTGTCAGCTATACCAGATGTTATTAATTGGTCGCAGGGGAAGTAGGGGAAATAATATTACACATCAATATGTATAATTAGTCAAATTTCATAGTAGAGGAGGGGAGTGTTAATGGTAAAAGGAGGGGACAAATTACCCGGTGATTATATCGCAGGCTTTGTTGATGGCGAAGGCTGTTTTTATTTAACTTATCGCAAGGAGACTAGGTATGAAAGAGAAGGTAAACCGACATATTATAGATGGTTGCCGTATTTTGCGATTAATGTCAGAAAAGATGATATTAATATTCTTTATGGGATAAAAAATACGCTTAAGTGTGGGAAAATTTATATTCTAAAGAAGAAAATAATTTCGCAGGCGCGGTATGGGATTCAAAATATAGATGACGTTTACAATAAGGTAATGCCTTTTTTCAAGCAGTATCCGCTAAGAGCGAAAAAGAAATATGATTTTGAGTTGTGGGTCGAGGCTGTTGGTATTGTATATAAACACAAGAAGTATAAGAGATCATATACTAAAGAAGAAATTAAGCATTTAATAGATATTAGAAGTCAAATGAGAAAGTATAAAAGTTATATGGAGCGTGGTTTTAAACACCATCCTGAATGATACGTCTGATAACATACATTGTGCGACGTAAGATATTCCTTTGGGCTAGGGCTTGCGGTGTTGTCCCCTGCGGTGCTTGTATCTCTGTTATGTGTTATATCTCGAAGAGCAATTAGTTTTTCGCGAGAAATATTTTGTGAACTTTCTGGAAAATATGTTTGTAGTCCCCTTTTAAAGTCGGAGTTTATTTACGCAGTCCTGCCTGCCGGCAGGCAGGGAGTTGCCCCCGCAAGCTTGCGGGGCGAGCGAACAAGTAAACAAAGGGCGAAGCCCTTTATAAAAAAAGAGCAACTAATGAGGTTGCTCGGTGCGTTTTCACGTGGTAGGGGTTGGTGTTGTTGTAGCCGAAGCTTGTCGTCTCCGAAGTTCCCGTCCAGACACGTTTTGGACTTTCGCAACAACTTGGTTGCAATGAGCGCATCGTAAAGTGAATGACACTTTGACACTTCCCCCCGATGACGGATGTTCAAGAACATCAGTAACGACGGGTTCTCTATCTTCTCGTTGAGATTCCTCGCAACAAGCCATTTTTTGGGCCATCTTCCCACTCCTTATTCGCCATGTTTTTTTTAGGTCCATCTAAACCAACGTTTCCACTGATATCTGATCAACGGTCTCGTTGTCATCAGCGAAGGTCATGGCGACTCTCACCTTCTCTCCAGCTATAACACGTGGCAGCATCCCATTCACTTCTGGCTGGAAAATGACTATATAAGACAGCGACTTTTTCTAGGTCTTGCTCTCTAACTCTTACCGATTTCCCTGTCTCATCATACACTTCTCGGATGGCCGTTACCTCTATCGTCTCACCCGCTTCCTTTTTCCCACCCAGGCCATTGTATTTACCTTGCCCGAGAGCTTCCTTCACTTTTAATCCTAGCAGGATTTCGGTGATAGGCTGCCCTTTGACGAGGTAACAGAGTGTTGCCAATATCATTTGTCCCTCCTTGCCCCTTTGTCAATGAGCTGCCTCTAGTTATTAAAAAATCTACTGCCACAAATAAAGGACCTCTGATCGATTAGAGTAAATTTCTTTCTTCAATTCCCCTACTACATCATTTTTTACCAGCGCTCCCAGACCACCAAAAAGTTGACCAAAAGTGAAAGGTTGTTCGTATTGAACCACTGAGTATTCCGATAGATTAGCTGTCTCTGCCGTTTTAGTTAAAGCATCCTGGAAATAGCCGGTACTATCAATTAAGTTAACTTCTTTAGCCTGTTGAGCGGTAAAAATACGTCCGTCGGATATTGTGGCTACATTTCCGTCAGTTACTGGTCGATTTTCCTTAACAATTCCCAAGAAGCGCTCCTGGGTCTCATCTACTATTCCCTGCAAGATTTTTTTCTCGTCTTCCGTCTGTTCGCGGGTTGAAGATAATAAATCTTTACTGGCACCAGATTTATAGACCACGCTTTTTAGACCTAGTTTCTCGTAGAGACCCTCGTAATTTAAGGTAGAGATTATTACTCCAATAGAGCCAGTTAAAGCAGTTGGGTTAGCCATAATGGCATCGGAAGGAGCCGCCATATAATAAGCGCCAGAAGCACCAATATCTTTGATATAAGTGGTAACTACTAAGCCAGACTCCCGCGCCTTGACCACTTTATTATACAAATAATCACTAGCTGTCACGCTACCGCCCGGGCTATTCACATTAAGAATAACAGCTTGGACATCAGGATCGTCAACTGCTTGATCTAGTTGCCGGCCGATTGATTCTACGGTTGGAGCCATCGGATTGAAAAGGCTAGTGGCTCCATCGTCGAAAAGCAAAGTTCCACTAACATCAATCACGACGATTTTATTGGCGTTTTCGCAGGTTCCTTCTAGGCAGTTTTCGTTATAAGCTGAGGCGTAACTTGTGGTCTGGCTATAGTCTGCGCTTAGCAGTACGATGCTGAGTACTAGATTAGCAACCAAACTACCAACTAGCACAAAAACTCCGAGGCAGCCAAAGATCCAAGCGAGGTAATTACGTTTCTTTTTAGCTTCATTAGGTGTGGTCATGGTATATATTATTATTTGTTTTTAGATTTATAATCGGCGATTGCCTTTTTAAGGGCATCAGCCGCCAAGTTAGAACAATGCATTTTAGTTGGTGGCAGGCCGTCCAGTTTTTCAGCAATGTTTTGGTTCGTTATTTCAATTGCTTCGGCCAAAGTTTTACCCAGAGCCATATCAGTGATCATTGAGGAAGTAGCAATAGCGGCGGCACAACCCATAGTTTCAAAACTGATGTCGGATATTTTTTCCTTTCCAGCTTCATTTTTGCCGACTTTAATATATAACTTCATTATATCGCCACAAGAAGGGTTACCAACCTCCCCCACGCCATCAGGGTCTTTAATCGAGCCCATGTTATGCGGGTCACGGAAATGGTCCATTACTTTTTGGGAATATATGTTTGCCATAATAGCTTTATTAATCTACAGAGCGTCTTTGTGTTGCTTTTTCTTTGTTGCGGGAACTCGTCGTCCCCCGATCAGACCTGCCTGCCGGCAGGCAGGTCGGGACTCCTCAGATACCCGCAGCTGCGAAAAAATACAACACAGGCGTTCAAAATAATTCAAATATATTTACTTTAAAGGTGACATCTGACGTAATTTTTTCACTATCGGCGGTAATACCTCCAATACTTTTTTAATGTCAGCCTCGGAGGTATCTTTTCCTAGTGTAAACCTAATACTACCATGAGCCTGCTCTTTGGCAACACCGATGGCTAGGAGGACATGAGAGGGCTCCAGAGTGCCACTGGTGCAAGCGGAGCCAGTAGAAACGGCGATACCTTCGAAGTCTAGATGTAGCATAATACTCTCCCCTTCTATTTTATCGAATCTAATATTAGCATTATTGGGTAATCGGTGCTTATTTGAGCCGTTTAAGTGAGAATCGGGGATATTTTTTAGGATGCTGTTGATTAACAGATCACGTAATTTTTGCTGTTTTTTACTATCGGCGACGCGATTTTTACTAGTTAATTCTGTCGCTTTGCCTAAGCCAACTATCCCTGGCACATTAAGTGTCCCCGCTCGTTTATTATACTCCTGGTGGCCGCCATGCTGAATTTTCTCAATTAACGTCCCCTCTTTCACAAATAAGACCCCGACTCCTTTTGGTCCGTAAAATTTATGGCCGGATAATGATAGTAAATCAACTCCCAGCTTCTTGACATTACAGTCTAAATATTGTATAGCTTGGACGGCATCGGTGTGAAAAATAATCTTGTTTTTACGTTCTTGATTAGCTTTTTTAATGATTTCCCCTATTTCAGCGATCGGTTGGATGGTTCCAATTTCATTATTGGCATATATTATGGTCACGAGAACAGTATTTTCTTTGATTGCTTCTTGAACACTTTTAGTGTTCAGCACCCCCTCTTTGTCCACGGGCAGATAGGTCACTTCCACTCCCCTTTTCTCCAAGTGCTGACAAGTATCAAGAATACAGGGATGTTCGATAGTAGAAGTAATAATATGCGGCTTCTGAATTTTGGCCGCTGCTAGCACCCCTTTAAGAACAAAATTATTGCTCTCGGTGGCTCCGGAGGTAAAAATGATCTCCCCCGTTTTACAGCCGAGAAAATCAGCTACTTGTTCACGCGCCTCATCAACAGCGATGATCGCTTTTTGCCCGACCGTGTGAATTGAAGCGGGATTGCCGTAATGCTCTGTGAAGTATGGTTTCATGGTGGCAAAAACTTCCGGATCAACTGGCGTGGTCGCGGCGTGGTCGAGGTAGATTGGGGGGGCGTCTTGGCGGGACATATAAAAAAGGGTTATTTTATCAACTTTTTGACTCTAGCTGCTTTTTCAATGAATTTGAAGTATTTTTCGGGCAAATCTTTGTTTTTAACGGCAAATTCATCTATTTCTTTCCCTAATGAAATTTGTTGGTCGGATTTATACTTTCGTATTTTCCATATAACATCTAGTGCATCAATAAATTCTTGCCGCTTATTTTCGTCCATGCTCCACTCCCCCTTTGCCTCAGGCCAAGCCGAAACATGGATGCTAGTAGCGCCATCAATATCTTTAAAATAAGCCTGATAGAGCTCTTCAGTGATAAAGGGCATAATAGGCGCATAGAGCTTTAAAATGGCTGATATGCAGACGTATAGCGTTTGCTGAGCCGCTACAAACGACTCCTCACCCACTTCTTCCTGGTTATACAGTCGATATTTAATGAATTCTAAGTAATTATCAGTGAATGTCTGCCAGAAGAAGGCATCTGTGTTATTTCGCGCCTTGGAATACTCGTAATTATCAAAATCTTTCGTAGCGTTCACAATAGTATTATAAAGCTCATCTAAGACCCACTGATCAGCTGGCTCGAGCTCGACTTTCTTATCCAAATCTAAGTCCTCAAAATGCGACAGGCAGAACTTAGTTGCGTTCCAGAGTTTGTTAACTGTCTTTTTGCCCTTCTTGATTTCCTCTTCGCTATAGCGCATATTAGCACCCAAAGAAGCGCCTGTGGCCCAGTAGCGGATAGCGTCGGCTCCGTATTCTTCCAAAATAGCGCTTGGCTCTACATAATTGCCCAAGCTTTTTGATATTTTCCGCCCGTGTTCATCCAAGCCGTGACCGGAGATCATGACATCTTTAAACGGAATACTGTCATCGTGAAGGTAAGCCTTGGCGACTGAGTAAAACAGCCAAGTGCGAATGATTTCAAAGGCTTGGGGACGTAAAGTATTGGGGAAAACCCGGTCGTCCTGAGCAACGTCACGGATAATATAAGGGGTCATTGACGAAGTCATCCAAGTATCCATTACGTCTAGCTCAGGGGTGAATTCTTTGCTGCCGCACTTGGGACAAGGTTTGTCGGGTGTATCAGTCGAAGGATCGACGGGCAACTTGTCTTCCTCTGGCAAAATAACTTCCTGACATTCTTTACAGTACCAAAGCGGGAAGGGTACACCGTAGTAGCGCTGGCGCGAAATACACCAGTCCCATTTTAAGCTTTCTACCCAATCAACGTATTTTTTGGCCATATCGGCCGGGTGCCAGTTAAGCTTGGCGCCAAATTCCAGCAACTTATCTTTATCATCCAGAAGCTTTATAAACCACTGCTCGGTCGGGATATATTCAACGTCAGTACCACAGCGTTCGTGGACGTGAGTAACGTTTTTTAGCGACTCGATTTTTACGAGCGCTCCTGCCTTGTCGAGATCAGCTAATATTTTTTTACGCGCCTCGCCCACACTTAGTCCAGCGTAATTTCCAGCTAGCTTATTAAATTTACCGCCAGGATCAAGAATGTGGGTCGGCTTAGCTTCCGGGTGGCGGGACATCCACTCAATACATTCTCCCCCACCGTAGGAGCAGAAATATACCACGCCGCTACCGAATTCCGGATCGACGCCTTCCTTGTCCGCCGTCAGTTCCAATTCCTGGCCAGTCAGCGGCAAAACAACTGTCTTGCCGATCAGATGTTGATAGCGTTTATCATCGGGATTAACGGAAATACCCATACAAGCTGGTAGTAATTCGGGGCGAGTAGTGGCAAAGATCAGATCTTCTTTAGTGTCTTTTACTTTAACTTTGATGTGGGCGATCTTGCCTTTTCTTTCTTCCGCGTCCAGGTCGGCCTGAGCAATAGCGGTTTGGCAAGTGGTGCACCAGAGGATTGGTTTTTTGGCGCGTTGAATTTTCCCCTTTTTGTATAGATCAATAAAGCTCCACTGCGATCGGCGCTGGCAGAGATCATTGATGGTACTATATGTCTTTGACCAATCGACGGAGATGCCGAGGTCAGTCCATAATTTCCGATAAGTCTCAGCTCCTTTCTTGGTCTCCTCTAGGCACAACTTAATAAAATCGGGGCGGGAAATTGTTTTCTTATTTACCTTGTGCTTTTTTTCGACAAATCTCTCAGTCGGCAGACCATTATCGTCAAAACCCATCGGGTAGTAAACATTGAATCCGCGCATTCGTTTGTAGCGCACGACAAATTCAGCTTGCGAATAGCTCATGATATGACCAGTGTGCAAGTGGTCAGCGGAGACATACGGCGGCGGTGTATCAACCGAATAGATCGGCTTATCAGATTTCTCGTCAAAAGCAAAAACATCTTCCTTAGCCCAGAAGTCTTGCCAGTGCTTTTCGCGCTCACCGATATTATATTTTTTGGGTAATTCGGGCATTAAAGTCCCTTACAATTCTTGGCTGGTTCGTAACCTTCGGCTTTGGCCTCATCGACAGTGTCAAACCAAACCTTGTTTTCCTCTTTTATTCGGTTAGCGCCGGAGCAGGTCGTTAAGTAATACTTAGAGCCATTTTTGCTGGCGACGTAGTCACCTTGCTCTACTTCCTCTTCGTCCTCGTCTTCTTCTTCGGCGTCGTCGGCCGTTTCTTTATTAACAGCACATTTTGGACACTGACTCACTTGCTCAACCGGATCCTCAATTACCACTGGTTCTGATTTTTCTAGCACTGTTAGCCGTCCAGCACCGAAGCTGGCAATCGCCAGTAAAACTCCCCCGATTGTCAGAATGACTTTATTTTGGTGCGCACGCCAAAAAACCTTTAGTTTGTTCATGTTCCCTCCTTGTGGGGCTATCACCAAGCACGCTTTCGTAACGAAATTTCTCAATTTCGAAGCAGAATTGTTGAGCAAACCTTGCGGCCTATCTGTTAAGATAAGCCAAAAGGTTTTGAAACGATTATGGCCGAAATTGAGAAATTTCGTTACGAAAGCGTGCTTGGTGATAGCCCCTTAATTAATAAAATAACTACAAACAAACACCCCCGGCCTATCGCCGCGGCCTACAACCCACTCATTTGTCCCTACCTTATCACTTCCCTTGACACTTTTCAAGAGCTCGTTTAATCTGTATCTATACTATAAATTACGAAAATGGCTCATCGGAAAGCGGGCGGCTCCACAGCGCTCGGACGTGATTCAAAATCAAAACGACTTGGTGTTAAGTTATATGCTGGGCAGCCAGTAAAGCCTGGCAGTATTATCGTGCGCCAGCGTGGTACCAAATATCATCCCGGTATGAATGTACAACGTGGTAGTGATGATACTTTGTTTGCTGTCCAAGATGGTGTAGTGCAGTTTAAGAAGAAGAAGGTGCGAGCTTTTGATGGTAATTTAGTCCAACGTTGTTTTGTGAATGTGGTGGGAGCGAAGTAAATTTCACCAACATAATACTAAAAACAGCCCACATAGACGGGGCTGTTTTTTATGTTTGGCAATGACTAATGACTACTTGCCCTTAGCCGCTCCAATAAACTCCTTAAATAGCGGATGAGGATCTAGCGGTCGCGATTGAAATTCAGGATGAAATTGGGTGCCAACAAAGAAAGGGTGATCAGGTAGTTCAATTATTTCAACTAAGTCCCATTTTTCGTATATTCCCCCGATCTGTAGTCCAGCCTTGGTCAGTTGGTCACGGTATTCATTGTTAAATTCATAGCGATGGCGGTGACGCTCGCTAATTTTATCAGTGCCATAAGCTTTATGGGCAATACTTCCCTTTTCTAGTACACAAGGATAAGCGCCGAGGCGATTAGTGCCGCCATATTTTTTCTCTTTAATAAGCTTTTCTTGTTCGGGCAATAGGTTAATAACGGGATGAGGCGTCTGAGGGTCAATTTCGACCGAATTAGCTCCTTTGAGGTCACAGACATTACGAGCGAATTCGATTACTGCCATTTGTAAGCCGTAGCATAATCCCAAGAAAGGGATCTTATTTTCACGGGCATATTCTAAGGCCTTTATTTTGCCCTCTGTCCCCCGCTTGCCATAGCCGCCCGGGATAATTATCCCATCATATTCGTCTAATTCTTTGACTTTTTTCGCATCTTTTTCGTAGACCTCAGCATTGATCCATTGCACTACTGGTTTCACCTTGTGATGCCAACAGGCGTGTTTGATAGCTTCAATAACAGAGATATACGAGTCCTCTAGAGTGAACTCGCCGGTAGCAAAATATTTACCAACAATACCAATTTTAATTTCTTTTTTAACACTTTTGATGGTTTTGACTAACTCGCCCCACTCTTTAAGCAAATCTTTTGGCTGACTAGCTTTTTTCTCGGATGGTAAGCCAAATTGCTTTAGTATTTTTTCACCGAGCTTCTGTTTAGCCAGTACCATGGGCACTTCATAAGCTGATTCAACATCATGATTAGAAATTACGTGATCGGCTGGAACACTACAGAATTGGGAAAGCTTTTCTTTTCTTTTGTCATCTAGCGGATATTCCGCTCGACCGACGACAAAATGAGGTTTTATACCAGCGGCATTTAGAGTTCGCACCGAATATTGTACCGGCTTAGTCTTCATTTCCCCGATCGTTTTAGGAGTCGGTAGATAAGAAACATGGATATGAACTACATTCTCGGGATTTTTGACCTCCATCATTCTGGCTGCTTCCAGAAATAACACACCTTGATATTCCCCTACTGTCCCACCAAATTCACTAATAACGAAGTCTATTTCCGGGTCTTTGCCGGCCGCTTTGAGGCGACGAATAATTTCTTCTGGTACATGTGGGACTACCTCGACATCTTCTCCCTCATACTCAAAATTACGCTCTTTCCGAATAACCGTTTGGTAAATTTGACCAGTGGTTATAAAGTTTTCGGCATGATTATCGTGATTGAGGAATCTCTCGTAGTTACCGATGTCCTGATCAGTTTCGACACCATCTTCGGTGACAAAAACCTCCCCGTGTTCAGTGGGGCGGATAGTGCCAGCGTCAATGTTGACGTACATTTCACATTTAACGTTGGCTACTTTATAGCCTTTGTTTTTCAAAAGGAGGCCAATTGAAGCCGAGGTGATACCTTTACCTAATCCGGAAATAACGCCACCGGTGACGAAAATATATTTAGTCATGTTTTTTAGTAATTATTAATTACTAGCTACTGATTTTTCTATTCTGCCACTACCTTAACCACTACCTCCGCCTCGACATCATCGACAAATTTTATTTTCACGACGTATTCCCCCACTTTCTTGATGGGTTCTGGTAAAACAACCATTTTCTTATCTATTTCTACCTTAGTTTTGTCAGCAATGGCCTGAGCGATATCAGCAGCAGCAATTGAACCAAAAAGTTTATCGTCTTTAGCCTTAGCCTTAAGCTTTATTTTCTGGCCGGCAACCTGGTCAGCCAATTTAGATAATTCTTTTTGTTCTTTCACATCGGTTACTTTTCTCGCTTGGCGAATTTTCTCCGTTCGTTTAATGACTGCCTCTGTGGCCATTTCTACTAAACCGCGCGGAATTAAAAAATTGCGGGCGTAACCGTCAGCTACTTCTTTAATATCTCCTTTTTTGCCTAGCTTCTCAACGTCTTCTTTTAGTGCTACCTTCATGTGATTCTTTTAGTGATTAATAGTGAAATCTTTGAATTTTCCTGTCGGTGTTTGCCATTCGACCTTTATATCGTCCACTTTAGCATATTCTGGTCCAGCTTGACACCAATTAATTAACTCTTGTAGCCTCTGTTCTTCGCCCTCTGCTTCGATAACAACTGTTCCGTCAGTTTTATTTTTGATCCAACCCATCAAATCGAGCTCTTGCGCTTTCTCTTGAGCGCTAACACGAAAAAATACTCCCTGCACCTTACCTTTTATCTTGAGATTCACTCCCTTGTTCATTTTTTTGCTTATACTGACGAGCGAGCTTAGTGAAAATGGCTAATGAACCACCAATGACGGTTAGATCATCCAATTGTCCTAATATCGGCAGGTAATCGCTAATGAAATCAAACGGGAATATTAAATAAATAATCGAAATAACCGGGATGATTTTGTAAATCCAAGGGACTTTTTTGTCGAAAAAAAGATTGATACTGGCTTTGAATTTGCGCCACAAAGATTCAAATTTTTTCTTGGGGAATTCCATAAATTATTGAGTAATAACTTCCAGGGCTTTATTTAATTGTGGATCTCTATCGTTATTATAATCTTCGTCTGATAAATCAACTTCAATGTCAGGACTTAAGCCCTCGCCATTTATGTTTTTACCAGAAGGAGTGAGCCATTTGGCTACAGTCACTCGTAAGGAAGAATTGTCGTCATAATGTTCTAATTCTTGAACCGAGCCCTTGCCGTAAGATTTCATACCAATGAGCTTGGACTGTCGGTGGTCACGCAAGGCACCAGCCACAATTTCAGAAGCACTAGCTGAACCTTCGTCAATTAATACTACTGTGGGGATAGTAACTAAACGGGAACCATTTTTCGCTTTATATTCATCTTTTTGGCCATCGGAAAATTCTTCTATAGCAACTATTTGTCCGCTGGCAACAAATTCACTGCCGACTTCAATCGAGCTTTCTAAATATCCACCAGAATTACCACGTAGATCTAAAATAACTCCATCTACTTCGTAGGCCATAATGTCGGTAACAATTCTTTTAAATTCAGTGGAAGTATCTCCGCCGAAATATGATAGCTCAATATAGGCAATTGATTTATTATTTTGCTTTTTCAAATCCCAAGTGACGCTCTTAACTTCGATCGTGTCACGGGTAATAGTGATGTCTTTAGTTTCCTCCCAACCGTTTCTAATAATGCTGAGGGTGACTTGCGAGCCTTTCTCTCCACGCATTTTAGATACCGCTTCAATTAAGTTCATACTAGTAGCATCCTCGCCGTTGATTTTGATAATGATATCGCGGGCTTTAATGCCGGCTTGTTCGGCTGGCGAGGAAGGTAAAGGAGAAATGATAGTTAGGTTATTCTTTTTAATACCAATTTCTGCCCCGATTCCTTCAAAAGTACCAGTAATCTCTTCCTGAAATTCCTGACTGGTTTCTGGATCCATATAGGCTGTATAAGGGTCATCAAGTGAAGCCACCATGCCAGTAATGGCACCGCGCAACATCTTTTGATAATCTAGATCATTAATATATTTTTTCTCAATCGTTTCCCAAACATCCCAAAACAGATTGAAATCCACCTTTTCTGTTTTATCAGAGTTTAAATTTGCTAGTTCGACGTTTTGCTCTCGTAGATTATTTTGTACATGCTGACTACGACCAAGGTACAAGCCGGCCATAAAGCTAACCAGTAACAAAACAATCACTAGATAGGTAGTGAAGACTTTTTTGTTTTTTAGGTTGAGTCTGACTTCATTCATGGTAGTTTGTTGTTAGCTGTCCTGACATACCTCGAAAACACGTTAAATTTCCCCAGCGTGGAAATCTAACTCCGTGATCGGCTTCGCTCCCCCCGATCAAATCGGGGAACCGTGCCCGCTCAGCCGATCAAGGTTTTTCTCCGGTATATCAGGACAGCTAAATGTCTGAATTAATTTACATCAACAGTAAAATCTCTATCAACTAACAAATCGGAATCTATTTCCACTCGATTGCCTTCTATCTTGCTTTCGCCTTCGCCGCTCACGTTACTGGGCTTAGCATCGTCAGGGAAATCAATGGTGATGTTCAAATCTGGCTTAAGAGTTCCAATCTGTTTTTGTACTAACAAATTGTAACTATTGTTAGCTAGGTACTCTTCCGTTTTTTCGGCCAGTTCATATTCGAAGGTAATAGTTTTTTTAGCACCGGGCTCAACAACGAAGAAAGTACCAATAGCTGTTTTGCCTAGTTCTTGATTTACCTCGTAATTGTTGTCCAACTTAGGATAGTATTTTTTATCAGTTGCACTGCCGGTGACTTTGACAACAGTACTATCAGCTGGGGCGAACACTCGTGTCCAGGTACGATAACGAGTATATTTCCAGCTAATTCCGGGAGCAGTGTTATGATATTGCAACTCAAGCTTAACGGTTGGTTTCTCGCCAGTTAGATCGAGGTGATAATTCCAGCTTCTTTCCATGTAGAAGTCGGTTTTGCGGCTGGCTAGATTAGCGTCAACTACCATTAAGTAATCGTTATCAACCGTAGTATCCTGTACTTGACTAGCCCAATTTCGATCGCGGAAGAATTTTTCGATGTCGTCGTCATTAAAATATAAAGATAAATGTTTCTCGTCGATCGATTTTCCTAAGACCAAAAAGAGATCATCCCATTCTTCTCGGGGCAAAGAAAATAAGCGATCAGTGATAACGTTGGCTAGTTCACCGATAATGTTTTTGCGGTATGCTTCGGGAAGTCCGATATCAACAAATCGCTGTTCGACGTGGTGCTGGATCAAATCAGTTACGTTTTCCGAAGTGAAAGTCTTTGGATGATCAGCAATTTTAATTGAGCCAGTTAATTCCATCAAATATTCAATAAAAGTAGGAGTAATGGCTACTACCCCACCAAATTCTGGTTCAGTACCACCCTCTTCGTGGTAAAACCACTCGGCTTTCTCGGCGTTAGTAGGAAAATCTGGCGACCAATTTGAATCACGGAAATACCAACTAGGAATGCCTGGACTGAGTAAGGTGGGTATTTGCCAAGGGCCGTCAACTTGAGCCTCGGATTCCTTGTCAAGATTATAAGTATCGTCAGTTTCCATTTGCGTCAGCTCGCCGTCTTTCATCTTGATAATACCGTAGCTACCAATGAAGCCTCCCCCTGGGCGGAGCTCTCCGTTATTTTGGAACAAAAATAAATATGTTTCCTCTTCGGGGTAACCAGCTAGAGCGGGTAAATATCGAGAAGCAATCATGGCTCCTTCTATATAGTCTTTTAACATCGGAATATTATCTCCAATAACTCCAGATGCTTCATCTAATTGTTCGACTAGGTATTTCTCCGGAATTTTATCGGCCTCTATTTCTGCCAATTTCAAATTTGATAGAGCTGATTGCAGGGTAGGAGTAGAACGGTACAAATTTTGTAGCATCGCCCGCTTTTCCTCGGAGCTGATATTGTTGGCGCTGGCATCCTCACCGCTAATCGGTTCAGTGATCTCTACTACAGTTTCTGACACCGAGACTAAGGACTTGGCTAGTAATTCACCTGTAATTGCCATTTGCTTAGCCGCTTTATATTGCCGACCGGCACCAGGAACAATACGTAGCCAACTTAATTTACCCAGATTATCTTTAGCGCTGGTAAAATTACTCTCTGCCTCCTGTAGCGACCGTGAAGCAGCCGAAAAATTTTGGGCGGTTAAATATTCTTGGGCTTGCAAGACATTCCGTTTACCGTCCATAGCGGAATAATAAGCACCGACAGCTGGTTTGATGCTGAGGGTACTGACAGCTACAGCGATGATTAACAAAACTGACAGGACTAATAGAGTGATTTTAGTCCGTTTATAATTTTTCTGGTTTGATTGAGAGGACTTTGTCTTTTTCCGACCGGACTGCTTCGTAATCAATTTTGGTGATCTGGGCATTTTTGTTTAGGCTAAATTATTTGATAATGGGCGCTCTTTTTTTCTTATCCTCGTTTAAATATTTAAAGAAATATTTAATAGCACTCTTAATGTGAATTCTGGTTTGTCGATTAAACATGGACAAAAATATATTTGATTCGGAGGCGGAGGCTCGAGCATAATAATGTACTACTTCTACTTCGGGAAAGTAAAATACCTTCCAGCCTTTTTGCCAAAAACGGCGGCACCAGTCGACGTCTTCCATGTACATGAAGAATCTTTCGTCCATTAAACCAACTTGATCAATGGCCTTGCGTCGTACCATCATGCAGGAACCGAGAATCCAAGCTACTTCCCTACTTTCCTTGTGATCCCAGTCAGCCATCAGGAAATCATCGACTAATTCCTTCTGGCGGGTCAATTTACCAAACGGAGTGCGTCGGTAAAGAGCCACCCGCGGTGAAGTAAACCATTTAAAGCAAGAATACTGAATTGAGCCATTGGGGTTGATTAATTTTGGTCCCAAAACCGCGATACTTTCTTTCACGTTCAAGTAAGCCATCATTTTATCCAAAGATTCGCCCAAGACAGTAATATCAGGATTCAACAAAAGGATATATTTACTATCTGACTTACGCAGAGCCTGATTAACGGCTTTAGGAAAACCCAGATTTTTTTCATTGGCAATTAAAACTACTTCCGGAAAATCATCCTCCATCATTTCCACTGTTTCGTCTTCGGAATTGTTGTCAACAACAATAATGTCGTAATTACAACTAGGGGGATTTTTTTGGATGGATTTTATACACTGCCGCAATAAACTAGGAGTTTTGTAGTTTACAACAATGACAGATAAGTCTTTAGCCATAATATTAAAAATTAAAACCACCTTCTGATGTCGGAAGGTTTCATTTTACTCCCTCTTAAAATATCACGCCTCTGACGGAGAGTCAACGGGAGTAACTTCAAGGCAGCACCTAGCCCACGCAAAGTACTTCTTTCAAATAAAAACAGGTAAAAAAACTTTTTAATTTCATACCAGGCGATATATGGTACATAAATAATTAAGTTAAACCAAAACTCATTTTTTAAATTTACCAGGAAATGATTACGGTAAGAATAAAAGTTAATATGGCTACTTTTTTGTCGACGTCTTTGCACTACTTCCTCGTGACGATCGTTTTCAGTGCTGCCTGTTTCCCAGCGATCGTGCCAAGCGATGGCTTGTGGCATTAACCAACATTGCCAGTTGGCGTGGCGTAGTCGCCAAGAAATATCAATATCTTCTTTGTAGGTGTGAAATGATTCGTCAAAATATTGTTGGCCACTTTTAATTTCTTCCAAAGCTGCCCGGCGAAACATTGGCGCTGCTCCCGATACGCCAAAAATTTCGGTAGCTGTTTGGTATTTTGCCGCTGTCTCCCCTCCTCCTAATTCAACATACTGATGACTAAGTAAGATTTTTGTTCCCAGCGAATCAATTTCGTTAGTTTTTTCTAGTTGACCATCGAATCTGCACTTAAATATTTTACCCTGAATGGCACCGATGTGTTTATTCTTTTCCATCAGGGCGACAGTGTTTTTAATATAGTCCTTATCGAGAAAAACATCAGGGTTTAAGCAAAGAATGTATTCCCCGGTAGCTTTAGCAATACCAATGTTATGACTGCCAGTGTAGCCTAAGTTTTTCCGGTTGCGCTGGTATTTAAAATTCAGGTCGGGTAGCTGTTTTTTGATTTGAATAGCCGGATCTTGCTGTGAAGCGTTGTCAATTAAGATAATTTCTATGGTTGGGTATGACTGTTCTATTAAGTGACGCAAACAACTAACCAAATATTTTTGGCTATTGTAGCTAACAATAGAAACAGAGACTTTAGGATTTTTTGCTGTCATTTGGTTGAGGACTAGAAGAAATGGCTATGGTTGTCATAGTGAGCAGGAGAAAACCGATACCCAGCGGATGATTTAAATAAGGGGTAGTGGTATTAGTAATAACTATGCCAAATAAAGCGGCTAATAAGCCGACCAGGAGGATTTTGTCGGCTGGCGCTATTCCCTTGCTGTATCCGGTGCGGAAAACTTTTAGAATCAAAAGCAGATATATAAGTAGTCCAATCAGGCCGATTTCGATCATAGTATCCAAATATGACCATTCAAAGGCAAAAACGCGGAGAGTGCCGTATTTTTCCAGCACCACGCTCTCGTATTCAATAGTGGTACCAAAACCGGAGCCAACTAGCGGGTGCTCGCCAATTTTGGCAAATACTGGCTCTAGTAAGTTAAAACGATTGGCTCCTGACCGCTCTTCGGTCGGGTGAATAATGCTGGTTACGCGTTGTTCCACCAGATCATAGACGGACGGCAAAAGCGTGCCGGTTAGAATTATAATAATTGAGGCGACACCAATGGCGTATAAAATAATCTGAGCCGATTTTTTTCGCGGCAAATTGAATAGCAAAAATAGAAAAACGGCCAGTAAACCAATCCAGAGGCTACGAGAGAAACCAATAATAAGAGCGGCTAAATTAAGGGCAACAATTGTGGATAAGAATAGAGTTTTTTTCTTGGTGACTTTTTCTCTAAGTAAGAAAGTGAGTGTTATGGCCAGGCCAATCAGACAGTATAATTGGCTAGGAGTAAAAAAGCGGAAAAACGGGCCAGCCAAATATGATATTTCTCCAACACTAGTGTCCGTTACCCAACGATAGAGAGGCGGTTTTTGGTTGGCGAAGTCTCTAGTGAGACTCATTTTGGATATTTCTTCTTTGGCAGTGATGGAATGAGATATTTTAGTGCCAGCCTCCTCTTCTTCCTCGATTGTTTGTTCGGTAGAGATGGCTTCGGCCATATCGGGACGGGATTCTTGATGAAAGATGGTGAATTCACCGATACAGTAAAATGTAAAAAGGCTAATGGCAATACTGCCAGCTATTACTATTTGCAGGGCTTGGCGCAGGGTTTTCTTGCTTTTGAGGGCACAAAATAAAACAACTATTAGAGCCAGGTAAAAATAGCCATTAATGTCGAAAAAGATGTTTTTGATTGAATTGCCGTTGATCAGGGCGGTGATGACTCCGACGAGAAGGGCAATGGTTAGCAGTAGATAAAGTCGAAAATAACGCGAACCGAAAAATTTAAACTTGTCTTTGTTTTTACTTAAAAGCCAGACTAGCATTACTATACAAAAAATAGCGATACGGAGTGATAAAACAAAGCCACCTAAATTAAGCGAGAAAAGATAGCCTTTGACGCCAATGATTAATTCAGCGATCAGAATATAGACGCCGTATTCTAGCTTCTGGCGCGTGAAGTAGAAAGTGGCGATTAATATGGCGCCGAAAAAGAGATAATTAAGGAAAGGGAGGATGTAGCCGAGAAAGGATAATAAATAGATCGCTAGGCAGGCGCCAGTGAGTAGGAGGAGCTTTTTAGGGTCAAATATTTTGAGCCAGTTGATTTGGGACATTTATTAAAATTCCTTTCGTTTTTTAATCAGTTTACGTGAGAGGCTAGCTATTACAGTCAGTAACATACTGGTCGGATAAAAACTCAATAATATCAAATAAGCTAGAAACGATTCATGTTGACGGAAATAGCGCAGGAGACTTTGATTGAACCAAGTTTGCTTTTTGGGACTGAGGACTTGGTTGAAGCCAGCCCCTTTTTCATGGATAACTTCGGCATCCGGAGTGAAGTAAGTATCCCAACCGGCTGCGTGTGCTCGTCGACAAAAATCTACCTCTTCAAACCAGATGAAATATTTTTCATCGAGCAGGCCAATTTGGTCAAAAACCTGGCGACGCACTAGGAAACAGGCCCCCATCACCTGGTTAACTTTCCTGATCTCATCGTGGAGCCAGTCAAGCATATAGTAATCTCGGATGGCTTTGAGATTCGGGAATAGATTGTGCAATTTCAGTAAAATTATTACCTGAGAAAACAACGAAGGGTATTTGCGGCAGGAAGGCTGCAGGGTGCCATCAGGGTTGAGAAGCTTACAGCCCAATATCCCTACTTTATCATTTTTCGTCATAAACTCCACCATTTTTACCAGTGCTTGTTCAGTTATCTTGGTATCAGGGTTGAGCAGTAAAATATATTTTCCTTGGGCTTGGCGGATGGCTTGATTGTTAGCTTTGGCAAAACCGACGTTGGATTTATTGCGGATTAATTTAGCGTTAGGGAAATTTTCTTTGACCATTTTTACGCTGCTGTCGCGAGAGGCGTTATCCACGACAAAAACTTCAAAGTCGATGCCTTTGGTACGGGTGTAAACGTAATGCAGGCACCATTTGAGATGTTTGCTCGTGTTCCAGTTGACGATGATGATGGAGAGGGTAGGTTTGGTCACAGATTATGTTTATCTTTGATAATCTTTTCTGCCGCCTGATATTTTTCCAATGACTTTATTTTAATGCCAAATTTTTGCCAAGGAATTTTATAAAAAGCTGATGGTAGCCAAGAGCTAATCCCCTCTTTTTTGGGTCGGACTTTGAAGAGGAATTCTGGGATCCAGGTGCCAGTATGATTGGCGGCTAACATAGTGAGCCAGAGATCCCAATCTTGGAGTTTATTGATCTTTTCATCGAAGCCAGGAAAGTGTTCACGGCGGATCAACGAACAAGTATGAATATATGGCATCTGACGAAGCTTGCCGGCGTCGAAGGGCCACAACTTAAATTGTTTCCAGCCAAAATAAAATGAGCTATAAGCGTAGGAAATGCTGAGGTCGTGTTCTAGAGTATCTAGCATTTTTTGCAGTAAAGTCGGCTCCATCACAATATCATCGTCGCAAAAGAGAAGATATTTCCCGCTAGCTTCTTGATAACCTCGGTTACGAGCACTGTTGGCGTTGCCGCTATTATCTTGATTGATCAATTTTATCCGCGAGCGATATTTTGTCAGAATACCAGCCGTGTTGTCAGTCGAGCCGTCATTGACCACAATCACCTCAAAATCAGTAAAAGTTTGGGCGAAAATAGAGTCAAGACATTGTTTGATGGTCTTTTCGCCTTGATAGACGGGGATTATTATGCTGATGAGTGGTTCTGTCATATTATTTACCGAGTTTATTAAATATTGCCAAGGCATTGGCTACGGCATCATCCATATCATAATACTTGAATTCTCCTAGTCGGCCAACGAAGTGGATGTCAGATAATTTTTTTGCTTCTGCCTGATATTTGCGCAAAATTTTATCGTTGTCATCGTTGAGAATAGGCCAACCAGTGATTCCCTCTTCGCCCGGATATTCAAGGCCGATTACAGTAGATTTCTTGTTAGTTGACGGGAGGAATTTTTTAAATTCGGTAATGCGGGTGTAATCGTGATCGTTGGGATAATTGACAGTGGCGGTTGGCTGGTGAGAATCTTGGGCGATTGCTTTGAGCTCGAATTTAAAGCAACGATATTTCAGTCGGCCGAGTTTGTATTTATAATATTCATCGACTGGTCCGGTGTAGAACGTTTGGTCGAAGGTTTGGCGATCAGCTAGTTGCTGGTAGTCGGTATTGAGGCGAACAGTTATGTTTTGCTGCTCTAGCATTTTGGCCAGCATCTTAGTGTAGCCAGCACTGGGAATACCCTGATATTTGTCTTGAAAGTAGCGGTTGTCGCGCGAGATTAGAATCGGTACTCGGCCGGTAACTTCCGGATCGATTTCCTCTGGTTCAAGTCCCCATTGCTTCTTAGTATAGTTAAGGAATATTTTCTCGTAGACGAAATCGGCGATTAATTTGAGATCTTTATCTTTGGTTTGCCGGAGTTGTAAAATTGGCACTTTCTCGCCCGGGGAAAATTCTGCCAGTAATTTTTTCTCTAGCCTTTCTGCTTGCTCAGTCGGAAAAACCTGATGCAACGTATTGAGGTTAAAAGGAATTGGTATCAGCTGACCGTCGATTGATCCTAAGACTTGATGTTCGTAATGATGCCAGTCGGTAAATCCCGACAAATAATCCCAAACCTCCTGATTATCAGTGTGAAAAATGTGAGGACCATATTTGTGGATGGTAATCCTGTTTTTATCTTGGTAATCGTAGCAATTACCGCCAATCTCTTTTCTTTTTTCAATCACGGTGACTTGGTGGCCAGCTTGGGCGCAGCGCTCAGCTAAGGTAATACCAGTGATGCCGGCGCCGACGATAAGAATATTTTTAGTAGGCATTTTATGCGTGAAATTATACCCACATTGTAGCAAAGATCAGGGATTGGGGTAGAGGAGATTGAGTTATGGGGCGTTGATTTGCTAATAAAAAAAGAGATCCGGGTGGAGATCTCTTGTGTACTAGCGTTGTGAAGGTTCGAGGTAGAAAGGGGTTTTTAGAGTATGTCCGTGAGCAGAGATCCGCTGACCGAGGACCATACCTTTAAGGTGTAGAAAGATTCTCTCTTGCCCCTGTGATGGAACATCAGGTCTGCCTGAATGAAATACCCCCCGGGATCTGTTGTCGGCTTCCGGATGTACACTGAAACCCGGTGAGCCTCCCCCAGAGCCTCGGTGAGCTTCTTATGCTCCTTTGTGTCTCCGCTGAAAAACCTTTCCATAGACCCATCTTGATCCAGGGCCGCACCCTTGTAATTGGTTTCTCCTAGCAGAGCCAGGAGTTGGATCTCGTACAGGAACCGTAGCAGTTCCTGGAGACCTCCGTATTCGTGCAACCCCTTCTTCTCCAGCAGTTTTACCAGTTGCGCTTGGTTTACGATACTGAATCTTTTATACATCGTGATTTCTCCTTTCGAAGTAGGCTCACTACGGCCTGTGGTTGTACCTGTTCCACCACGGATCAGGCTTATTACCACAATAGCATGATTATAATATAATGTCAAGGTTTGGCGGCTGGATTACTCTCTCCCTAATCCCATTCTCTTTTTCCCCTAATCTTGCTAAAATCTTAGTATGTTTGACCAAATAAAACGACTATTTAAACACTCTTTTATTTACCTCATCGGCTCGGCTCTGCAAAGCTTGATTGGGTTTGTTTTGATTCCGGTCTACACCCGCTATCTCTCCCCCGCTGAATATGGTCAATTAGAGATTTTGAATACGATTCTGTTGATTCTCAATATTGTTCTTTCGCTTGGCTTTGCTTCGGCCCTCATGAAGGTGCACGAGCGGGACTGTAAAGAAGATGAGGAGCGTCGGCGGTTAATTGGCACCATGTATATTTTTGTCCTGCCGATCGCCTCAGCCGTCACTTTACTGTTAGCCCTAGGAGCGAAGTTTTTTACGGGGGCTATTCTCGATGATTCCAGCCAAACTAACTTAATATACTTAATTCTGGCCACCAACCTAGTTGTTATTTTCCTTAACCTCTCTTTTGCCGTTCTGCGTTCAAAAGAAAGATCAAAGACTTTTACTCTCCTTTCACTAATCAAATTCACTTTTATCCTGGCACTCAATACTTTTTTTGTTATTAAATTACAGCTAGGTGTAATGGGCATCCTCTTGGGTAATCTGATCGCCCAAACCGCCCTCGCTTTTATTTTTCTGCCCACAATTCTCCGCTCGTTTCGATTTACTTTCTCGTGCCAGTATCTGCGCAAACTATCAATCTTCGGCTTGGCTGTCATCCCGGCGTCGCTGGCAATGTGGATCATGGATTTATCTGATCGTTATTTTATTAAGCACTTTGCTGACTTTACCGAAGTCGGTCTTTACTCGTTGGGATACAAGATTGGATTTCTAATTTACATTTTACTAGTTTACCCTTTCCAGCTGGCTTGGCCGAAGGTATCGTTTGCTGTCGCCTCACGTCCTGACTGTAAAGAAATTTACGCCAAGACACTCACCTACCTTGCCTTCCTCGGTTCGCTGGCAGCTCTCGGCTTGTCTCTATTTGGCGCCCAGATCATCAAGCTATTTGCTGACCCGCAATTTCATCCGGCTTATCAGATTATCCCGCTAGTAGCTTTTTCTTATGTTTTATATGGCTTGCACTTTGCTCTCGTCCCCGGCCTCCATATTAAAGAAAAATCAAAATATTATCCGCTAATGATCGGCATCCCGGCTGGACTCAATCTACTGCTCAACTATTTCCTCGTGCCGCTCTACGGTATGCAGGGAGCGGCCATGACTACCCTGATTTGCTTTATTTTAGTGGTTGTTCTAACATACGCGATCACGCAACGATTTTACCAAGTAAGATATGAGTGGTCGCGCTTGCTAAAATTACTAGTTATCATTACCTTAATTCTAGGCGCAAAATGGCTATATGCGGCCACTGATTTGACGCTAGCTGATGCTCTGTATAACTTACTATTATTGGTAACTTTTGCGGTTTTAATATTAATATCTCGGTTTTTCACTAAAGAAGAGTTGGCCGTAGTTAAGTCCAAAATTAAGGTGTACAAAAGCCGCAATAAGTAATATCTTAAAGGGGTATATTAATCATTAAATATGATAGAAAATAAGACAGTTGCCATAGTCGGATTGGGGTATGTTGGCTTGCCTCTAGCTTGTTTGTGTTCGCGCAAAGGCTGGCAGGTTGAGGGCATTGATATCAATAAAGAGACTATTGCCAGCATTAATAAAGGTGTAGCTCCAATAGCAATAGAGCCGGGACATTTAGGTGAAGAAATTAAAAAAAAGAAGATTAAGGCAGCAGAAGATTTTAAAAATATAGCTGATGCCCAAGTTATTATCATCTGTGTTCCTACTCCCGTCAGCGATAGTTATCTGCCAAACCTGGGACCAGTTAAAAGCGCTAGTCAATCAGTGGCTAAATATCTTAAAAAAGGTCAGCTAGTTGTCTTGGAGTCAACGGTAAATCCCGGCGTGTCTATTGAAGTGGTAAAGCCTATTTTAGAGGAGTCGGGCCTTAAGGCTGGTAAAGATTTTCATTTGGCTCATTGTCCGGAGCGAATTGATCCTGGTAATGAAAAATGGACGGTGATTAACATTCCCCGCGTGGTGGGAGGAATTAATAAAACCAGCGCTAAAGTCGCCAAGGATTTTTATGAGGAAATTCTCGAAGGTAAAGTAATGATGATGAAGTCACTGAAAGAAGCTGAGGCTGTAAAAATTGTTGAGAACTCTTTTCGTGATATAAATATTGCTTTCGTTAATGAATTGGCTCAGTCATTCAATAAAATGGATATTGACATTGTGGACGTGATCAATGGTGCTTCCACCAAACCATTCAGCTTTTTGGCTCATTATCCGAGCTGTGGGGTGGGCGGACATTGTATCCCAGTTGATCCTTATTATCTGATTGAGCGAGCTAAAGCTAGCGGCTTCACGCATGAGTTTTTGCGCTTGGCCCGGGAAATTAATAATTATATGCCAACTTTTACAGTTGATTTGATTACGCAAGCTCTCAATGACCATCAAAAATCAATCAAGGGAACTAATATTGGAATTTTAGGCTTGGCCTACAAAAAAAATATCAGTGATACACGGGAGTCACCAGCCTATGAGATTATTGATTTGTTGAAAAAAGTAGGAGCTGAGCTGCACATTTACGACCCCTATGTTAAAGATGAATCGAACGCCAGTAGCTTGGCAGACGTATTAAAGAAATCAGATTGTTTAGTGATCGCTACTGACCATGATGAATTTAAGGGTTTGAGTGTAGCTGATTTGGAAAAGAATAATATTTTAGCCGTTGTTGATGGTAAAAATTGCCTCGATAAAGACAGCTTTGCTAAGTCGAAAGTAGATTATCAAGGCATCGGCCGCTAAATTAATAATAGTCAAAATGAAATTAGTAGTCATAATCCCGGCTTACAATGAAGCTAAGACGATCGCGACGGTGATCAATAAGATCCCGCGTGATTTGGCGGGAGTTGATCAGGTAGAAGTCGTAGTTATCAATGATGGCTCAACTGACCAGACTGCCAAGCTAGCTCAGGAAGCGGGAGCAGTAGTTGTTAGCCTGAAGCAAAATCAAGGAGTAGGTGGCGCTTTTACAGTGGGAATGAAAGAAGCGTTGAGGAGAAAGGCCAACGTGATTGTTAATATTGATGCTGATGGTCAGTTTAATCCGCAGGATATTTCCAAATTAGCCTCCCCTATTTTGCAAGGCAAAGCAGATTTTGTAACCTGTAGTCGTTTTAAGGAAAAAGATTTAGTGCCAAAAATGCCGGCATTAAAAAAGTTTGGCAATAAGTTAATGGTAAAAATAATCAACTTTATTACTAAACAAAAGTTCACGGATGTTTCTTGTGGATTTCGGGCTTATTCTCAGGAAGCAGCTATGCGTCTAAATTTATTCGGTGTTTTCACTTATACTCAGGAAAGCTTTATTGATCTAGCCAAGAAAGGCTTAGTAATGAAAGAAGTGCCTTGTAAAGTAAGAGGGGTGCGGGAACATGGCAAGTCGCGGGTAGCGAATAATCTTTTTACTTATGGTTGGAAAACGACCGCTATTATCGTTAGAGCCCTGCGGGATTACAAGCCGTTGAAATTTTTTGGAGCGATTGGCTCGGTGATTTTTCTCATGGGTGTAGCCATAATCACCTTCGTGTTTGTGCATTGGTGTCAGACGGGCGGCACCTCTCCCTACCAGAGCTTAATAATAGTTGGGGCAGTGGCTTTAATATTAGGCTTTTTGCTTTGGATTTTAGCTCTAGTGGCTGACATGTTAGGCCGGCAACGCAATATTCAAGAAGAAGTCCTTTATTATCAGAAAAAAAGGTTATATGAAAGATGAAAACTTTATTCATTACCAGAACATATCCGCCAGTAACGGGAGGAATGGAAAATCTCAGCTATCAGGTAACTAGCAATTTTTCTAAGATTGCTGATGCATTTATTATTGCCAATAAGAGAGGTAAGAAAAACTTACCTTTTTTTATTCCTTGGGCTCTAATTAAGGGGTTGATTATAGCTCGGAAGGTGGACGTGGTTCATATTGGTGATCCAGTTTTATCTATTGTTGGCTGGGTGATCAAAAAATTATCTAAAAAACCAGTGGCGGTTACTTTGCACGGACTGGATATTACTTATCAATCTAAAATTTATCAATCCTATATCAAGTACTTTGGCAAAAAGTTTGACCAGTACATTTGTATCAGCCGACAAACAGAAACAGAAGCTAAAAATAACGGTTTCCCTAATACTGTCATTGTTCCGATCGGTATTGATTTGCCCGAGGCTGTTGAGCGATCTCGTGGCGATTTGGAGAAGATATTGAAAACCGATTTATCTCAGAAAAAAGTCCTACTAACAGTTGGCCGGTTAGTTAAAAGGAAGGGTGTACAATGGTTCATCGAGAATGTCCTGCCAGGATTAGAGAAAAATGTGATTTACGTTATTGTGGGCGACGGCGAGGATAAAGAAAAAATATTGCAAGCGGCTGACAAACAAAAAGTGGCCGATCGAATTTTTGCTTTGGGGAGAGTGTCAGACGATGAACTGAGGATCATATATAGTAATTCTGACATTTTTATTATGCCTAATATAAAAGTTCCGGGCGACATGGAAGGCTTTGGTATCGTGGCCCTGGAAGCAGCTGCCCATGAATTGCCAGTAGTAGCTTCTGACATGGAAGGAATAAAGGATGCTATTCAGCATAAAGGCAATGGTTTGTTAGTAAAATCGCAAGATATAGCGCAGTATTTACAAGTTATAAATGGCTTATTAACTGACGATAATACTAGGGTGCAATTTGGTCGCCAGGCCAGGCAGTTTGTCAAAGATAATTACAGTTGGGGCACTATTGTCCAAAAGTATCAACAAGTTTTTCAGGATTTAATCCCGAAATCATGAAATTAACAGTTGTCGCTAGTCAAAGCTTGGAGAGTTCGACGATGGTAGGGCGGATTATTCCCCTCTTGCGAGAGCTGAAGAGGCAGTTTGATATCAAGAGTGAGATTATTGCTCTTCATCATGATTATAAAAGGGCTGACAAGAAGGTATTTGAGCAGGATGGCTTGGCGGTAAAATATGTCGGACAAATGGCGGTGACTAAAAAGGAGGGTGGCAGTAAAGAATATCGCTCAGGAATTAGTTTAGTTGTCACAGTCGTGTGGTCAACCTTGAAAATATTTGCAAGCTTATTTCGCTCTAAGGGCGATATTATTTATGTTGTTAAACCACACCCGCAGAATTTGTTGCCAGCGATATTAGTGAAGCTGCTTAGGCGCAAAAAAATAGTCTTAGATTCTGATGACTTGGAGGTTGAAGCCAATAAGACTCAAAGTAAATTGCAGCGGTGGGTTTTAAGGATGACCGAAAAGTTAGGAGTAAAGTTTAGCTCGGCCATTATTGCTTGCTCCCCCTTCTTAAAGGAGCATTACTGTAAATCAGGCGTGCCAGCTGATAAAATATTTTATGTTCCTACGGGCTTATCTGATATTAGTAAGAACAAAATATTGTTTAGCCACGCCGGATTTTTACAAAAACATAATCTGAAGCCTGATACTAAAATAGTACTTTATTGTGGTAGTTTGAGTATCAGCTCTGGTCATCGGCTAGATATTTTATTAAAATCACTAAGTGTCTTAGTTAATGATCTTGAACAGGTAGTGTTAGTGCTGGCTGGCTCAGGCGAAGATCGAAAACAGCTAGAGGATTTAGCCAAAAAACTAAAAGTAGCTGATAAAATAATCTTTTATGGTCGTTATCAGCTAGCTGAAGTTCGTTCCCTGATAGAGTTAGCGGATGTGGTAGTAGATCCGGTTGATGATAGTCTTACCAATAGAGCAAAGTCTTCATCGCGCGTGGTACAGGCTCTCTATTTGAATAAACCGGTGGTCACGTCAAATGTAGGTGTTAGGAAAGAGTTGCTACGGGGCTTGGGTACTATGGCAAAGCCTGATAATCCAGCTGATTTGGCGCGTGTTTTGAAGGTGATCCTGACTAACCAGCAATCGGCAGATAAATTTACGGCTGGTCACGAACGGGTTAAGTCCATGCAGTGGTCACAGTTAGCGCCACAAGTCAAAGAAATTCTTGAAGAAGTTTAAATAAAAATGAATAAACGTTTAATAAATTTAATAATTATTTTGTTAGCTGGGCTGACTTTTTTAATACGTCTGATCCCGGCTATTACCCAGGGCTTTGCTCCAGCTGGCGATTCTTATATGGCTGTTTTGTGGTCACGCATTATTGATAAAACTGGCTCGATCCCCGATTACGTTGCTATTGCCGAGTATTGGGGGAAGCCAGGTGATATCTATTTTACGCCTAATCTCCACATCCTTTTAGAAATTACTCATTTGTTAACAGGATTGTCTTTTGCCCACTCAGTGATTTTTCTTTCTCTGCTGGCTGGCTGTATTATCCCAATTTTACTTTTTGTTATTGCCCGCTTGAAAAGTACCAAGCTAGCTATTATTGTTTTCCTACTAGCAAGCGCTGGCTTAGGGAGATCACTGCGTTATTTTACGGAGCCTGGCTATCACTTTCAAAATCTGTTCGGTGATTTAATTATTGTATTTTTGGTCTATTTATTCTTCACCTTCTTGCAGCAGCTTAAAAAAGCTCAGGGGAATAAACGCCTTATTCTCTATCTGGCTCTGACTCTACTGACCGTAAATTCTTTGTTATTTTATCACCAGCTCAGCTCTTTTATTGGCTTAATAATACTGGGTGTAATGTTTCTGGCGTCTTTGAGTGATAACGTGATTCGGCAAAAGATATTACGTTGGCGCAATATCTTAGTATTTTTATTGGCCGGCCTGTTTTTTGCAGTGGCATTACTGTTTACCGGTTACGAATCTACTATTTTTCAATTATTTGGTAAGGTTGAACCTGATAATAGTCTTTATAAATTAATGCGGTCGTGGGAGCTTTATCCACAATTACTGGGAAATGATTTTGTTGTTTATGCAGGCATGTTGGGGCTAATTATTTTAATAGGCCGACTGATTTATTTGATCAGAAATAAAAAACCGTATCTATTTGAAGTTATTATTTTAGCCTGGCTGTTAGTGCCTTTGATTCTTTCCAAAGCTCCCCTGCTATATATTAAGCTACTGCCGATGCGTCTTTTCTGGTATATTGGTTATCCGCTAGTCGTTGTAGCGGCCTATGGCTTATATTATTTAATAAAACAAATTCGCTGGAGGGCTGTTATTGTTCCTCTATTGATTATTACTTTTTTTGTAATTTCTTTTTCTTCATTATTTAAGCAGGCTGAGCAAGAACAGGAACAAGAAGATAACTTCTATGGGGCGGATTCATCTTATACTAGTGAAGTTCGGGAACTCAATAAGTGGCTGCTGGCTAATGTGGCCACCGAAGATGTTATCTATCTTGATGTTTTTAATTATAAAAGCTTGATTTGGACTTGGAGCGATGTGATTCCGGAGAAGAAAGTTTATATAAAATTATTTTTCAAAGTTGGAAAATATCTTGAAGAGAGTGAGGAAGATAATTTACAAAGAGTGTTCTTAGTTATCAAGGAAGATGAGAGAATTCAAGAGAATTTAAGCCCTGATCGATTTGTTCCAGTTCATTCTACTGGTGAGTTAATTGTCTACCGCGATTTAGCTACTTTTCCCGATAATTAATTAAATTTATGAGTTTAATATTGAGTATTTTACAAGTTGTTGGCGGGTTGGGATTATTAATTATTCCCGGCCTTGTTTATTCCTACATATTTTTCCCACGAGTAGGATTGGTGGCCAGATCAGCTCTAGCAGCAACTATTTCTCTAGTTTTGATACCGACAGTAATGTTTTATGCTAATTTATTGGGAGTAGCGATAAATATTGTTAGTGTTGTTTTGGTAATATTACTATTGATCACGGTGGGATTAGCATATCTCTTGCTAAATCATTTTAAAAACAAAAAGAAAGATGAGAATTCTAGTAATAAATGATTTCATCCAAGTAAATTTGGGAGGAAGTGAAACCTATACTTTTAATTTAGTAAAGTTACTTAAGGAGCATGGGCATCAGGTTAAATTATGGGGCAGCACGAAGCACAAAGAAGATTTTAGCACTTTTTTTAGTAGATGGTTTAGTGGAAAATATTACTTTCAAACTAAAAAGGTTATTAAAAGTTTCAAGCCTGATTTGATTCATATTAATACTTTCTCTCGGGCGCTCTCTCCGGCTCCGATCGTGGCCGCTAAAAAACTTAAAGTGCCAGTGATTATGACAGTGCATGATTTTAGGCATCTTTGTCCACGCACTTGGTTTATTTATCAAGATAAAAAACCCTGTAAGTATGGATTTTCTACTAAATGTCTTTATAAACACTGTTATTCGGCCAAGAGAAGTAAATGGTGGAGTAGTTGGTATTATAATTTAAAGTTTCTTAAAACAGCGGGTTATCGATTCTGCCTAAGAAGATATGTAGATAAATTTATTTGTCCAGCGATTGTCTTAAAAAAGGAGTTTGCTAAAAGTTTAGGAGTTAATAATATTAGCTACATTCCAAATTTTTCTGTTAATCAGGGTAAAAGTCACCAACCACTATCTAATTTTCATCATCTTTTGTTTGTTGGCCGCCTGAGCAAAGATAAGGGGGTAGATGTTTTAGTGAAGGCTATGCCTTTAGTGTTACGTCAGCATCCCAAGGCAAAACTTGAAATAATTGGTGACGGTCCCGAAAAAGATAAATTGATTGCTCTGACAAAAAAACTAGATTTGACCGATAAAATCAGTTTCAGAGGTAAAATTGATCACTCGCAATTAGAGGCTTATTACCATGAGACCGCCATGACAATCTTGCCCAGTGTGTATATGGAAATGTTTGGCCTAGTCATTCTAGAATCTTTTTCAAGCAGTCGACCAGTTATCGGCAGTAACATTGGCGGAATACCGGAGGTAATTGAGGATAAAAAGAGCGGGCTACTTTTTGCACCGAACAGCCATTCCGACTTAGCAAAAAAGATTACCTATCTACTAGATAATCCTGAAATTTTAGAGGAGATGAGTAAAAATGCCTTCCAGCGTTGTCGGGATTTTAGCCCGGCTGCGCATTATAAAATGATAGAAAGAGAATACGTCTCACTATTAAAGAAATAGTTCACTTTTTGAATATTGCTTGATATATCCTTTCCCCCGCTTCCCCATCTTGATATTTAAAGCACAGATCACGTAATTTTTCTCTTTGCGCTTGGTATTTATCTTCCCCGCCTAGAATTTCTTTTAGGGAACCCAAGAGATTATCGAAGGAGTCAGCTTTGGGTCCCGGAGTAAATTCATTATAATCAAAGTAGAGTTCACGATTAGCCATGTATTCCTCTAGATCATAAGAGAAGAAAACCATTGGCTTGTCGAGTAAAAGAAAATCAAAATAAATTGAGGAGTAGTCAGTAACTAGGACATCGATCTGAGCCAAAATATGATAAACGTCTGTTTCGAAAGGCAGATTAATGATTCGTGAATAGTTGGCTTGTTTTGAGGATTTTGATTTAGATAAACGGTGTAATTTAGAGATAAAAACGGCCTGGTTTTGCTCTAAGAATGAATTCAAAGCAGCAAAATCAAAATTACTAGCTTCGAAAGGGTTGGCGCCGTTATCACGATAAGTGGGCAGATAAAATATTAGCTTGTTATTTTTTTTCAAACTCTTAACTTGCTCGTAAGCTGATTGACTGGAGCCGACATCACAATTAGCGAATTCTTTAAAAAATATGTCATGACGAGGATGGCCAGTAATGATAAATTTGTTTTTTGGAGCTTGAAAGGCTGAGGAAAAATATTTCCGCCAAAATTCAGATGAAATAGGATAACAATCATTTTTTTCGTAGAGCCAGGGCATGCCGAGATAGTAGAGTATTTTTTTTATTCCGCGGGCATTAAAATATTGACTCCCCTGCCCGCGCTTGGCATCGTAGCTAATTTTTTTCAATGGTATGCCGTGCCAGAGATTTATCTTTTTAGCACCCCCGGAAAGCCAATAATTAGTAGCGTCAGAGAAGGCATCAGTGACAAAGTGTTTAGCCTTAAGCAGGCTTTTTATGCCCTGCCACGACCAGGGACGGTAAGCTTCGTATTTTCTATCTTGAAGTTTCCGAACAATGTTTTTATTTTTAGAGATCCAGATCGCTCGCACCTCACCCTTTTTATTATTAGCTAAATGTAAAAAGAAATATTTAGCATTGTCAGCAAATCTTTCGCCATCACCGCTGCCACAGACAATCGTTTTTTCATCTCGCGGGGCTAGCCAAGACAAAAAATAGACTAAATGAAGAGATAGTCTACTAAGGGAACGTCCCAACCATTTCGAATTGTCCAACCAACTATTCTTTTCCACTAGATTGTATTACTGCGTAATAAATCAAGCAGGGTTTGGCGCGGATCCTGATTATTATAAACGATTTCGTGCAGGTTATAGAGTAGAGGGTATTTACTCGAGTCATCCCCGATTACTTTTTTTATCGCTTGCAGCGTGTTTATTCCCTCGACGGTTTTGTTTTCTTCTTTCATCTTCTTAGCAGCTTGCTCGATACTGAGACCTTGCCCCAGTAGAATGCCGAATTCCCGGTTACGGGTGTTGCCAGTACAGCTCATTATCATGTCATTACCCCAGCATTGACTTTTGACGGCAAAGGTCTCTGGTTTAGCGCCTAAGCTAAGGGCTAAATCCTCTACTTCACCGGCCGTCCGGGAGATTAAATGTGTTTCTGAGCCGTAAGAAAAACCTAACCCTTTAACAATGCCGGCTAAAATGGCGATGGCGTTTTTAAAAGCAGCTGCGTATTCAACCCCCTTCAAATCAGTGGTGGTATAGACGTTTAAGTTGTCAGAGGTAAAAATATCACTCAATAAAGACAAAGATTTTTCATCCTTAGAGGCAATGTCGATACCGAGCGGTTCGCTTTTGAATAAGTCACTAGCAATGGTGCCGCCGGCCAGAGTGGCAAACGTCCAAGGATATTCTAAATCAACCAACTCTTCAGTAATTATTTCAGAGTATCTTTTTCCCGTACTATTGTCCAAAGCCTTAGCCGTATTAAGAATGATCAGTTTTTTGTTAATGTGAGGTTTTACCGCCCTGATTACTTCTTTGATAGCCGTCGAAGTAACAGCCAAAATCAGAACATCAGCTCCTGCTATTAATTCTTCCAGACTATCAACGAAAATGACATCATTATTGATCTTTGTCTCTGGATGGTGGATGAGATGCTGATGTTTAGTTCGTAAATTTTCTAAAAGTTTTTTATCTTGATCGCAACCGTACAAATTAAAACCAACCCACTCAGCATTTTCTGAAAGATGTTTAATAATAGCAAAACCAAAATTACCGAGACCGCAGACGGAGACTTTTAGTTTAGAGTTAGCAGTCATTATTAATTTTTATAAAAACTTTACCAAATCAGACACATTTCTAATTGTAATATCAGATAATATCTTACTATTAATTAAATCTTCTCTTTTCGTTTCGCCAGAGAGCGTGAGAACTGTCATTAAGGCAGAATTGGCTCCCATTTTTATGTCCGTATAGAGTCGGTCTCCAATAACTACACTATCAGAATATTTTAAGCCATGTTTTTTTAAATATGGCTTTATCATATCCTTGGCGGGTTTGCCAAAGGTTCGATCGGGACGACGGCCAGTAGACATTTTCAATACTTCAATAAAAGTACCTATATCAGGAACATAACCGGTTTCAGTAGGACATAGGTTGTCAATGTGAGTGGCAAAATACGGCAATTCTTTATTTATTAAGTCAGTTGCTTTGACTAATTTGTCGTAGTTAATCTCGGTGTCGTATGTTAATACCACTGCTTTGGGATTTGAGCTATTTACTTTAAAGCCGTGCTTCTTAAAATAATTAGTTATTTTTTTACTAGCTATTAAGTGGATGTTTTTGATTTTTTTTTGAATAAGGTAATTTATCAAACTATCACTGGAAATAATAATATCGCTTTGTTTTATCTTTAAGCCAGCAGATACAAATTTCTGATAATGTTCTTTTCTAGTTTTGGAAGAATTGTTAGTTAAAATATAGAATAAATATTTTTTAGCCTTTAACTTCTCTATTAATTTATCAGCACCCTTCATTATTTTACTACCTAAAGTTAAGGTTCCGTCCCCATCAATAAAAAATATTTTCCTTTTTGCAATAATGTTTAGATTGTTATTGAAGATGCTTTCAGCTTTATTTAGGTCATTAAAATTATCGATTTCAAACCATCTACTATCACCTATATCGTAAGGAGTGGCTTTAATTTTCTTTTCTTTAAATAGTTTTTGTAGCATTACCTCTGTCCATTGGTTCAGATCCTTTTTACGTTCGATTATCTCAATTAATCTATTCTTTATTGTCAAGACGTCATTTTTGGCAAATTTGTAAACATCAATAGAACAACCATGAGCTGATTTTTTACTAATCCCTTTTGAGATATTAGTAATTATATTGTTGCTGTTGGCTGTAATTTTCATCGATTCGATATTATGGGTACCAACTTCAGTAGCAACAACTGAATTATTCATACTTATCATTCCAGAAATGACATTCTCATCAAAAACAACGTCGGCGTTCATTAAAAAGACATCACCAGTTAAATATTTCCGAGTAAGATAAAGCGAGTACATATTATTTGTAGTCTCGTAATCTTTGTTGATAACAAATCTGATGTCTAGTTTAGGATAGTTTTTCCGGCAAAAGTTGATTATTTCCTCGTGTTTGTAGCCAGCACAGATAACTATGGTCTGAACGCCATTATTGGCCAAACTTTCTATTTGGTGACCCAAAATAGACTTGTTTGCTACAGGCACTAATGTTTTTGGAATTACATCAGTAAGAGGTCTTAATCGGGTGCCCATCCCCGCTGCTAAAATTATTGCTTTCATACTTGTAATTTTTTTATAAAGTCTCTAGGAATAGCTCGCAGAACAAACAATAGCCCTAAATATACAACAAAACCAAGCAAAGTCAACAATAGCACATGCAAGTAACTAGACAGCAAAAATATAAATACACCCATCAGAAAAGCGGCTATTGCGGGCTTAATGAATAATTTAGCAATCTTAATCCTAATAATTTTATTGGTAAAATAATAGGCTAAAGCAAAAACGACTATTTCAGCCAAAACTGTGGCTATACCTGCTCCTATTAAGTGAAATTTTGGTATTAAGAGGAAATTGAATATTACATTAATTATGGCTCCCACCATCACTACTTTCATGTATAGTTTCTGGCGGCCGATAGCATTGAGGAAGCTAGGGAATAACAGGTCGAAGAAAATAACAGCTGCTCCTAGTGATAATATTTGAAAAGCAATCGCACTATTTTGGTAAGCTGGCCCATACAATAAATCGATAATCTTTGGTCCTAACACCACTCCCCCAGCTGCTATTCCAGCACCGATGATGATAGCTAGTTTTTCGTTAATAATAAATATCTCTTTAATTTTGTCAGTGGCTTTAGGATAGTATTTAGCCAAACTAGGGTAAATAGCCCCTAAATAGAGATTACGCACCGCTATGAGGAATATAATGGGCTTATAGGCAGCATTATACCATCCCACCTCCTGGTCGGAGTGAATAAAAGCCAATATTATACTGTCCAGGTGGTAATAAATACTAATAAAAGCATAGCTGAGGGCAAACGGCCAGGCTTCGCGCAAAGTTTTCTTCCAGAAAGTAAGGTCGATTTTAAAAGAGAATCTAGCAAAGCGACTGCGAATTGAAAGTACATTGTACAAAGTGGTAACACCAGCTCCAGCCACATAAGCATAAGCAAAATATAGTAGTGGCATCCGTTGCCAGATAAAAATCATAGTAACGGCAAAAAGTACTATTCCCTGAATAATTTTGGCAGCAGCTTCAAACTTCATTATCTCGTAAGCGCGGAAAATCCCCTGAAACAATTCGTTAAATTTAGTTAATACGATGAAGAGGAGTAAAACAAGCACTAGCTGATAAACAACTGTTTCTTTATCAATGAATAGTAATGTTACCCCAACAATCAAGGCAGTTATGACGGTCAGAATAATACGAATCAGAGTAATACTGCCGAGGTAGCGAGAAGCCTCCCCTTTGTTTTTAGACACCTCTCTGATAGTCAGAATATTAAGACCGAAGTCGATGAGAACGCCAAAAATAGTAACGAAACTAATGGCAAAAGAAAATTTACCGTAACCATCAGCACCGAGATAGCGAGCAGTTAGGATAGTAAGAAAAAACAACAATCCCTTGTTAACTATCTCAGCCGAGATTAGCCAAGCAGTATTTCTGAATATTTTGATAATAGCGGAATTAGCGATATTCATTTATTCTATTTCCAGGTCGATTAAATTGATGGTGCAGTTTTTGTTGTCAGCGGTCATCAATTCTCCCTGTTCATCATAGATGTCTAGCTTAACGTAATTGGATCCTGGTTTAAGCCTAATCTTTTCATTTATTTTGGTATGGCTTTTAGTAATAAGATACTCGCCTCTCTCCGTATCATCAAGAGATAGTTTTAGAGTTCTTTGCTTACCTTTCAGACAAGAAAAAGTTCTGAATTTCAAGGACACTTCCGTTTCCTCTTCAGTAAGATTTTTTATTTCGATAATAGAATTACTAAAAGGTTGACGGAAATAATTTTTATTATCACTAGCTGATGAGGTTCCACCCCAATTATCGGTAACAAGCACAGGAATAATTGCCCCACTTTTATTTGAGGAAAAATTCACGTGCTTTAAAAGTAGATTCTGCTGGTCTTCATAAACAGTCTCCAAATTATCGTTTTCCTGCCAATAGCTCACAATCTTCGCCGCTTTTTCCGTGTCCAATAAATCTTTTCTGATGATCAAGTACTTGATTCTATGATAGTTTAATACCCTGCTCATCAAGTATTTATGGTAGTAGTTACGAGTGTAGATGTCATGGTATCTATAGGAATCGTCACTGTCGCGGTAAGTATCTTTTAGAATTGGGTATTTATGATAATAGAAAACATTATTGCTTTGATAATCAGTCAGGCTACTTATCTTGCTTGCCGTATCCGATTCGATTATCAGATCCTGAGCAGAGATAATTTTTTTATCGGCTAGATGAGGAGTGTCCGTTTTATCAGCCAGGCGATAGGTATCAAGAAAAGGTATCTCTGCGATAGTGAAGTCATCCTCATCTTGGGCGATAATATCCACTAGAGCTGATTGCCTGCCGTCAGTTATGTTTTGGTATTTTATCTGGGAAATTATAACATCATTTTTAGAGGCAAGTTCGTCGTTGTTATCTGAAACTGAAAAATTTAGAACATTTTCGCCTGGCTGAACATCATCTAGATACAACACTAGAGTAGTTTCGTGTGGTCCAATAGTATACGAATTTAATTGTTCATCGTTAAGGTAAAGAGTGAAATTTGCTGGATTATCTTTGTTATTGGCTTTTATATTTAGCTCAATTTTCAATTTTCGGACATCATCAGTTGGGTTGATAATTTTAAGTGAAGCTTGCTCAGTCAGGTGCCGCCATTTACGGGTGGGAGTTGTTTTGAGCTTTCCCCAGCCCGAGTCTAGTTTCAGAAAACAATCATTTGGTTGTTGCTCATTAACCTTATAAGCAATCAGCTCATTATCCTCATAGTCCTTAGTGCCGATGTTATTATCGTAGATAAAATTTTCTATCAGGGGATA
>JABMPQ010000078.1 GCA_013202585.1 Parcubacteria group bacterium | reverse complement strand
TCTATTTTCCGTCACGCCCTCTGGGTATCAACATTCTTGATCATCGTTGGACTTATTTTTATCAGCGCGGAAAAATTTGCCAGCCACAGAATAATCAAAAAGGGTTCGGACAAAATTGGTTGGAAAGATGCCTTGTTGATAGGTCTGGCTCAGGCATTAGCTCTCTTGCCCGGCATGTCCCGCTCGGGAATAACTATCGCTGCTGGCATGTTTCGCTCTCTTAAACGCACTGAAGCCACTCGTTTTTCTTTTCTGATGGCTAGCATCGCTATTCTTGGTGCTAGTATCTTTGGCTCCCTAAAAGCAGTCCAAGATGGGGGCTACCTAGGAAGCTATTGGCCAGAAATTATTATTGGTTCGACTATCGCCGCCCTAGTCGGTTACTTGAGCATTAAATATTTAATGAAATTTCTCTCTCGGCATAAGCTATATGTCTTCGCCGTCTATCTGATTTGCCTAGGAGTGATTATCTTCGCCATGCAGTGGATTTATTAGTATGAAGGAAAAAATAATCACCAAAAACGCAGAGAAGACACAAGAGGTTGGCAAACTACTAGCGACTGAGTTGCGTGGCGGTGAGGTAATTAGTCTGTTAGGTGATCTCGGAGGAGGAAAAACCACTTTTACGCAAGGATTGGCAACTGGACTTAGTGTTAAAGAGACTATTACCAGCCCCACTTTCACTATTATGAAGAAATATCCGGTTGAGCACAATACTATCAAGAACTTATACCATCTCGATCTTTATCGACTCAGCAATCCACAGGAATTGGCCGACCTGGGCTTTGCTGAAATTGCCGCTGATCCACAAAATGTGACTGTAATTGAATGGGCCAACAAGGCAAAGGAAATTATTCCACCAGAAAACAACTTACAAATAAGATTCGGCTGGTTGGGGAAAGATAAAAGGGAAATAACTTTTTCAACTTATTCGCGAAGTCCTGCCTGCCGGCAGGCAGGGAGTGAGATCCCGATCAGATCGGGACGAACGAGCAAGCAAACAAAGGGCGAAGTCCTTTATTAAGGTACTTCTTTCGTGTTATATTTAAGTTGAATAACTAACAAAATAAAATGTCTGACCTAAACCTCGACGAAAAAGACTTTACCGAAGAAGTTTTGCAGTCCGATGTGCCAGTGCTTGTTGATTTCTGGGCCGAGTGGTGTGCACCATGCCAACAAATCGCGCCCGTGATCGAAGAATTAGCTAAAGAGTACAAAGACAAGGTCAAAATCCGCAAAGTTAACATCGATGAGGCTAAAGAATTAGCTGCTACCCACGAAGTGATGAGTATTCCTAATCTTGTTTTCTTTAAAGACGGCCAGAAAGTGGAGCAGCTGGCTGGTTCAGTGTCGAAAGAAACTATTGAAAAAGCAATTAAGGACAAGTTGCTTTAAAAAACGGATGTTCTTGTTGCCGAATCTAGAAAGTTAATTTTACTCCGACGACTTGCCGTCAGGCACGTAGGCCGGGAAGATCTACTCACTACCACCTAACACTATGTCTATATTCATCATTTTTTGGTACATCTTGATCGCCCTTGTTCCAGGGCTTTTTTGGCTTTATTTTTATCGACGCAAAGACCGGAAGCATCCCGAACCACTCAAGTTGATTGTTAAAGTTTTTCTCTGGGGGATGGTGATCACTTTACCCGCTATCGGCTTAGAGCTAGCTGCTGATTATTTTTTCCCTTACTCTAACTCTACTAATTTCTTTGTAATTGCTGCCAGTGCTCTTTTCATCGTCGCTCCGATTGAAGAAATCCTCAAATTTTTCGTCGTCAAAGAGAAGGTCTATGAAAATTCGGCCTTTGACGAGCCGTTGGACGGTGTCATTTACGCCGTAGTGGCCGCCTTAGGCTTCGCCTCCCTGGAAAATATCCTGGTAATTTTTTCCGAAGGGCCGGATGCTATTTTACTACGCTTTGCCACCGCTACTTTGATGCACGCTATTACTTCCGGTATCGCTGGGTATTATCTAGGCTTGCTTAAATTCGGTCCCAAACAGAAGAATTTTACCCATCGCCAAAAAAGGAACTTCATGATTCAAGGTCTAGTAATCGCTATCATTTTACACGGAGTTTATAACATTATTGCTAGTACCAAGACGGCGCTAACAATTTCTTTGATTGTCATGGTGATGATCGTAATGTATTTTATGTTGTCGCGAAGCATAAAGGAATTGAAGAAGATAAAAGGCTAGAAACCAATTTAGCCGGGGGGGCTCTTCATCAAATCGGGTGACGATTCATAGCATCTAGTAAGATACCCATGGGCATAAAAGCTAGGGTCATCTTAGCAATATAGTTAGTTTTGTTCCTGAAGCCATAAGATATTCTC
>JABMPQ010000077.1 GCA_013202585.1 Parcubacteria group bacterium | reverse complement strand
TCTCTGTTCTGCGGTAAAATGTTCTTTGGACATCTTTGTTTTGGGTTATTTATTTAGCTTTGATGATCTAAAGCTATTTTAACCTATTACGAGATGTCCTTTTAGTTATGTTGCACTTGGGGGTAGAATGTAGGCAGAAACCATTGACATAGTCTATCCAAATGCTATTATGGCTAATCATTTTCCTTATTGCGGGAAGATGATTTTTTATTACGCAGGGCTAATTAAGCCCTTAAACAAGGAGAAATTAAGTAAATAACGACTCTAAATGTCCCAACTTATGCTCCAAAACAAGCCTAAAAAGGTAATTCTGACTGCCATTCTGGTTGTGCTTATTTCAGCCATTTCCGTATCTTTCGCGGAAGGTCAGGAAACAGTGATAAAAATAGATAAAAACACTATAAATAGGGGCTATACTATCCCTCATAATGACAATGATCTACGTTTTGCCGTTACTCCTGGCCAAGTTGACCAGGAAGTAGAAGTAACAGTTAAAAACCGCAGCCTAGAGGGTAATTCTCTACCTTCCCAGAAAAAGCTAGTTTCTAACATCTACAGCTTTGACATGCTGGGCAAAGAATACAATCCTCTAGTTACTGGTCGGCCATCTTGGATCGCCCTACACTACAATGCGACTGATTATAGCCGGAAATCCATCTATTACTGGAATGGGATAAAAAACGACTGGATCAAACTTCCCTCTTCAACTGACACCGAGGGCGACTATGTCCGAGCTACTACTCACCTTCCTTACAGTCGAGTAGCTGTTCTAGAAGACGTACCAGAAGTAACTATGCACGGAGGGGCTAGTTGGTATGACGCTCCTACTCGTCAATCAGCCGCCATGCGCGTCTTCAATAAGGGCGATATGGTGCGAGTAACTAATCTAGCCAATGGTAAATCCATTGAGGTAGTAATAGCCGATCGCGGTCCCTATATCAATGGACGGATTATCGACCTTTCTACTGACGCTTTTTCCCAAATCGCTCCTCTTTCACAAGGAGTAACCCAGGTAAAAGTGGAAAAGTTCTGAATAACTTCTGAATAATTTCCATTGAAAATTAGCCAATAGTGCTTTACAGTAATAAGTACACTCTAACAGTGTGCTTATTGTTTTGTATGAGTATTAAAGCAAAAATTTATGTTCTGTCTGCGGCCTTGTTTCTGGGTGTATTTTTAGTATATCCGGTCGCTACCGCTACTGATAACACTACCCGCTTGCGCATAGATAGTGCTACTATTGAAAAAGGTTATACTGTTGCTCATAATAATGATAATTTCCGTTTTGCTGTCACGCCCGGGCAAGTTGATCAAGAAGTGAACGTGGTCATCAAGGATCAAGATTTAACCAGAACGCCTTTGCCAGCAAACAAGCAATTAGCCTCGCCAGTTTATAGTTTCGATATGATTGGTCAAGAATATAATCCTATTATTACTACCCGACCCTCTTGGGTTGCTATTCATTTTACTACCTCCACTGATACAGAAAAAGCTATTTACAATTGGGATAGCAATAAGAGGGCTTGGGTAGAAATGCCGTCGCGGATGGATACCAATGAATATTATATTCAGGGTATTACCCATTTACCATTTAGCAAAGTAGCAGTATTGGAAAAATCCCAGCCAAAACAAGGTTATACCGGAATAGCCAGTTGGTATGAAACTGGCGCGCCGATGACAGCCGCCATGAACCATTTTGAATTAGGAGATATGGTTAAAGTGACTAATACTGATAACGACCAGAGTTGCTTAGTAGAAATTATCGACCGCGGACCAACTGTTCCTGGTCGAGTAATTGATCTTTCGGATGACGCTTTTGAAGAACTAGCTCCCCTGTCGAGGGGAATAATCGACGTGATGGTGGAGAGGTATTAAATCTGGTTCAATAGGTAAAGGTTTATCAGCTATTTGTCTAAGTCCTTACCGTATGATATAATGGTTAGTAATGAGGAAAAGGACTTGGACAAAAAGCCAGTTGATAAAAGCGGTGGCCAGTTCGAAAAGCTATCGGCAGGTTTTATTAAAGCTTAGTCTAAGACAAGCCGGAGGCAACTATTCCCAGCTAAAGAAATATATAAAAGAATACAAGTTAAATACCTCACATTTTAAAGGCCGAGGATGGAATAAAGGAAATAAGTTACCTTTTCTTCCGAAGATTGATCTCAAAGATATTCTGATAAAAAACAGTACCTTCCAAAGCTACAAATTAAAAAAGAGGCTGTTTCAAGAAGGAATAAAACCTCTGCAATGTGAAGAATGTGGTTGGGCTAAAAGAACAAAGAACGGACGATTACCCCTTGAGTTACATCACGTTAACGGTAGTGCCCACGATAACCGCCTGCAGAATTTAAAAATACTGTGTCCCAATTGCCATAGTTTGAAACCAAATTATCGAGGTAGAAATATAAAAAGCCCGGGTGGTGGAATGGTAGACACGCGACACTTAAAATGTCGTGAGTAACCCTCGTGTCGGTTCGAATCCGACCCCGGGCATTAAAAAATAGAGGCTTTAGTAGCCCCTATTTTTTGTTAGAAGGAGTAATATTCGGCTGATTAATATAAAGTGGTTCGCAAAGATTATCTTTGACTGCACCAGCAAGATTTTCGCCTCCCAATTCGACTAATTTCTCCACTACGCCACCAACAGAATAATCCGCTGGCAAAAATAAGATATCGTTTCCCAAATCCCCACGCGCACCTTTATCAATCTCTCCAACCACGCAATTTATCCCCCGCTTTTTCTCCAGAATATCTTCCAACGTATCATTGCCATAATCGCCAATCAACTTAATCTTCCCTCGACGCTCTTTATAAATCCCATAATAATATTTATCAGCGATGGAATTAACGAGAGCGACGATTTTGCCGCCGCCGAAATTTAACCCCTCCTGCCTGCCGGCAGGCAGGTCAACAAGCTCGGGGATTGAATCATTATTCTCCCCCACCGCCCAACTAGCTAAAATATCCAAATATGACACTCCTACCACTGACGCTCCCAAAGCAAAACCCAAAGCGTTACCCGTGGCCACCCCAACTCGAATACCCGTATAAGAGCCCGGACCATTCACCACTACTACGCCCGTCAAATCCGCTTGCCTGACTCCATTCTCAGTCAGCAGCTCATCCACTTTAACCAAAAGCTCCTCAGATTGCTTATAATTCGATTGCCAAATAATTTTGCCTACCAACCCGCCCTTTTCACCTAAAGCAACCAAGCTCTGCTTACTAATTGTGTCGATTATTAAATACATATTGCCAATTTATCTCCGCCTGCTAAAATAGCAACACCAGTAACAATAAAATATGCTCGAAGTCATTCCCAAAATTCTCATTATTTCCCTTATTGCCGGCTTGTTCGCTCAGGGGATCAAAGTTCTGATAAAAAGTACTAAAAACGGAAAATTCAACGTCAAATCAGTCGATGATTACGGCGGTATGCCCTCTTCGCACTCAGCTTTTCTCATATCTTTATTGACCGCTATTGGCTTGCAAGAGGGAGTGCTTTCGACTGCGTTTGCAGTGACTTTTATAATCGCCACTTTACTTATCCGTGACGCTGTTGGCATTCGCATGGAACTAGAGCAGCAAGGTAAATTTCTCAAAAAAGTAGCTGAGATCCAGCAGCCGAAACTCAAAATTGCTGATGGTATTGGCAATCGCATCGGTCATACTTACCCCGAAGTTATCGTCGGGGGAGCAATTGGTTTTGCCTTAGCTTTTATCCTTTACTATTTCATTTAAAAGCTCCCGAGCCATTTCTCGATCGTCAGACGACACATGTTTACCTCCCGCTACCGCCATTACCGGCTCACTGCCCTTGCCCACAATTAACACCACGTCATCAGTCCTCGCCAAGCTGAGGGCTTTTTTGATTCCGGCTCGCCGGTCTAATATTTTAAATAAATTATTGCCGGCAACCTTGCCTGCTTTCTCCGCCCCAGCCGCCACCTCATCAATTATCTCTTGCGGGTCATCATCGTAAGGGTCTTCGTTAGTAACAATCACCTGGTCAGCATACCGAGCAGCTAATTGACCCATTACGGGCTGCCTCTTTTTATCTCGCCCACCACCACAAGAACCTGTTACCACAATCAATTTTCCATCGTATAGACTGCCGACAGTACGTAATACTTTTTCAAAACTATGTGGTTCATGAGCATAGTCGACAATTACCGTAAAGTCCTGACTAGCACTAATCGTTTCCATCCGCCCCGGGATATTTTTTACTTTGGCAATGGCGGCTGGCATTTTGGTTACATCTAAGCCAAGTGCTTTACCCACGGCCACACTACCGAGAATATTATAAACATTGAATTTGCCCAGTAGCGGCGAAGTGAAATCAACCCCGTCAACTTTAAACTGTAAGCCCGACCGACCGACCGTAACATCGCTCGCTTTTATATCCGCCTCACCAGCAACACCAAAAGTCACCTTCTGATCGGCCGCAAAAGACAAAAAATAATCGGCCTGCTCATCATCAGTATTAGCCACAATTATTTTCGGTACGGGTTTGCCGGTAATTTTCTTAGGTCGTCGAGTCGTTAAATGAGCAAATAACTGTCCCTTAGCTTCTTTGTATTTCTGGAAGGAGCCATGTGACTCAATGTGTTCCGGAGTTAAATTAGTAAAAACGGCTACGTCATAATTGATTCCGGAGTGACGATATTGAGCAATCCCCTCCGATGATGTCTCGATGATAGCGTACTTACAACCTGCCCCAATCATTTCCCATAACATCCCTTGCAACTGAAAACGACCAAGCATGGTTTGTTTTTTATCATTGATCCATTCCCGCTGGTCTATTTTAAAATTAGCGGTCGTGGCCATGCCCACTTTATGCCCCGCCTCTTCCAGCAAAACAGACAACAGGTTACAAACAGTTGTCTTCCCTTTAGTCCCCGTCACCCCGATTACAATAAGACGTCGCGAGGGAAACCAAAAATAGACAGCTGCCAACCAAGCTACTGCGCGGTGGTAGAAAAGCAGCCAGGACTGAGGTAATTTTTTACGTAGCCAGGTTTTCATGAAATTATTAGATAATAAACTTCATATAATGCTCCTAAGGCAAACATAGCTGACAAAATATAAATTACTGGTTTAGGAATTTTGATAGCATAAGCTGGCTCCTGATCACCCATTTTCTTTGCTCGCAAATACATTTGCAAAATCAAAATACCCGTTATACCACCCGTGATAGACCCGACTGCCCCTATCACGCCAATGAAACTAACCAGACCCAATAAAAATATAATCAGGGGCACGAAACAAGCCAGTACCCAGGCTAAGGTTTTATCAAGTCCATAATCATAGCGATACATCTCTTTCATTACCAGGCCAGAGACCAAAAAAGAAGTGGCCATAGCCAACACGCCAAATATTGACCCGATTATTACAACATTTTTTCCTAAAATTCCAGCTAAGCCAACTATTGCCTCTGGCGAAGTACCCCCTCCGGAAATTCCAACGATGACAAAAGTAAAGCAAAGATAGATCAGAAAAACGACTGCTAGCCCGATCAGGATGGCTTTTTTAAAATTGTGTTTTTCATTTTTTAGCATCCGACTCATGTCCGGAATAGCAGAATACCCGCCGAAAGCAAAGAAAAGAACGCCATAAGGCAAGAAGGCATGACCAAAATCAAAACCTTGCAGATTCGCTACATCGATATAGCGAATGCCGAATACAAAAATAATAGTCATCACGGCTAACAACGCCAAAAACATTGCCTTTTCAACCCGAACAATCATGCCCAGGCCAGCTAGAATAGCCAAACTAGCTATCATAAAAAATATTAGAGAATAGAGCATGGGACTACCACCCAAGATATCTCCCAAGATAGTGTATAGAAAATCACCAATTCCGATCATATAGGCTAGGATAGCTCCGTAAGATCCAAAAAGAAGAGAGAAAGTGATAGCATACTTCCCCCATTTACCCAGATACTTCCCAGCATAGCCAGTGACTTGGTGAAATTCTTTAGTGCGTGAAACTATCTCACCATAAGCTAATATCTGAACGCCAACGACAGCCCCTAAGATTATCATATAAATAACGCCGGGGATAAAACCGATCTTGGCCACAACGTAAGGAATGCCAAAAATCCCAGCACCCACTACGGCACCAGTAAAAATTGCTATTGCGGAAAATAATTTGCTCATAAATGATGCTAATATACCTGCCCGCTATGCAGCGAGCTGGCGGGCGAATTTTACGGATAATACTAATGACATTTGTATAATTCGTACCATTAGCCTGCCTGCCGGTAGGCAGGTATATTGGTATCATTTTACTCTAGACGATGCTCTTCAAACTCCACCTTACCCTCTTCAACCAATCGCCGGACATTTTTTTGCTTGCTCGATAACTGCGACTGGGCGGTTTTGAATTCTACTAAGACTACCTTATCATCTTCAAACTGTACACCGTCAATTGGTGTCCCCAGAAAACGAAAATTCTGTGGATTATAGGGATAATCATCTAAAAAAGGTAGGAACTGCTCCGTCATTTTGCCATAGCGAGAAGATTGGCTTTTTTTGGAATGCTGGAGAACTTGGTACTTCTGGCGTAAATTCAAATATAAGGTTAATAGGATGGCTACGAGCAGACCCAAAATTATAATAATTTCAACTGTCATTTGGATTTGGTGATAATTTCTATCGCCTTTTCTAAAATTCCCTGGGCATTTTTATAACTAGAAAACTCGACTGCTTTTTCTATATCAACCCACTTAACTGCCGTGATTTTTTCCTCGGGCTGAGGCCTAGCTTTCACCTCCGGATCAGCTTCCAATAGATAAAAGTGGACTAGTTTGTGAATTTCCTGGTCATCGAATGTAAACTGATACTCTAACTTGTCTAAGCCTTTAATCACCGTTAAATCACTCGACGGAATCCCCGTTTCCTCCTCTATCTCTCGCAAGGTAGTTTCTCTGGTGCTCTCCCCCTCTTCAATATGTCCTTTGGGAAAAGCCCACTCGCCATAAGGATCAAGGATAAACAGAATTTGAATTTTGTTTTTTAGCCGACGGTAAACAACACCGCCAGCCGAATATTCTGATTTCATATTTCGCCGTTTCGTTAACTTTACCATATTTGAAACCAACTTTTAACCCCTTAAAAAACAAAAGAGCGGCATTGTAGAGAGCCGCTCTTTATATTTCTCCGCCTTTTTCCATCTCCCAAGACTATTTTATCACCGCCAAAATATCTGTCAACATTGCCTGGGGATAAAATTAACCGCCAGCTACCAAAGCTTCGAAAGCCAGAAATACTATTAGCCCCAACACCGCCAAAGTTAAAAACACTATCAACAAAGCCCGTCCAATATCTCTTTTATGAGACAAGTCGGGTGACTTGGTCGCCATTTTGTACTTTCCCGGTGGAGTTCGCATATATTTATTCTTTTTTGGCCACACTATTAATCACCCAAATGCCTTTATCGCCCTGATCCACTGGTTGCATTAGTTGGACGATATAGGTAACGTCTTTGTGTTTGGCCTCTACTGTTGCCTCCCCCGCACCGGAATATTCACCGCTCTCTATTTTAGAGGTGAGAGTAAAAGAATCTTCGGCCTGATTGAAACCCAGCTCGACACCATCGCTAATCGCCACCATATAGGGATCAAGTCGCCAAGGCTGACTACCTTCATCAACCGATTTTTGCATCGCTTCTAAATCAGCCATTTTATGTTCAACCGCGCCCGTTTTGATCTCGTCTGTCGTGGTTTCCTCTTCCTCTTTTTTAACTTCTTCTGTCGATATCAACCATTTAGTACTTTCATAAAGATTTAAAGTATAAGTACGTTCCTCGCTGCCCTTGGTATCATCGTTATAATGCAACTTGATATCAACTTTTTTCTCTGACTGACTAATTGTTGCCTCCCGAACAAATTCGTAACGACCAAATGTCCCAGCCATTGAACTAGTAATCCCAGCTGCGTCATCTTGCAATCCCTCGGCCACCAACTGTTTCACTGTTTCACTATCACCTTTCATCCGACCGACCAAATAGGCATCCAGCACTTCTGTGTAGCTACTAAAATCTATACCCAAGCCTTCTATTTTATACTGTGACCAGCGTGGTGCTGAATCATTCAATTTATTATTAGTTAATCTCTTCTGCTCAGAACCATCGGTATTCATGATATAAATCTCCCAAGTCTGGCCACCATCACGATTGGAGGTGAAAGCAATTTTTTCACCATCGGGCGAAAAACGCGGGGATTTATTGTTGCCTTCGGTCGTTAGCTGTTTCTTGTTTCCACCGTCAGCTTGCGCCAGCCAGATTTGTTCTGCCTCATCTTTCGTCACAGTGTAAGCAATCTTTTTTCCGTCAGCACTCAAAGCTGGTTCGTATTCTTTATCGTCACCAGCGATAATTGCTGTTACCTCGGTGCCATCGGAATTAACAGTATAAATATCCCGATCATCATCTTTTTTAGCCTGGAAAAGGATTTTTTTGTCCTCGGGAAAATACGAAGGATAGAAAACTTCGCCGGGCAAATTATCTTCGGCTATCACCGTCTGATAGTCACCTCCACTAGTATCGGTTGTGGCCAATATATTTTTGGCACCATCGTCTGTACCTTCCAAAACTGACATTACTAATTTCTGACCATCATGACTCCAGGAAATTTGGTGTGGCACTCCTTTGAGCTTTGGACTGAGTAAGCCGGTAGCGTCTGATTTTTTTAGGCACAAGTCAAATACTCCCGAGACACAAGCGTAGGCTAAGTTCTCTCCGTCAGGACTAATCGCTACTCCTTCGGGAGAATCTAGGGCGGCCACATTAGTGAAAACTTGTTTTTGTTCCGTGCCATCGCCATTCATGCGTTGTATTGGATATGTTGACTGGTTGGTCGATGGTCTTTCCTGGGCCCAGTAAATATAGCTATCTTGCCAGGTAATTTCCGTGGTGGTGGACTCTTCGGAAGTTTCTTCGGTTATTTCTTCTGTCGCTTCTGGTTCTTCATAGGGCACTTTTACCAAAATTACCCAAGCCAAAACCGCGGCCGCCGCCAGAGCAAAAACCGTTACAAGAACAATGATTAGAGCAGCTAATCCTTTTTTCATATTTGTTTTATTTAATTGATTGGTTTATTATAGCAAATTTGACAATAAAAACAAAAGTATTCCTAGTGAATCGAGGGTAAGCTATAACAGCTGACAAATGCTGCCTTTTTATTGTTAAAAAATACCCGTCGGCTATGGATTGCCGGCGGGCGTGGGAATCATGAAGGCGGCTGTAAAAATCCTACGCCTTCGTGCTGGGAAAGAACACAGAGATCGGTACTTCCCCTCTCTGTCCCTCCTGAATAATGGTGGCCGTCTTGGGCAGAGGTCTCCACCGCAACTTTCCACCCGGAATACGACGAACCCGCTCGACAGTATCGACCGTGATCGACTCGAGCTTGACCATGCCAGCTGAGGGTAACTCTACATCTACTGGCGGACTGAAAGTCGCATTCCCGTGCCTGTCCTTGGTCATGCGTCTCAGTACTTCCTCTCGTGGCATGCCGCAGTCGACGGCCAGAGCGACCATCTGCTTCCAGATTGGCCTCTTTTTCTTGCGCTTCTCTCTCGGACTAGATTGCTGACCCGTAGCTGATCTTTCGGCTCCATTATCTTTCGGCTTTCTTGTCTGTGGATACATATCTTTCTTCTTTCTGCTCTCAAGCGAGCGGTTGGTACAACGTGCGAATGAACAAAACAGAAGTGGTGTCATATGCACCACATTCTGCCACTAATAGTTCCTATATTTAAATTAGGGCTATTTTGCTAAACTATCGTTTTCATAATCATTGAATCTACCCGAATATAATTTTCTGTCAACACTTCTCGGTAGTGATGGTCCATGGCGGTTTTTGATACTAAAGGGCTTCGCCCTTTGTTTGCTCGTTCGCTCGAAAGAACAAAAACAAGTTTTTGTTCTTCGCTCGCTCACTTCGCAAATAAAAAAGGCCTGTCGACTCCGGAATGGGGTCAGGCAGGCCAGGTGGTGCGGGGATGCGAATTGATGAAGGGGCGAGGAAGCTACGCGTTGGCCGACTCGGCGGACGGCTGGAGCTCCGCGGCAGCGAGCATCTCGGGCGGCTGCTGAGGATCCATGACGGGAACCTGATCAGCCAACCACTCCAAGTACTCTGGCCAAGTCATCAGCTGCCGGTAATCGATCTCGTAGAGAGTCTGGTCCTCAACTGCCTGATCTGGCAGCCGGTAGAAAACCGTATTACCGGTCATGGCGTGAACCAAGATCCCTTTGTAATCCTCGTCCACTACCCTGGTCGCGTCCTTGGTCGCCACCTTGAGAGGCGCCGCCTGCACGGAAGGATTACCAGACCACTTGAGAATACTTCCATACTTCTTGCCATCTGGCATGAACCTCTGCCGATATCCGCCACCACACGCCGCCATGATGAAGTCGCTACATCCAGACGTAATGGCCGGACTACCCTGTACTGTCATGCTCATTTCGAATTTCCTTTCTCAATCGGTTGAACTGCTACGTGAATGGGGCAAAAGCGCCCCCCAAAGAACGAATATACTAAAACACATACTGCCTATTCTAAATGCACCGTTTCCGCAAACTCCGCCAATCGCTTCGTTAACTCCCTATGTTTATCTAAATCCCCGCCTTTGTCAAGCAATTTCTCCGCTTCCTGCTTAGCCTCTTTAATTAGCTCATAATCCGTTAAAGAAGCCATCCGTAAATCTGGTAAGCCTGACTGTTGCAAGCCATATACTTCCCCTGGTCCCCGCATGTCTAAATCTTTTTCAGCTAATTTAAAACCATCATGGCATTCGACAATTGCTCCCAGCCGTTCTTGTACTCTCTCGCCACCAGCCTCAGTAAACAAGAAACAATACGATTGCTGCTCCCCACGACCAACTCGCCCGCGAAATTGATGCAGCTGCGCCAAGCCAAATCGCTCCGCTCCCTCGATCATCATAATCGTGGCATTAGGCACATCGATTCCTACTTCGATCACCGAAGTAGACACTAATATGTCCAATTTACCCGCCACAAAATCCCCCATTACCTGCTCTTTCTCTTCTTTTTTTAGCCGACCATGCAAGAGTCCAATTTTTAATTCCGGAAAAATCTTACGCGACAACTTATTATATTCCTCTGTCGCTGATTTCACTCCCAGCTTGTCCGACTCCTCGATTAACGGACAGACTACAAACACCTGCCGACCTTCCCTGACCTTTGTCCGAATAAAATCGTAGGCCTTGTCACGATTGTAAGGCGCTACTAATTTAGTTAGGATTTGCTGTCGCCCGGGCGGGAGCTCATCAATAACGGACAAATCCAGATCGCCATAGATACCTAGAGCAAGAGTGCGTGGGATCGGAGTGGCCGTCATCGATAGCAAATGTGGCGCGGTTTGCGGCTGCTGATCAATCTTTTTTAATTTCGCCCGTTGCTCAACGCCAAAGCGATGTTGTTCATCGATAATCGCCAGGGCCAGATTTTTGAACTTTACTTTTTCTTGAATGAGAGCGTGAGTGCCGATGGTTAAATCTAGCTTGCCGGCCTTAATTAATTTTACCATTTCACTTTTGGATATCTCGGTGCCACTGGCTGATATTTTGCTGCGGGTAAAAATCCCCACCTTGACCCTAAAAGGCTGCAGCAACTTCCCCAAACTGGTAAAATGCTGCCCCGCTAAAATTTCCGTCGGCACCATCAAAGCCACTTGCTGTCCCGCTTTCACTGCTTGGAGAGCGGCGATCGCGGCCACTACGGTTTTACCCGAACCGACATCACCTTCCAGCAAGCGGTTCATCGGCTCGGATTTTTCCAAATCCTGCAAAATTTCCCAGGTGGCTATTTTTTGTGCCCCAGTCAAAGTAAATGGTAACTTACCAACAAACTTCTTCACTAGCGGTTCGTCAAATTTAATAGCGTAAGATTTATGCTTCTGCCAAGCCGCTTTTTTTAGTAACGAATTCAGCTGAATTAAAAATAATTCGTCAAATGACAGGCGACGACGCGCCGCTTGCATAGCTTCTCGACTAGCAGGAAAATGGATTTGCTTAATCGCCTCTGTCAGATCGATCAAATCTTGGCTTTCTTTAGTCTCGCTGGGCAACCAATCTTCTATCTCACTCACCTTTTTCAGTAGCGGCTTAAGCACAAAACGCAACCAGCGCGAAGTCAGCCCGGCCGTTTCCGCATAAACAGGTACTAGCCGTCCGGTGTGAACCGCGTCCTCTTTGTAACGTTCAAACACCGGACTAGTCAGCTGCCACTTTGTCTGATAACCCATCTCTATTTTGCCATGTAAAACAGCGTAAACTCCTACCGGCAAAGACCGCTCAACATAAGGCTGATTAAACCAAACGACCTTGATACTGCCACTATCATCGGAAACAACCGCCTCGGTAATCATCATCCGTCGCCGGGGAGTGCGATTAGTACTGATCGCTTTAATCTGCCCGCGGATAGTCGCTCGCTCGTCCAGGCGTAGTTTATTTATCGGGGTAATCACACTAAAATCATCATAGCGTTTGGGGAAATAAAAAAGCAGGTCTTGGATGGTAACCAGACCTAACTTTTTCAGCGCCGCTTGACGTTTACGATCTATTTTACGTACTTTGGTGAGAGGAGTATTAATATCCACTGTTTTGGCTGACTAACAATTATGGGGCTGTCGCTAAATACGCTTTCGTAACGAAATTTTCATATTTTGAG
>JABMPQ010000076.1 GCA_013202585.1 Parcubacteria group bacterium | reverse complement strand
GTCTTTTGGACAGATTTAAAAAGTGCTAGGCTAAGAAAAGCAGGGTACTTGGCCTGAGACATATTTTTGGTTTTTATTTACTTTCTAGTCTCAGTTTAGCCAAAAACCCTGCTTTTTAGAAGGAGAAGATTGAAACTTAAGCCAGGAAGGGTTGACACAAAATCTTTTATACTATATGATCGAGGGGTGCTAACGGTTTGCGAGAATAGCATAGTCGAACTCTTCTTTGCATTATACCGCGTGTTATTTATAAAATCATCGAACCAAAATGGAAAAAGGTAAGATTGCTCGATTGACTGATCGTGGATTCGGTTTCATCGCCCGCGAGGGTGAGGACAAGGATCTATTCTTTCACTCCAACGAGCTAGTAGGCGTAGAATACAACGACCTTAAAGAAGGTGACGAAGTTGAATTCGAAGTTGGCGAAAGTGAAAAAGGGCCAAACGCTACTAAAGTATCACTAGTTTCTTAAGCTACGTGTTATTAAAAAGCCCCGCGAGTTGCGGGGTTTTTTGTTTGTCTCTTTTCTTATCTGACGGGCAATGGAAATAGGCCAATAACAGCAACAAATTGCTAACTAAACAATATTTTGCTAATCTACAAGCAAACACTTAACAAAAAACTATGCGTAAACTAAGCGCGTCTCCAGCCGGGTTCTTGCAAGCCATAAGCATAACTGCTTATTGTGTTCTAGTTAGCGGACTATTTTGGGTTCTGGAAGAATTTTTCCAGCAACCGCCTCAATTTATAGCAGTTGCCTTGATGCTGATTATTTTTGTTTTTTCGGCCGCGGTGACTGGCACGCTCTTTTTTGGCTATCCTGCCTACCTAGCCCTGCACCAGGAAACAAAAAAGGCTTTAGCCGTTATCGCCCACACTATGCTTTACAGTTTAGGGATAATAATAATTACCTTGGTTGTGATATCTGTCGTGAGTGAATTAGTGGGGTAATTTCAAAAAAATCATCTAGAAATGAAAAATTCGATTAAATATTTAGTGCTGGGTGTTGTTTTACTAAGCAGTCTGGCGTGGACGGGCTGTAAATTGGAAAAAGATCAACCTGCTGCTGCAGAAAAAACTAACGTCCTGGTCAGTATTTTACCTTTGGCCGAATTCGCCAGCCAAGTCGGCGGTGATAAAGTTGTTGTCGAGTCAGTTATCCCGTCCGGCTACGAGCCTCATTCCTATGAACTGACCCCCGCCCAACTTACTAAAATCGCTGAAGCTGATCTTTACGTCAAAGCCGGTCACATCGAATTCGAGAAGTCGAATATGGATAAAATTGTCGCGCAAAATGAAGTCATGAAAGTAATTAACGGTTCGAACGGGATTACTTGGCGTGATCTAGAAGATCATGATCGCAAAAGCATTCATGAACTCGAAAATGATACTTACGATGAAAATTCAACTGGCGATCAACCCGATCCTCATACTTGGCTTTCTGTTAAAAATGCGAAAATTTACGGGCAAAATATTACGGACGCCCTAAGTGAAATCGACCCGGACAATCAAGATTATTATCAGCAGAATAAAGAAAAATACCTAGCCGAGCTGAACGAAGTTGACACTTATCTGCACAAAAAACTAGACCAACTGGAAAACAAAAAAATAATCGTTTATCATCCCGCTTTCGGTTATCTTTTGGATGATTATGGCCTGCGGCAAATTCCCGTGGAAATTGAAGGTAAGGAGCCAACCGCCGCTCAGCTGGCTGAATTAATTGCTACAGCTAAAAAAGAAAACATTAAAACTATTTTCGTCCAGAAACAATTTAGCCCTAAAAACGCGGAAACAATCGCCGCTGAAATCGGTGGATCCGTAGTACAAATCGATCCGCTAGCGGTTGATTTTACGGCCAATTTACGAGAAATTGGAGCTGCAATTGGTAATAACTAAAAAATGGTCACCGCCAACATAATAGAAATCAAAAACCTAGATTTCTTCTACGTCAAAGGGGTTAAGGTTTTGGATGGAATTAATCTCAACCTTCAGCCTCGAGACTTTTTAGGTTTGATTGGACCCAATGGTGGTGGGAAAACGACTCTGTTGAAAATTATTCTCGGTTTACTAAAGCCAGCCGAAGGGACAGTCAAAGTTTTTGAGCAAAAACCAGCTACCGCTCGTGATCAAATCGGTTACGTCCCCCAATACGCGAAAATAGATCTTGATTATCCAATTAATGTCCTGGAAGTTGTTTTGATGGGGTTACTAGGTAACAAAAAAACTTTCCAACGTTTTAATAGAGTAGATAAAAAAAGAGCGCGGCAGGCTTTGGCAAAAGTAGGGTTAGAAAAATTAGCTAAAAAACAAATTGGCGAACTCTCCGGTGGACAAAGACAGCGGGTGTTAATCGCGCGTGCCTTAGTGCGCCAGCCAAAATTATTAATCCTCGACGAACCGACTAGCAGTGTCGATACCAAGGCTGGTTCTGATTTCTTTGAGCTACTAAAAAAACTAAATCAAGATATAGCCATTATCGTTGTATCTCATGATATTGGCATGATCTCGCCTTACATTAATAAAGTGGCCTGTTTAAATAACACCCTTTATTGCCATGACAGTAGTGAAATCGATGAGGCTTTGATCAAATCCGGTTACAAATGTGATATCGAATTGCTCGGTCACGGCATCCCTCATCGAGTACTTAAAAAACATTAGCTATGCTTGAAATCCTCAGCTACAATTTCTTTCAAAATGCACTCTTAACCGGGTTGCTCGCCAGCATCGCCGCTGGCATCGTTGGTAGTTTGATTGTGCTTAAAAAAATATCGTTTATTTCCGGGGCGGTGGCTCACGCTTCCTTTGGCGGCTTGGGCATCGCTTATTTTCTCGGATTCAACCCGGTGTTAGGAGCAGCTGTTTTTAGCGTTCTCTCTGCTCTTGGCATCGGCCTCGTCAGCAAGAAATCAAAATCTAATGAAGACGCCCTGATCGGAGCGATGTGGGCAGTGGGCATGGCCGTGGGACTGATATTTATTTTCCTCACTCCTGGCTACGTAGCGGATTTGTTTAGTTATTTATTCGGTAATATCTTGCTCACCACCACTGGCGATATTATTTTAGTAGCTGTGCTTGATATTATAGTCATTGCTAGCGTCATTCTATTTTTCCGCCGCTTTCTGGCGATAATTTTCGACGAAGAATTTTGCCGAGTGACCAATGTGAAGGTGTTGCCTATTTATTTATTTTTACTAGCTTTGATCGCCTTAACGGTGGTGGTACTAATCAAGGTAGTCGGCATTATTCTAGTAATTGCTCTCCTCACTCTCCCAGCTGCTACTGCTCAGCTGCTCAGTAAATCACTCAAAGGAATTATTATTTGGTCAGTTATACTCAGCGGTCTGGCTACGGTGGCTGGTCTTTTTCTTTCTTACTGGCTAAATTGGCCAACTGGGCCGGTGATAATTTTGTTGGCGGCGCTGGTGTATTTGGTGGTTCTGATTACAATGAAGGTAAATAAAAAACAATAAAATGCTGAAAAACATCGAGCCGGCTTTCAAATTTCAATTTCAGGATAAAAAATGGGTGGAGAAAGTATTCGCTGGCAGTGCTTTTACTTTTTTGGCTTCTTTTATTTTTCCCATCCCCCTTATTATGGGTTATTCGTTATACATTACTCGTAACACCATCAAGGGTGAAAAAGAAATTATGCCACGATGGACTAATTTGGGTAAAATGTACATTGACGGCCTGAAATTTTTCTTGGCCATGACAGTTTACGCCCTGCCAATCTACTTTTCAATAATTGTTTTAATAGTAGCAATCATAATTGGGGCGACGATGGAAAGTGACATCTGGCTTTACATCAGTATCGCGGTGGGTATATGCTCCGGCGGATTTGTTCTGATTTATAGTCTGCTTATCAGCCTAATAAGTCCGACTTTACACATTAAGTATGCTTTGGGTGGATCTATTGGTAGTTTGTTTAAGTTAAACGAAATATTTAGTTTCAGCAAAAACAACATCGTTAATATCTTAATCGTTATCGCTATTCAAACAGGAGCCGGCATAGCAATTAGTGTTGCCTACTCTTTTTTCTCTTTTATTCCTCTTTTTTCTCTTTTCGTGCTGCCAATTATCTTTGCCGCTTCGTTTTATTTACTAACAATTCAAGCTTATCTCTACGGGCAAGTTTATTTGCAGAGAGCACAGTAATAGATTGTCGGTTTGTCCGAAGTTCTGATTTAAAATCGCTCAATCGGGCGGTTTTTTTATTAATAAAGCAGCGTTGACGACTGACGCGAAGAATGCTAGATTTGGCTTATTCGCTCTTAAAATTAAGGAGAATCTCAACGCGCCGGGGGCAAAGCGTGTTGAATTTTATGAATGCCCAGGGAAAATTGAGGAGGAAAGATAGGGTAATCCCCATCAAATGGAACACACTAGAGTGACTTCTTAAGATAACTAAGGGG
>JABMPQ010000075.1 GCA_013202585.1 Parcubacteria group bacterium | reverse complement strand
GCTTGCTCATTCGGAAAAGCAAAAAGATTTTGCTTTTCTCTCATTCGCTGCGCGAATAAAAAAACTGCCTACTTGGGAAAGTGGCAGTTAAAGAACACTCTAAGACCCCACCGCTGAAACTAGTCCAGCTTGCAACCCCAGAAAGCGGCCACGTGGCGGGTTTGAAACATGAGATGATTACTAACAAACTCACCGGCCCACCAAAGGATGTTTTGAAAAAACATGTTGTTGACCAGAGATTGCTCCGTCAAATAACCCACCGCTTGAGTGGCCATCTTCCTGATAACATGCCCCTGCGATAGCCTAGAAAGCTTGGGATAGAGGCAATTCATAAACTTATTAAGCTCCGCCGGCGAGTGGTGACAGAGCAGCATCAGAAGATACGCCAGCTCGTCTTCTCTCTCCCCCACAAACCAGATACACCGAGTGTGATCATTGATATCGCCAACTTGGCACAGGGGATATGTTTTGTCTCCCACCGTCAAAAAGAGAGAAAGCGGTAGTGAGTCGCCTTTCACCCGCAAAACACGGTGGCCGGCAATCGCTACCCTGCTGCTAGAAAAGATCTTAACGTCTATATCTCTTCCTGGCTTAGCAAAAGTTCTTAAAACAGCATTCACAGCTGCTCTCTCGCGATCATTATCACGCTGCTCCCCCAGATAGTACCACAGCTCAGGAGGGGTCTCGTCACCCCACACCTTTCTGATAGCTTCAATTGTTCCTTTGCCTGTTCGCCAATTTGGCACTTTGACTAACATAGCCCCTCCTTTCTCTATTTAGAGTGCAATCCGTTACGGATTTGGTTTCTTGTCTGTGTTTTGTATCATGTCAGTTAACCACAATTAAGCTGCAAAATCAACTCTTAAAATGAATACGCTGGTTGCGCTGGCAGTTTTAGTTACAAAAACAAAAACTAGGCCAACCAGCCTAGTCTCTAAACATTACACATATTTCAAAGCCTTACGGCAAAAAATGTTTAAACCACTTCTTAAGCTTGCCTACCGTATCATTAATTGAAGCCACCCCCCCACCAAATCTTTTATCTTCACCCAGGCGATTAAAGCCCCACAGTAATAGTCCCTCCGCTACGGCATAGGCGGGATCTTCCAGTTTTTCGGCTAACCCCGGTAATTCAGTTGGGAAACCTACTTGAGCGGGTAAACCAAGCTCTTCTTTTACTACATCAACCACGCCTGGCAACTTTGCGCCACCGCCAACCAATACTGCTCCAGCTGGCAACTTGCTAGCTCGATCAATCTTTTTTAATTCTTTATTAACCAAAGACATTATCTCCGCCAAACGGGCTTCAATAATTTGTGCCACCAATTTGCGTGATACCACTTCTTCCTCTCCTTTTTCCATCTTAGCTAAATCAATCTCTTCTTTCTTACTCACTTCTTTCGGCAAAGCAATACCATATCCCAACTTCACCTTCTCGGCCACTTCAACTGAAGTTTTCATGCCAATCGCTAGATCATTGGTAATATGTCCCGCCCCAATTGGCAAAACTGAAGTTTGCAAGATATTACCTTCTTCAAAAACTACAATACTAGTTGAACCGCCCCCAATATCAATCAAGACTACTCCCAACTCTTTTTGCTTCTTGGCTAAAATTGACTCGGCGGCCGCTAGTGGCGAAATCACAACATCCGAAACATCAACCCCAGCTCGCATCATACATTTAGCCAAATTTTTCACCGCTGAAGATGACCCTTCAATTACGGTTGCTTCCACTTCCAATCTCACCCCACTCATTCCGGCCGGATCTTTAACACCCTCTTGGTCATCAACCTTAAAATTCTGCGGTAAAATATGAAAAATCTCGTGGTTAGGTGGCACGGAAACTGCTGAAGCGGCTTCTACTACCCGAGTAACATCGTCTTCGCTAATTTCGTTATCAGCTCGCGAAACAGCAATCACTCCCTTGCTTTTTTGTGAACTGACATGGTTGCCTCCCAGAGAAACGATCGCTTGCTCAATCGGAACACCACTAGTCCGCTCCGCTTTCTCTAAAGCATCAGAAATATTACTAACAGCTGTCTCGACATCAACGATAGTACCCCGACGCATTCCTTCGGAAGAAGCTTCGCCAACTCCAATAACATGGGGAAGCTTACTGTCTTCTTTGGCTTCACCGACAACTACTCGTACTTTGCTCGAGCCAACGTCAATTCCAGTTATGATTGATTCTTTTGCCATTAACTTACTACTTAATACTTACTACTTAATATCCATTATATACTGTTAGAAAAAAATTTGCCAGACCCGTGGGGCAAAAATCAGCAAACCGACTACGACCGCCGCCACCGACGCCAGCAAAACTACTCCCGCCTGCATATCCTTAATGCTTTTAGCGTAAGGGTGCATGCGCGGTTTGATGATGTCAACTATTCTTTCTAAGACCGTGTTAACAAGTTCCGTTATCAATACCAAGGCGATAACAATCACTAAGGCAACAACTTCCCCGACGGAAATTTCAAAATAAACGGCTAACAGAATAGTGATAACGGCCAGCAAAAAATGTATCTTCATGTTCTGTTCCTCACGAACAGCATAAAAAATACCTTTGCCAGCATACTTGAAACTTTTTAACAAGCGTACGAATTTCAACACGAGGTTTAGCTATTTAATATTCCAGCTGCCAGTCTTTCCATTTTCTGATGTTGCTGATCAGACTTATGATCATGACCCAGCAAGTGCAACAAACCATGCACATATAAGATTTCCAGTTCTTTAGTCAGACTATGTCCTTGGGCTTGCGCCTGTCGACTGGCAGTGGCCTGAGATATAATAATCTCTCCTAAATCCTGACTATTTTGAGCCAGTGGAAATTCACCGACATCTGTTTCAGACAAAAAAGGAAAGGACAACACGTCAGTGGCTTTATCTTGCTGACGATAACGTCTATTTAATTTTCTAATCTCCCCGTCATCCACTACGGCCAAACTTACCAGATAACTACCAGTTCGTTTCAGAGATACTAACGCTCTCTCCGTTAAACGATTATAGTCTGACTTCGATAATATTTCGTATGGATCGCTAATTTCTAGAGTTACTTTCATGCTCTTATCGCCTGAAACCCTTCTTTCTAGTATCAAGCTTACCAATTTTCCGTAAATGCTCTCTCTTTTGTCTAATTTTCTCTCTGGCCTGAGCATCTTTACGCTTTTGGTTCTTGCTTTTATCTCTTTCGCGAAAACGAATGTCCCGCGCCGTCTGCAATAATCCGGTTTGCAATAGTTGCTTTTTAAACCGCCGCAGCATGGCTTCTACAGTTTCTCCCTCTTTCTTTTTGACTTGGACCACAAAACGTCACCTACCTTTCTTTAATTTTCTTTTTTAAACCTTTCTTAATTTCGTCTACCAACTTGCTCATCTTTACTATTTCTTGCACTCCATCGGCCATATCTCTAATTAGAACCGTATCTTCGGTTGCTTCTTTTTGACCAATAATTACCGCTAATCTCACTCCTAACTTATTAGCCAACCTCAACTGAGACTTGATACTATCTTTGTGTAAAGCCTCTCGGACAGATACGCCAACGTCTACTAGTTCACTAAATATACGTAAGCTTTTTTTCTTAGCCAGTTCACCTAACTGAATTAATAGAACATCAGGACTTTTGCCACCTCTAATATTAACCTCTTTTTCCTGCATACTGGCAATGATTCTTTCCATGCCCAAAGCAACTCCTAGGCCTGGAGTTGACCTGCCGCCCAGCGTCCCCATTAAGCCATCATAACGCCCGCCGCCGCCCAGTGAAGACTGAGCCGCTTCCTTAGAATCAGCTGGCCAAAATTCGAAAACGGTTCGCGTATAGTAATCTAACCCCCGCATCAAAGTGGAATTCAAATTGTAAGTTACTTCCACTTCGTCTAAATATTCTAACACTCGCTTGAAATGGTCGTTACACTCTTCACATAAATAATCGACTACCGGAGGGACATTAACTGACACCGCTTGACATTTATCTTTTTTACAATCCAGAACGCGGAAAGGGTTACGTCGCAACCTTTTTTTACAGTCATCACACAATCGTCGTCGTTTACCAGCATAAAAATTTATCAAAGTCTCTTTATAATCCTTACGACACTCGGGACAGCCCAAACTATTAATTTGCACCTCAATATTGTCCAAGCCTAATTTTTTTAGGATTCTAGTGGAAATATGGATGACTTCAGCGTCTAAGATCGGCTGGTCATTGCCTATCGCTTCTAGATTAAATTGGTGAAATTGTCGGTAACGGCCGGCTTGTGGTCTTTCATGGCGATACATTGGACCGATATAATAAACCTTCACTGGTTGAGTCTTATTATGCATCCCATGTTCGATATATGACCTTAATACACCCGGCGTCCCCTCTGGTCGCAACGTTACTTTTTCCCCTCCCTTAGTAGAAAAAGAAAACATTTCTTTCTGAACAATATCTGTCCCTTCTCCTGTGCCCCGTTCAAATAATTCCGTTTTTTCTAAAATTGGCATTTCTACCTTTTGAAAACCGTAAGGCTCTACCTGTTTTTTAATAACGCTCTGACAATAATCCCAAATCTTCATTTCTTTGGGCAGAATATCCTTGACCCCCTTAACTGCTCGTAGGGCTTCCTTCTTCTTTCTACTAGTAACTTTCGGAGAAGTTTTTGGGGTGGTTCTGGTGGCAGTCTTTTTGGTTTTCTTTTTTGCTTTAGGCATCTTGATTAGAATTAGTTTAATGACAATTAATTCCCAATTAGCTTATACATTGGCGTCTGTACTGTCCCAGCCGCATTCACTGGCCAACCTCGTACCCAAGCTCGACCGATGATCTCATCCGATTCTAGCTCGCCCCACACGCGGGAATCACTGCTAGCCGTTCGATTATCGCCCAAGACAAAATATTCACCACTCCCCAAGGTAGTATCAACGGTGCCAGGAGTTTGAACTTCTTCTATTAAATAGGCTTCCTTAATCTCTATTCCGCTCGGATATTCAGTGTTGTAAACAATCACATCGCCTCCATTCACCAGCACTCTTTCACCGGGCAAGCCAATAATTCTCTTAATATAATACTGGGAAGGATTACGCGGATATTTAAAAATAATTACGTCCCCTCTTTGTGGTTCAGTAAACCGGTAGCTAATCTCATCAATAATCAAATAATCGCCTGAGGAAAAGCTAGGTTCCATACTACTGCCTCGCACAACAAACGGCTGAATCAAAAAATAACGAATCGGGATAATAATAGCTAAAGAAATGATCGCTACTTTCAAAATCTCCACAAAAAAATTACCTACCCCGTCAGATGGTTGGATTTCCGCTTTGCTTTTTCTGAAGTAGAAAGACATTAAACAAAACTAGACGCCAGCAACACTGGCTTTGTCAGAATTATAACACAAAATATTTCGCTGACAATACTGTTTGACGATATTGAGAAATAATAATACAATTGGGCTACGGGTCTGCAGGCAGGAATGATATTCGATAACAGACCCCCTTGTGGTCGCTGCTTAATAATTGCGGCCTGTGTTGTGTTTACAATGAAAAAATTACCGACAACCGAAAAATCTCCTAAGCTAGATCTGCTCCGTAATCAAGAAGGGCTTGATGTTAAGAGTAAAAAAACAAAGAGAGGCCTCGTTGTTTTTGGCAAAATAGCTCTCGTGCTTTTTATTGTAGTGGCAATTCTAGGCGCTCTTTTTTCTTACAAACTAATGACTGCCAGTAAAAATATATTTTCCGAAAATGAAGATGAATCTATCATCCAGCAAATAAAAAAGCTCGTTTTCTCTAAAGACAAATATCTAGCTGGGGAAGAAGAGGGTCGCACCAATATTTTGCTGCTCGGTATGGGCGGCGAAGGTCACCAGGGGGCTTATCTGACAGATACCATTATAGTTGTCAGCATTAAATACAACGGCCAAGACACCGAAAAAGACGTCTCAATGATTTCCATTCCTCGTGACCTTTACGTAAAAGTAGATAACCAAAATTACTACCGGATTAACTCTCTTTATACCTTAGGAAAAGTCAATCAAGATGAATACGAAAGTGGAATGACTTTAATAAATGATGCTATCTCCAATATTACCGGCCTTCCAATCCATTATTACGTTAGAGCTGACTTCGATGGTTTCAAAAAAGTTATCGATAGTTTAGACGGGATTGAGGTCTATGTTGATAACAGCTTCTACGACGCTGAATACCCGACGGAGAACTATGGTTACCAAACAGTAGTCTTTAAAAAAGGAACGAGTCAGATGGACGGCGATAAGGCTCTGAAATTTGCTCGCTCGCGGCACGGGGTCACTCTGAGTGGTGAAGGTAGTGAGGCGTCCGATTTCTCCCGCGCCAAACGGCAACAGAAAATATTGGTAGCCGTACGAGACAAAGCACTTTCGTTGGAAACAATAATTAATCCTAAGAAAATTAGTGAGGGAATGGAAGCGCTAGGTGACCATATTCGTACTAATTTAGAACCGTGGGAAACTATGCGCCTCACCGAAATGGCTCAAGAAATTAACCGCGACGAAATTATCAACAAGGTGGTTGATCACGGCGAAAGTGGTCTCCTCTACTCCACCACCGCTAGCTCCGGAGCTTATGTCTTGCTACCTAAGGAAGATGACTACTCAGCCATAAAATCTTTCTGTCAGAATATATTTGACGTTAAATATCTAAAAAGAGAAGACGCCCGTATCGAAGTTCTCAATGGCACCAGTCAAAGTGGTTTAGCTCAAGATATTGCTGATCAATTATCGGCCGAAGATTACAACATTGTTAGTATCGGCAACGCTACCGCCTTAACGGATACTCCCGACACAACAATCATTTATACTTTCGGTGAACAAACTAAAGAAACAACCCTGAAGAAATTGAAAGAAAAGTTCGGCGCTAGTAAAATTGAGACACTAGATGATCGTTCCAAAATAGTAGACCCTAAAACCACTCGCGATATTACGGTAGACATCATCATTCTTCTCGGTCCTGACTCTAACTCCCTCGCCAAACAATAAAATGACTGATATATCTCAACCCAGCGTGGTGCTTATTGGACGGCCCAATACTGGTAAATCAACTTTATTCAACGCTCTAGTTGAACGAAAAAAAGCTATCACCAGCGAGGTGGCCGGAACCACCCGTAACGTTGTTAGTGCTAGTTGTAGCTGGCAGAGCAAAGAATTCACTCTCATCGACACTGGCGGACTACAAACAAAATCTGTCGATAAGATAGAAGAAGACGTGCAAAAGCAAGTTGAAGTCGCCATGAAGCAAGCTGATGTTATCGTGCTGCTGGCTGATATTAGAACAGGGCCAACCGCGCTGGAAATAGATATTGCTAAAATGCTACAAAAGTCAGACAAGCCGATAATCCTCGCGATTAATAAAGCTGACAGCGACCGGTGGAATGAAACGCAAAGTGATTTTATGAAGCTTGGCCTTGGTGAACCATTGCTGGTATCTGCTATCAAAGGTCGGGGTACGGGAGACCTGCTGGACGCTATCTGTGAACATCTGGCAGCAACCGAGAAGGATGAAAACGGATCGATTCGTCCTCAAGTTAAGATCGGCGTCTTCGGCAAGCCCAACGTTGGCAAGTCATCAATTGTGAATGCTATCCTAGAAGAAGAGAAAGTAATTGTCTCCGATATTCCTGGTACCACTCGCGATGCTACCGACATTGCCATCAAGGGAAAACGCCATGACTTTGTCCTGGTAGACACGGCCGGCCTTAGACGGAGAACCAAGATAAAAGACAAAATTGATCGGTACAGTAATATCGCCAGCCATAAAACTATCAAGGAGATCGACATCGCTTTATTTGTTATTGATGCTAATGAAGAATTGAGCAAGCAAGATATGCAAATTGCTTCTGAAATAGCCGAGAGTAAAAAAGGCTTAGTCATACTCATCAATAAATGGGATTTGATACTAGAGGAAGGAAAAGACGAACTAGAAGAAGACATTATCGCTAAACTCGTAAGGTTTTATCGTTTTCGATTACCATTTCTCTCCTGGGCAACGATGCTATTCACTTCAGCGACGAGTGGTAAAAACATCAAGCGAATTATCGGCACCGCTCGTAAAGTATATCAGGAGCGTCAGAGAATAGTGGATCAAGAAAGTTTAGACGCTTGGCTAGAAAAAACGGTGGCCAAATACCCGCCTCCTAGCTTCCGACAAAAAAAACGTCCGGAAATCACTGAAATCCGTCAGGTAGGTAAAAATCCTCCTTATTTTCTAATAACTGCCAAAGGCAAGCAGCCGATTAAGCGTCCTTACTTAAAATATTTGGAGAAAGAGCTGCGCCGGGAATTTGGCTTCGAGGGCACGTCACTTACTATTGATATAAGACAATGAAATTAATTGTTGGCTTGGGTAATCCAGGCGAAGAATACAAAAACACGCGCCATAACGCTGGTTTTATGGCGGTTGATTATTTGCGGGGGGAATTGGGGTCTGAGAGTGATTTTTCCGATTTTAAATTTGATAAGAAGGCCAACGCGGAGATTTCCTCTGGATTGATTAAGGGCGAAAAAGTTTTACTAGTAAAACCGCAAACTTTTATGAACAGTTCGGGGCAGGCCGTGCAGCAGTTGGTAAACTTTTTTAAACTTGACTCAAAGCAGGATTTGCTGGTAGTATATGATGATCTGGATTTACCACTAGGAGAGATTAGGACAAGTGGTACCAGTGCTGGTGGGCATAATGGCATGCAATCAATTATGAATATGCTGGGAACGGAAGATACTAAGCGGATACGGATTGGGATTCAGGGAAAACCACGAGAAGAAATAGAAGATACTGCTTATTATGTGTTACAGAATTTCACAAAGGGAGAAAAGAAAAAAATTACTGACTCCCTTATAGAAGTTGAACCTTTTACTGCAACTTTTTTGGAAATTGACCACCAAAAAACAGAGGGGTGAAAAATGTCTCAAGCTGAAAAATTGTCCCAATGTAAAAAAGGCGATCGTTGTCCTTTGAAAGATCTTGGTTCGGCCTGCAACGGAACCTTGTACTGGCAAGGAAGTCTGAGTCTGGTGTGTAGCAAAAACCCGCACCACTCCAGAGCAGCTACCAGCAAAGAGAGGACGGAATATATGCAGGGCCTTCGGAATAGTCAGGCACGCTGGGAGGCGTCAAAGTCCAGCTAAAAGATATCTCATCTATTTATCAAGATATCTTTTTTTATTCTCCAAATGCTGCTCACCCGTCTCGGCGAAAATAGCTTCGCCCGTATCTAGCTTGGTAATAAAAAACAGATAATTATGCTCGGCGGGATTGATAGCAGACTTAATCGCCTGCAATCCCGGATTGCCAATTGGTGCCGGAGGTAAGCCGGCGTGCAAATATGTGTTATACGGCGAATCTACTCGCGTTTCTTCAAAAGTCGGCTGCGGGTCCTTGCCTTTGGTAATGTAAGTAATAGTAGCGTCTGACTGCAATTTCATGCTAATGTCCAAGCGATTTTGGTAGACACCGGCTACTTTTTTCATCTCGTCCTCTTCTCGTACCTCTCGCTCGACGATAGCAGCTAAGTTTACTACCTCAAACACCGTTTTGTTTTGATTTTTAATTTTGGCGAGCAAATTACTATCAACTTTTTTGCCAAAATTATCCAGTATTTTCTCAATAATCTCCTCCGGTGTAGCATCACTGTACACCTCATAAGTATCCGGGAACAGATAGCCTTCCAAGGTCGCACCCTGAGGAGCATCTTCCAAGAAAGAATAATCCGAGCGATATTTATCTAATTGGCTCGATTCTCGAACAAATTCTATCTCGAATTGACTCCGCACCGCCTCTATATCCTCGCCGCCGGTATAGTGATCAACGTGATATTCAACAAAAGCGTCAGCAATATCTTCACGCGTCCATCCTTCCGGAATCACCACTTGCCTGTCCTCCATTGCTCCAGCGATAAGCTTGTCCGCGATCTCCTGAGCCGACATCGCTGGCGACAGTGTATAAGCGCCCGCTTTTAATTTATCTTCACTCTTAATCAGCCAGAGATAGGTATCAATATAAAAATTATTGGGCACTAGATCTTCTTCTACTAATCGGGCCGAGATTTGATTAACCCCATCTCCCGGCTTGACGGCAAATTCCTGCTGACTATTATCGTCCGGCTTATAAGGCATAAAGGTGCGGTAACAAAAAAACGCCAAGAGACCAGCGCCACAAAAAAGCAACAGAAATATTACCGCAATTATTTTTTTAATAGTCTTAAACATCTTTTACAGGTATTTTTCTTTTTTGTCTTTCTTCAGTTTCTCGACTAACTTCTTTACATCTTGCGACCGCCCTTGCGGACAAATCAGAAGTGCATCTTCAGTGTCCACCACTACCATGTCATCTAAGCCAATGGTAGCAATCATTTTACCCTCTTTGCCATAAATCAAACACTTAGTCGTATCGTCCCCTACCCACTCGCCTCGAATAACATTATCGTCTTCATCTGCCTCCGCCGTCAGCTGATCGTGGAGCACGTCCCAAGTGCCAATATCGCTCCAGCCAAAATCGCCTTTGATAATTAAAACATCATTCTTGTTCATCTTTTCCAGGATAGCGTAATCAATTGAAATCTTTTGCATTTTACAATATTCACTATCAACTGAATAATCGTCGTCTTTTTTAAGAGCAGTAATGATTTTTTCCAAATGCTGATAGATGTGGGGGGCATAGCGCTGATAAGCGTCCAAAAAAGCACGTGGTGTCCACATGAAAAAATTAGCGTGCCAGAGATAATTACCAGCCTGGATGTATTCTTTGGCCTTGGCAAAACTGGGTTTTTCAACGTGGCCCAGAAACTTATAAATCTCTATCCCATTCTTTTTTTCATGCAAATCGCCAATTTGCGTATAGCCCAAAGCAGCGCTAGGGAAATTAGGTACTACTGCAATATCCATCATCTTTCCTTCCTTTTTGATCACCTGCTCCGCTTTTTGCAGCAGCTTAATAAACTTTTTGACATCAAAAATGTAATGATCAGAGGGAATAAAGACCATCGGTTCTGCTGGATCCTTAAGAGATAAGTGAGCCGCTACATAGCCCATCGCGGCAGCCGTGTCTCGCTTTTCTGGCTCAACGATAATATTGTCCGCTGGTACTTGGGGTAGCAGTTTACTGACGGCATTTTTAAAAGCTCGCGTGGTGGAAATAAAAATCTTGTCTGCTGGATAATCATTAACAAAACGTTCATACGTGCACTCCAGCATCGAACGCTTTTCAATAATCGAAGCAAATTGCTTGGGTTTTGTCTGCCGTGACAGGGGCCAAAAACGGGTGCCCGAACCGCCAGCGAGGATAACTATATTCATGTTTTGTTTATTTAGAGAGTTTTCATTATAGCACAATAATTTATTGGCTCAACAATTCTCGACAACTTCGACACACTCCGGCAACATTCAAGCCTATTTCGTCTCGCAATAACCCATTTTTACCATGTTCGATAAATTTATCAGGCAAGCCAAGGCGTTTGACTTTGACATTAGGCAGATTACTTTCCTCAAGTAACTCGAGTACCGCTGAACCCAGCCCGCCGGCTAGAACGTTTTCCTCTACAGTGACAACTTTTCCACATCGAGCAGTCGACAAAATCAATTTTTCATCAAGCGGCTTAATAAAGCGAGTATTGATAACAGCCGCCTCAATTCCTTTGCTGGATAATTTCTCCGCTGCCTGCTCAGCCACAGCTACCATCGAACCCACAGCGATAATAGCAACGTCTTTGCCATCTCGCAGCTGCTCACCTTGGCCAATCGGGATAGAGCGCAACTCTTTGTCTAATTTTACACCTAATCCTTCGCCTTTAGGATAGCGAATAGCGATTGGACCTTCTTCGTGTTGTTCGGCTGTTTTTAACATCCGCTGCAACTCATTTTCGTCCTTGGGTGCCATCACTACCATGTTGGGAATGTGTCGTAAGTAGGAAATATCGAAAACGCCGTGATGAGTCGCCCCGTCATCTCCCACTAACCCAGCTCGATCAAGAACAAATATCACCGGTAATTTTTGCAAAGCTACGTCGTGGATAATTTGATCGTAGGCCCGTTGTAAGAAGGTGGAATAAATCGCTACTACCGGCCGATAACCTTGTGTCGCCAGGCCAGCGGCAAAAGTAACGGCGTGTTCTTCAGCAATTCCAACATCGAAAAAGCGCTGCGGATATTTCTGCTGGAACTCTGCCAAGCCCGTCCCCTCCGGCATAGCCGCTGTGATAGCGACAATATCTTTATTTTGATCAGCTATTTTAAGCAGGGCTTGCGAAAAAACTTGCGTATAGGTTGGATTCTTAGTCGCGGGGCTAGTTTTACTTTCACCATTTTTCACGTTAAACGGGGCTGCTCCGTGAAATTTACAAGCATCTTTTTCGGCATGTTTATACCCTTTGCCCTTTTGGGTAATAACATGGAGCAGTATTGGTCCTTTGACATTTTTAATATTGCGAAAAGTCTGTAATAACTCCGCCGGATCATGACCATCAAGGGGGCCAAAATAACGAAAACCAAGCTCTTCAAACCAGGCTCCGGGAGCAATGATCGATTTCACTCCACCCTCGACAAGTTCTCCAGTACGCAAAGCTAGTCGCCCCAGACGATTAGGTAATTTGCGAACTAAGTCCCGGGTCTTATCCCTAGTTTTAATCACCCGAGGATTAGAAATAATTTTATTAAGATAGGAAGCAACCGCACCAACATTCTCCGAGATTGACATCTTGTTGTCATTGAGGATCACAATCATGTCAGATTGAGCGGTGCCAATTTGATTGAGGCCCTCTAGCGCTAGACCACCAGTCAGTGAGCCATCGCCGATTACCGCAACAACTTTTTCTTTTTTTTGCTTGAGATCACGCGCTTTGGCCATACCGAGAGCGGCTGATAAAGAGGTGGAGGCATGGCCGACGCCAAAAGCATCATATTTGCTCTCTTCCCGCCGAGGAAAGCCAGATATCCCGTCCTGTTGCCGTAAAGTGGTAAACTTGTCCTTGCGCCCAGTGATGATTTTATGAGTATAGCACTGGTGACCAACGTCCCAAATCAGCTTATCCTGAGGGAAATCAAAGCTTTTATACAAAGCCAGGGTGAGCTCAACCACCCCTAAATTAGAAGCTAAATGCCCGCCAGTGTCAGCTACTGTGCTAATAATCAGCTGACGGATTTCGTGGGCTAGCTTTTCTAACTCCTTGACCGACAGTTTTTTGATGTCGGCCGGGTCTTTGATTTTATCGAGAATTTTGGTCATGCAAAAATATTTCATAAACTTCCTGGTCAGTCTGGTGTCTCTCGAGAGAGCGTTGGATTTTCCCAGCGTGAAAATCCAACTCAGGGGTCGTCCTCGCTCCCCCGCTACGCCTGCCGGCGGGCGGGGACCATGCCCGTTCGAACGACCTATGTCTCTAGAGAGACACCAGACCGGCCACTGGACTATTTCCCAAACCTTCGCTGCCGTTCGTTATAATCCCCCAACGCTTTATCTAGTTCCTTCTCATCAAAATCTGGCCAAAGGGCGTCGGTAAAATATAGTTCACTATAACTTACTTGCCAAAGGAGGAAGTTACTGAGACGACGCTCGCCGCCGGTGCGGATTAGGAGATCGGGGTCGGGTTGGCCAGCGGTGTAGAGATTTCGCTCGATTAATTTCGGAGTTATTTTTCCGCTGGTGTCTGAACTAATTATTTGCTCAACAGCGCGGGCTATTTCTTCGCGGGCACCATAATTCAGTGCAACATTTAAATGAATCTTATTATTATCTTTCAATAGCTCAACAGCGTCATTAACTTCTTTTCGTAGATCCTCTGGCAAATAGCTAGGGTCTCCGAGAATTTGCAGCGAACAGCCTAGCTTATGTAGTTTTTTGCGCTTCTTTCTAATGAAATATCCGAGAAGTTTCATCAGGCCTTTGATTTCTTCCGGGCTGCGATTGCGATTCTCCGAAGAAAAAGCGTAGACGGTAATGATTTTGACACCACGGTGACCACATTGATCGATTACTTTTTCTAGACGCAATGAACCCTCCCGATGACCTTCGATCGTTGGTACTCCTTTAGCTCGCGCCCACCGTCGATTGCCATCCATGATAAAGGCGACGTGGTGGGGGATGTTTGGCTTAGCTTTTGACATTTATAATTTTGTCTATCTCTTTCATAAGTTCGTCGGCAATTTTATCTTCCTTAACCGTTTTCAATATCTCACCTTTTTTAAAAATAACCCCCTGTCCTTTACCACCAGCTACGCCAATATCCGCTTCCCGCGCCTCTCCGGGACCATTTACCACACAACCCATGACAGCTATCTTGAGCGACTGAGTGATATGCGCCGTTTTTTCTTCCACTTCTTGCACAAGTTTAATTAGATCTATTTCCGTCCGTCCACAAGTGGGACAAGAGATAATCTCTACTCCGCGCTCTCGCAGACCGAGTGATTTGAGAATTTCCCAGCCTACTCGCACTTCCTCTGCCGGATCAGCGGTGAGCGACACTCGGATCGTATCACCGATGCCACGTGAAAGCAAGCTGCCAATCCCGACGGCTGATTTGATCGTTCCTGACCGAACTGTGCCTGCTTCGGTGATCCCAACGTGGAGCGGATAATCGACTTGGTTCGATAGTAATTCGTAGGCTTCGATGGTGCGGGGGACGTCGCTGGCCTTAAGCGATACTACAATGTCGTGAAAATCTAGATCTTCGAGGATTTTAATATGACGCTGGGCTGATTCTACCATTCCCTCTGCTGTGGCTTCGCCTTTATATTTTTCTAAAATATCTTTCTCCAATGAACCAGCATTGACGCCAATACGAATCGGGATATTTTTCTCTTTAGCTTTATCGACAACTGCTTTTACCTTTTCGTCTGAGCCAATATTGCCCGGATTAATACGCAGCTTATCCGCTCCCTGATCAGCGCATTCAAGAGCCAGCTTATAATCAAAATGAATATCAGCTACTAGCGGGATGCTGATATATTTTTTAATCTCACCAATCGCTTTAGCTGCCTCCATATCTGGCACGGCTACGCGAATAATTTCACAACCAGCCTTCTCTAGCTCCTTGATTTGCTTAACTGTTTCCTTAACATCACGCGTATCAGTATTGCACATAGACTGAATAGCGACGGGTAAGTTACCGCCGATTTTGACGCTACCAATAGCGATTTTACGAGTTTTTTTACGCTTATTCATGATTTTTTACTAGTCTATTTCACTGTTTTATGCTCTCCCTACTTTCTACCAGCTACAAGCTACTACCTAGTTATAGCCTAAGGCTTAAATTAAAACAATATTGACAGACATAGTTAAATGTGCTACTTTGTACAGTTTATATAATGAGGAAAATAGGCTTATTCGCCTTAATTTCACCGTTAACTAGTTAAGTCACACTTGGAATAAGCTGGTAGTACAACCAAACAACTTAGTCTAAGTGTGGCTTCACAATCCGGTGAAGCTTAGTACATGGAAAGAACATTGCCAGAACAAGGAGAGTGAGATGGACGACATGAGAGATGCGGTGGAAAAGTTTTTGCGGCCGCGGTTCCAGGACAAGCGCCCCTTCGCGGAACGCATCCAGGAGTTGACCGAGGCTGGAAGCGTGGATGACGAGTTCCTGCTGACGGCCGCCCGACGGTCGATCTGGGACACGGTGCGCTACTACGCGGATCAGTGCCCTAACCGCAACCAGGCGCCCTACGACCTGAAGCTCCCGGGGATCCTCCGCTGGATCCTGGACGAGGCCGAGGTCTTCCTGGCGCTCGACGCCAACCACCTGGAGCTGGTCAACCTGCTCCGTCATCAGTCACTGCCAGTACAAAGCGGCCAGTACGGCGAGGGAGCTGTCCTGCAGGGGATCGCGGCCATGTTCCACACCGGGCTGGTCTGCTCCACCCCGCTCGTACGCTTCATCGGCGAGCGGCAAGACGAGGAGGCCATCCGCCAGCTGATCCTCAGCGAGAGCGTCGACCACTTCGAGTGGATGGCAACTCTCAGCGAGATCGGCTGGAGCAAGGGACAGATCATGACCCTGGCCGAGCAGAAGATCGCCCAGGGATCGAACCAGGCACAGTACTGGTTCGAGCCCGGCAAGAGTTGGGACTGGACCGAGCCGGGGCAGTTCGCTCGTCTGACTGGGATGGCGCTGGCCAGCGGTCTGACTATCACGGCCGAACAGCTCAGCTTCCTCTACATGCACGTGGCCTGCCAGCACAACGAGGAAGCACAGGAGGCCAACTGGAACTACGACGGCTGCCGTCCCTTCGCCGAGCAGGCGATCCAGCGGGACGAGGCCGAGTTCTTGAACGCCGCCGTGGCCAACAATCTCAGAAGCATCTACGTCGACGATGACAGCTACGCCGACTGGGTCTGGACGGTGCAACTGCTGGGCAAGCTGCCCATCGAACTCCGGATTATCCTCAGTAGGCGGATTGCATTGGAGGGTCCGGGACTCTGGATCCTGACGAAGACGCTGCACGCTCTCGACCAGGACGACACCCGCGGACAGGCGCTGCTGGCCTACCTCTTCTGCAACATCGACGAGGAGAACGGCTGCCGGATCTTCAAGGCGATGTGCCTGCCGACTCAGCCAGCCCACCGCGACGAGATCAACCCGATCACTCGGGCCTGGTTCTACCAGCCCCTCAAGGATCACCTGCGCCAGCGCGGCTGGTGGTTCACCCAGATCCAGATCAGCAAGAAACACCTGGCCCGCAACCGCGACGAAGGTTACAAGCGCGAGGCACCGGTACGCAAGTCTGGTCAGAAAACGCTGGTCTGGACCAACATGGATGGCGGTAACCACTGGGTACGCGCGGGACAGGACGTTCTGGTTCCCTCTCAGCCCCGTCAGTTCGACCAGGTTATCTACCAGAATGACCACGTCGAGATCGGCTTGCTCAACCTGCGCGAGCACATGCTGCAACAGCCCAGCCCGGTGAACACCTTCCATCAACAGACGATCGCGGAGTTCACTCTGGTACGCCATGGTTCCACTGGTTCTCACGACACCTACCACGTCCGGATCATCGATGATGGCCAGATGATGTGGGTGGAATACCAGGACGAGCACCGAGAACGAGGTCACCGACGGGTAAACCCCGAGCTGGTCGAATACAACTACCCACTCATGGAGCTGCACAGGCTGCTCTACGGGTGGGCGACCAGGTCGCGCAGCTGGCAGGAGGTCTGCGATCGCTACGGCCGCTTTCACCTCACCGCCGAGCGATGGAAACTGCTCAACGGTAGCACGGCCACCGTGGCTGTGAAGACTGTCCAGGGACAAAACGTCTGCACCACTTCGATCGGGAACGGCTTCCAGGTCGATACCACTGATCTTTAGACCCTCGACTCTTCAACCCACCACCCCCCCCACAAGCTCATTCGAGCCGCTGTGGGTGGGGTCTTTTTTTACATAAAAATAACCCGTCCTGATTGACGAGTCATTATTTCTATGATAGTAAGAAGATAACAAGGGAGAAGCTATGGAAAGACAGATTCCGACAAAGAGGCCAGGAATGCCTAATCCCTGCAAGATGCCTGGTAACGTCAACACGTGCACAGGTTCGACCTTCACCAGGGAAGATCTGGGGCAATATTCTCTACACCTTCGTCGCGAGAGGATTACCTGCGATCTCTGTGGTAAGTCGATGGTCGGCTACAGAGACGTCAGAGAGAAACAGCATCTCAGAGAGATTCCACCTCCTCGCAACGGCACCCCGCCCGATCCCTTCGGCGCCAGCACCAGAAGCTACGGTAAGCTGAAAACCGACGATCCTTCACTGCCGCAACGGCCAGGCGAGCACTGGACTGACTACCTGCGCCGCGTAGAACACACTGCCAAGCCGCTGAGCTGGGCCGCCTAGCAACATCTGTTCAAGGTTCGAAGTTAACCTTCTGTGAAATCGATTCGCAGAAAAAACTTCTTTTTTTATTTGCGAAGTGAGCGAACGAAGAGTAAAAATTTATTTTTACTCTTCTGAGCGAACAAGCAAACAAAGAATGCAGTTCTTTATTTGCGAAGTGAGAGAGATCCCGATCTGATCGGGACGAACGAACAAGCAAACAAAGGGCGTAGCCCTTTATTACAGAGATTTAACCAAATACGCCTGTTTATATTCCTGCCGCAAAGCTTTGTAAGCTTTCTCCGCTCCCTCACGCCCCGCCCATACCCCAAACACCGACGGGCCACTGCCACTCATCAGGCTTCCCAGCGCTCCTAACGCCAACATCTTTCCCTTAACCTCGCCAATAACTGAGTGTTGAGTAATTATTGACTTTTCAAAGTCATTATGTAAATTATCTATCACGTCAGTCAAATTACTAACAGTCAGAGCCGCAATCATTCGCTTGGTTTTTTCACTCTCCTGTCCCACTTGAGCTAGATCCAGACTGCCATAAGCTTCCTTGGTTGAAATAGCAATTTCGGGAGTTACTATTATTATTTGTAGGCTTAAATTATTTTTCAGCGACCGCACTTTTTCTCCTCGCCGCATTCCCAGGGCAGTCCCCCCGCTGATTAAAAAAGGAACATCCATGCCCAATTCAGTTCCATATTCTCGCAACACTTCGTCTGGCAATTTCAATTCCCACATTTCATTTAAAGCCTTGAGTGTTGCTGCCCCATCAGTGCTCCCCCCAGCTAAACCAGCAGCTACCGGGATTTTTTTATCAATGTGAATGTCGACACCTTTTTTGATGTCATGTCGTTGGCGAATCAACTCAGCTGCCTTATAAACAATATTATTCTCATCAAGCGGAATCTGCTCAGAGTTAGAAGCAATTTTAATATCACCAGATTCATTTTCCTGGAAATCCAACTCATCATAAAGATCGACTGCCTGGTAAACAGTCGTCAGTTCGTGATAATCATTGGGCAACTTGCCCAAAATATCAAGAGTGAGATTAATTTTAGCGGGAGCTTTGATTTTCACAGATTTATTATTATGAGGTCGCCTTGGCATGCCTCCGAAAGACATAGGTTGTCCGAGCGGGCATGGTTGCCGCGAAGCGGCAGAGCGAGGACGACCCCTGAGTCAGATTTTCACGCTGGGAAAATCTGACGCTCTTTCGAGGCATACCAAGGCGACCAAATTTATCTATGAAGCGAAACAACCGCAAAAACCTGAACACCCTTCCCTTGTCCAAAGGCAGTCAAACCTTCGCCACTAGTAACTGTGATACCAACATCACCTACACGAACACCTAATAAACCAGCGACAACCTTCTTCATTTTAGAAAAATGCTTTTCCAGCTTCGGTTCTTTGCCTTCGATAGCGATTGAAACATTACCAACTTTATAGCCTGCTCCTCGCACAAACCCCTGCGCGACTTTTACATATTCGCGACTATCTTTAATGCCTTTTTTCAAGCACATCTCATCAGAATAGGTGGCCAGCGAGCCTTTACCAACTGCGCCGCTCAAAGCATTACATAAAGCATGCAAAACTACATCGCCATCGGAATTAGCTTTCAAGCCAGAGTGATGTTTGATTTTAATCCCTCCTAAAACTAGTGACTTGCCCTTGGTAAACCGATGCGAATCCTGCCCCAAGCCAATTTTCATACCCGTCACTCGCCTTTTCCCTAACACCGCCCGGGCGAAATCCAAATCAGCTGGATAAGTGATTTTGATATTTTCAGCTGAGCAAGATACTACTTTCACCCTCTTGCCCAATCGCTCCACCAGAGACACATCATCCGTACCGTAAAAACGATCTTTATGCGCTTTATCAAAAGCTTCCAGTGCTAAGCCGAATTTAATCGTTTGCGGCGTCTGCATTGTCCACAATTCACTCCGATCCAGCGTCTCTTGCACCACTCCACTGGCGCTGACCCGCTTAATAGTATCCCGTGCTGGCTGAGCACAAACAGCCGCCCCATGCTTTTGAGCCGTCCGCACCGAATCAGCAATATCTTTGTCGCTCACTAGTAAATTACCACCGTTGTGAATCAACACTAAGTCGGATTTATCCGTCCCAGCCTTACGTAAATAGTTCAGCCCTTGGTAAACCGAGTCCTGCCGTTCCTGACCACCTACTACAATCGCCGTTACTTTGCCAAATTTATATTTATCAATAATCTTCTCCATCGCCGCGATATCCCTCTGAGTCGTTACGATAATAATCTTGCCAACGTTCCGATGCTCTTCGAAAGCTTTCAGCGTATGAAAAATCACCGGATATTTATCTAGCTTGAGTAGCACTTTATTTTTCCCTTGCCGCATGCGACGACCTTTGCCGGCCGCGACAATTAGAGCTATGTTCATAAAAAAGCATTGTTGATTGATAAGGGGTCAATATTGTTCTTTTTCGCCCGCTGCGGATGTCTGAGGAGTCATCCCGGTCTTACCGGGAGGGCGACGAGTTCCGCAGCCAGAAAAAGAATAATATTGACCCTTAGCCAACGACAATCTTACCTGCCCACTCGCTGGCCGCCATTATCTGCTCGAAAGTAGGCTCAGCCACCACCTCATGCTTATCCATCGCTTCTTTTATTAACCGTGGAATATCCAAATATTTGATTTTACCGTCCAAAAATAGCATGACTGCGGCTTCATTGGCTGCATTTACTACCGCCGGCATGGTGCCCCCCGCCTCTAAAGCCGCAAAGGCATAGGCTAAACAGGGAAAGGCTTTTAAATCTGGCTCTTCAAAGTCCAACCGGGCTGTCTCTGTTAAGCTAAAATCCTCGGCTGGTGATCTCTTATGTGCTGGGTAGGTCAATGCATACTGGATCGCAATCCGCATATCGTGGGGGCCGAGTTGGGCTTTAATGCTACCATCAGCAAACTCGACGGCTGAGTGTATAATGCTCTGCGGATGCACTACTACCTCGATTTGCTCCGGAGTGACATCGAATAATTGATAAGCTTCGATTACCTCCAGTCCTTTATTCATCAAAGTAGACGAATCAATTGTAATCTTCCCCCCCATCTTCCAAGTGGGATGATCCAACGCTTGTTTGAGAGTAATATCAGCCAGCTCAGCTAGCTTCTTCCCGCGGAATGGTCCGCCTGAGCAAGTAATAATTATCTTTTTAATTTCTTTCTCTTTCTCTCCCCGCAGGCACTGCCAAATAGCCGAGTGCTCCGAATCAACTGGATAAATATTAACTTTATTCTCACGAGCTAACTTCATAATAATATCACCGGCCGCCACTAGTGATTCCTTGTTAGCCAAAGCGACATCAATGCCCGCCTTGACCGCTTCCAACGTTGGTACTATTCCCGCCACCCCTGATAAAGCGTTTAAAATTAAATCGACGTCAGACTTTTTGATTAGCTCTTCAATACTGGACAATATTTGTGTTCGGCCAACTATACCTTTCTCTAATTCAGCCCGTTTGCCTCTATCTCCTACCACTACATATTCCGGATCATATTTCTTAATCTGCTCACGCAATAGATCAATCTTAGTATTAGTCGTCAAAGCCACCACCTTAAAATCATCAGGCAGATTATCAACTACTTCCAGGGCTTGCGTGCCAATTGAGCCAGTTGAGCCTAATATGGCTAACTTTTTTTTCATGAGACGTATAAATTGATATGTTTTGGATTACTTTGGTGTGCCTGCGAAAGACATTGGTCGTCAGAGTGGCCATGGTGCCCCGATTCTGACCTGCCTGCCGGCAGGCAGGTCGGGGCGAACGAGGACGACCCCTGAGTTGGATTTTCACGGTGGGAAAATCCGACGCTCTTTCGAGGTATACCAAGGTGATCCAAAAGAATAATGTTGACCCTCCAGTAACTCTATTTCTTTAGTTTTTCCGCCACTTCCTCCACCAGCTCCCGCGGCGTTGAAGCGCCAGCCGTAATACCAACACTGACTACCCCCTTAAGCCAATCGTCCTCTAAATCAGCGACGGTGTCAATCCAATAAGTTTTATCGTTGAGTTCCTGGCAAATATGATAGAGTCGAGTGGTATTGCCGCTAGTTTTAGAGCCTACTACTAACATAACCTCATTACTCTGAGCTAGCTCCTTCGCTTCCTGCTGGTGACCCCGGGTTGATTCGCAAATAGTGTTAAATACTTTTACGTCGGAAAATCGCCGCTTTAAAGCCGCTACAATTTCCGTAAAATACTCCTCGTCCTGCGTAGTTTGCGAGACTACCCCGATTTTAGTATCTTCCGGAAAATCGACACCAGCTACTTCCTCAACTGAAGCCACCACGGCTGCTTTCCAGTCTACCGCCCCGTTGATACCTTTGACTTCAATATGATCCTTATCGCCAATAATCACTATTTGGCGACCTTCTGCTTGCAGTTTTTTGGCTAAATTATGCACAACTGTTACTTTAGGGCAAGTGGTATCAATGATATTTAGGCCTTTCGCCGCCGCTTCTTGCAATATTTTCGGATAAATACCATGGGCAGTGATAATAACCGTTCCCTTTTTCGCTTCGGCCAGAGATTTAATCACTCTAATCCCCTGCTCTTTCAGCTTCTCCACCACTGTTTCATTGTGCACTAAATTACCCAACATGTAGAGTGGTCGGGGGGTGTTGGGACTAATCTCAGCGCACGTTTTAACGGCCCGATCAACGCCAAAGCAAAAGCCAGCGTGACGGGAAATATTTACTTTCATAATGTCGACTTTAGCATAAATTTGCCATAAAAAAAAGCGGGTGAGGTGATGCACGAAGCATATACCTGTACCCGCTAGGATAAGATTTGAGCAGATGTCGAGGTTCTACTACCTCTTGGGCACCTCGACTTCCTTACCGCGGGGAAGTTTCTTGTCCTGGGGGCGTGATCGACGAGGGGGCTGGAGCCGGCGGGGCTGCTGCTTACGGGGTCGCCAATTCTCGCACTTCTCGTGACAACCTGCCAACCCCTTGCTGAACTGGCGCCAGGGGCAGTCATGCGGTTGCGCATCACCGACTTTTTTGCAGTCGCTCTTCGGATGCCCGATCGGCAGACCCTGCAACACACGCCAGATGATGGCCACCACGTTCTCTCGTGTAACGGACGGCGGCGGCCTGTACGGGTTGGTGTTGAACTTATCGCCCGTGGAACCTTGCCACTCCGGCAGGAAGATTGGGCTCAGATCCTTGCGTCTCTTGCTCTGGCCATCACCTTTCTCCGTCCAGTAGTAGGAGACGTTGCCGATCTGATCCAGCAGCTGTGCCTGGATGGTCGCTCCCCGATAGATAGCGTCCGCAGCGCGCAGGGCGGCACAGACGTCGGTGAGAATCATCTGGAGGCGAGGCTCAAGTGGATCACGCTTCTTCTCCCACCGACCGGTGCTGACATTGAAATGCTCGTCGTCCCAATGCTGCAGGATAACGACATCGCACTCCGTCAACGGTTGACCGTCGTGAGCCGTCAGTTCCTCGTTCTTGCCCTTCTGGCTAGCCATCCAGCGACAGTAGGAGCCGAAACGATAGGAGCGGGACTGACCGAAGAAGAATAGGATCTGGCCGTCTGCCTCCATCCAGCTCCCGTCTCGGTAGTCAACCGGGCCGGTGAGGAGTTGGAACTTGGCGGGTCCGGCGCACGCCTTGAACTCTCCAACCATCGCACCCTTGAAATCCGCTGCTGCTTGTCTCCACTCGTTCTCCATACGGAAGAGGGCGTCCTTGGCGGACTGAGTGAACTCCTCCCGCTCAGCCGTCGGCATTTTCTGGAGCCTGAGACCGGCCAGGAGGCGATCCAGAATGAAGTGACCCTTGCCCTTGACCCTAGGGGTCTTGTCGTTCGTAGCTTGCGAAGAGGTGTGGACAAGAGCGAAGACACCCTCGAGAGCCTTGGAAGCCAGCTGGATCACCTGCTCCGGACGGAGTTGGCCGTCTACGAAGCACTGGAGATTCCAGCCGGTGATCAGAGAGCGGAGCGTCCGGGGGGTGTTCGGGGTGGAAGACATTTGGAAGCCGGGATCGCTATCAAGTGCCTGACCGGTTTTGTCCTGGTCGGCGATGACGTTAACAGCACCCAGCAGATACTCATATCCCTCAACCAGACCAATTGCCTTGGCGAGAAGCTCGAGGGTACAAAGACCCAGCTTCTTCCCGTGATGGTCGAGAAATCCGCCACCGCAGTCCAGGAACAGATACCCCATGTCCTCCAGTTGTTGGACGTTCGTCCCCAGATTGCCCCAGTCCTCCTTGCGCAGAGGGCCAGCTGGAATGATCTTAATCTTGTGATCAGCCGTCAGGCTCAGCCCCAGAATGCAGCCCATCACCACTAGCAAGTATGAGGCCAAGGCCTCGACGTCGAACCAGTGGTGAAGAACTACGGTGTGAAATTCACGTACTTTCGGCCACTCGATCGTGACCTGCTTCTCTCTATTCTCCCGCCTATTCATCGCTTTTCTCCTTTGTAGCGATGTTCGCCTTTATCGACGAACCACTTGTAGAATGCGGTTTTAAAATCTGCTCAAATTGTAATGAGCGCACTTTGCCACAATTAACAAAGCCCCATATTTTAACATTTATCGTATTATATGTCAATAGCTTAGTTTGGGGTAATCCCCATCAAATGGAACACACTAGAGTGACTTCTTAAGATAACTAAGGGGAGAATCAAACATTTTAGGTGAGGAAAATCTGAGGCAAAATTCACTCACATATTCTGGTAGGTATTCAGGAGTGC
>JABMPQ010000074.1 GCA_013202585.1 Parcubacteria group bacterium | reverse complement strand
CTTGTACACACCGCCCGTCATGTCAAGCGAGTTGGTAGTACCCGAAACTCCCTGCTTCGGTAGGGGACTACGGTAAGACCAGCGAGAGGGGCAAAGTCGTAACAAGGCACGCGTAGCGGAAGCTGTGCGTGGATCACCTCCTTTCTAGGGAGAAATCTGGAGATATTAATTTATCTTGCAGATATTGGTCGTTAATCTTGTATGATTAGTTTGGCGCTGTTGATATCACCTTTTGATTGTTAGAGATAATAGAGTAGTATATAATAGTTGAGAGTAGGAAAGCTGCTCTTAGCTATTTTTGATTGAGGAAGTGTTGTCACGGGCGATTAGCCCCGCCAGGGCGTGTCAATTGGAATATTATATAAAATCTTGGAAAACAAGATTGACGATTCAGAATATTAATAAAATAATCGAGAAATTTTTAGATAATAAGGGCGATTAGCTCAGTTGGTCAGAGCGCGTCACTGATAATGACGAGGTCCCAGGTTCAAATCCTGGATCGCCCACCATAGAGGATTTTTGGGCAAGAAATTGCCTGTTTAGTTCAAATATAAGCCCTAATCTAGTGGTTCCAAAACCTTCATCTCGATCGTATGGAATTCCTTCAGGAAATACTAGTTTTTGGAACCGTTGACGGAGACCGTGTGGTAGATCAAGCCACTGTCTATCAAGATTGCTGATGAATTTGGTTGCATAAGACAAGGCTCCCTCAATATCGAACTGTTCAATTTTATTCTCACTCAAAGATATTCCTGCCGCAATAATTTGGTTATCTATTTCTTCTTTCCTCTCCTGAAATTCCTCCTTTGAATAGGAGCCATCTTCTCTCATCTCAAATATCCTTCCCCTTTTTTCTTGCAAGAAAGCAAGTTGCTTTTCATATTTCTTAGCGGCAGTCTCAAAACATTTTCCTTTTTCTTTCCATAGATCCAGCACTGTTGCTTTAAACAGATCCGTGAACTTTTTCTGGGGGGTTATTTTTTCTAAGTAAGCTTTAAAGTCTTCTTCAATCTTTTCCTTGGAGATACTTTTCCAGCGCATGAGGCATTGTTTGTTGTAGCAATGATAGTAAGAATAGGTGCCGCCATTGCCCTTGGAAGAACTGCCAGTCAGAGGTTTCTTACAATGACCACAAACAGCAGTTCTGCGTAGAGGGAAAAGAGGATTATGTTTATCTCTTTTAAACTTATTTCCTTTTCCTTCCCGCACCATTTGGATCTGATAAAGTTCTTCCTTGGTTATCATGGCCTCGTGTATTCCATCGACTTCTTCGCCAGTCCAGGGATTAACCAATATCCCAGCGTAGTGTTTTAAGTAGTTTCCTAGTATTTGATCTATTAGCTGGGGAGTTGTTTCTTTCCCCCTAATTTCTGACAGCCCCCATTTATCCAACATTCTTGCCAGATCAGTTTGCGAATGAATTCCTTTGGCATATTCTTTTAAAGCTCTCTGGATAAGAGGGAAAATCTCTTTATCTGGCCCATCTGGCCCTATTTTCTTTTTACCCCTTCTATTATATCTCATTGATTTGTAGCCCATGGGCGAAGGCCAGGGAGCAATACCCTGATTTACCTTGCTAATCATTCCATCAATACATCTTTGTTTTCTAATGGCATTATCGAATTCAGAACTACCCGCCAGGACAGTTTCAACAAACTTCTCTGCCGGATTATTGCCAATTGGCTCTGAAACTGAATACAGAGACACTCCATAATCAAGCAAAACTTTTCTTACATAGAAATGGTCTTCAGTATTACGAGCAAATCTGTCCACTTTGGCCACGACAAAAGCTTCGATGTTACCTTTATTTTTTCTGCAGAACTCTATAGCACGTAAAAACTCTGCCCTGTCAGCAGTTTTGGCTGAAGCCCCTTCTTCACGAAATACTTCCAAGACTTCTATATTCTTATCTTTGCAGTAGTTTCTACATAACTCTTCTTGCGTGTCCAGAGAAGTACCTTTTACTTGTTCTCCAGAACTTACTCTTGTGTAGATGATTCCTTTCATTAATTTATTTAACCAACCAAAAGGGCGACCTTGTTGACCCAGCTAGATTCCAAGAAGGAATAGCATTGCTGGAAGGTCGCCCAATCTGAGCCACCAATGCTAATAAAAAACCTTCTTGGTAATTTTTAACTGGGTCAACGTTTACATTATATACCGATTTCAATAATTAGCAAAGTACTGCCAAAGTCCTTTTTTGCGAAACAAACCCATTTATTTATCCGAGGCAATATCTATATCAACGGCTACGGGAGCAAGTGGTTTCTCTCCAACTCGAGCTGCTTGAATTCTTTGTAGTTCATGTAGGGCCTTGTAGATACCTCGCTCAATGCTGGTTTCATACCGCAATAACTTGCCGTAAGAATCGTAGTTAGCTAGATCATAAGCGAATGCTTCGCCTAGGCTCTTTTTCTCCCCAAAACATTTCTTGCACCCACTTGCTGCCATCTCCGCTTCGATTCTTATTGCTCTTTTTAAACGCCAGACGTTTGAAATAATCCTGTCAACCAATACCAGTTCGAGTTCTGTCTGTGGATTCAGCTCCGTCCTCAATTTTCTGCCGATTTCTGTAAGAGCTTCCTCATTTTCTCCTTCAAGCAAGACTTCTTCGCTTAGTAGCCCATGCTTCGTAGCATTATATTTACTTGCTGCTTTACCTTCCTCTGTTTTGACGCCTCCTTTTTTCGCATTTTCTCTGTTCGCTTGTAATTGTTCTTCTGAAATCATTTTATTTAGTTATTTCTTTATAAGTATCTTTGAATGTTTTGTCTATCCAACTGATAGTTTTTTTAATTCTTTGCCGTTCTATTGAGTCGCTTGCTTGCTTCAGTTGCTTAACCCAAGCTCTCCTCAGCATTACATACGTTTTTTTGTAGTCCAGTATCAATTCCTGTCTCGCAATTTCCTCAGCATTCATCGATTTGTATCTCCTCTCTGAACAGTTTATTGTTATATCTCAGTTTCACTTTACCAAGAGTTCCCGTCCTCCTATTCTTAGCTATCTTCAGATAGGCCACGTTGTCTTCTTCGCTTTCCCGCCAGACAATAAAGACAAAATCAGCATTCTGACCAATAAATGAGCTATCTCTTAGATCTTCTAGGTTCGGCTCACTGAATTGGTTTTTCTTGGTGCTGTGAGCTACCAGGAATATCATTATGCTCCACTTAATAGCAATGCTCTTTAGTTCGGATGTTACTTTGCCAATGTATAAAGAAGCATTATTCAGTCTTGAAAGTATGTCTAAGCCCAGCAAGAAGTGCAGATGATCAATGAACACAGCTTTGATGGAATGTTTGGCAATCGCCTCGCATATCCTTTGCTCCAACCATGTCATATCACTGGGCTTGTTTTTTCGCGGCAGGAAGCCACCAGTGCCATCTGGCATCTTCTCTATCAACTCTGTCCCCCCTAGCTCAAAAGTAAACCACAGGCAGGGGATTCCTTGCTTCTCAAAGCTCACATTTAATGTCTGGCACAGCGAGGTCTTACCCTGGCCTGTGGGGCCAGTGATAACGGCTAGATCTCCTTCTCTTAGCTCCTTTATCTTGTTATCCAAGGAATTGATTTTTGAATGGCAACTGAAGGAGCTACCGCCATTCTCCTCTTCCAGCTCTAGGAATTCCTGCATGGAGACAACCTTGTCTTCTCCTTTGTAATCCTTATACAAATCTAATATTCTCTTTTTATCCTCCAACTCTTTCAGTTTTTTGTCTATTTCCCTGACCTCATCATCTTGTTTCATTTCTTTATCGCTAATTTATATTCTTCCATCCATTGTCCAAACTTGCCATTGCCAAAGAACCAGGTACAGCCACGCTTAGTATTATTCTCCTGAAAGAACTCATCGCCAGCCTTGTATTTTATGAGACCAACAAGGTCTTCCCTTGAATACCTACTAAGGACAACATCAATAGCTTCCTCTACTTCCTTAGTAAGCTCTACCCTGTTATCGACGTATTTCTTGTAAACATCAAACACATAAGCAATATATTTATTCTTTTCCTTCTTTCCATTCTTGTTTATAGTATCGTACGGCTGTTGCACTACTGTTTTACTCCTAGTTGCACTCTTGCGGTATTCATAGTTGTCTGGATTCTGATATTTGTCGTAGTTTGAGACAGTTATTATCATTCCACGTGTTGTCTTCCTTGTAGTAATCATTGTTCTATTCCTAAGCCACTTCAGTGTATATTCGCATTGATGTTTTTTATACATTTGCTTACGCCATCCAACCATCCAATGCAGTCCTTCTTGTATGTCTCTCATAGTACGAACAGTTTGACCTCTCTTAATAATTATTCCGCTGGACTTCCCATTAGTGTGATTTACTTCTTTGATCAACCAATCCCATATCTCACGGATATGAGGGGGTGCGTGAGATATTTCGCTGTCTTGAATACATCTAGCCTTCATGTAATAGCCGCCAGGTATCCTGTTATCTTGGTTCATATAATATTGGTTAATAGTGGGTTGAGACTGATCAGCTTTGTTCTTGAGTTAGGTTTAAATCTTCGGACCTTTCTTTCTGCCACTGATTGAAGATAACTTCGGCGAGCAAGCGGAAATTATCCCTGATGACTTCAACGTCCTTGTCAGAAATCTCGCTGTCGTTTATCAATTTTCTAGCTTGCTCGATACTGATCATTTTCTAGTTGCTGTTTATTCTTGATTTAAGCTCTTTGAGGTAGGAGAAAAAAAGAGCTGGGTCAACCTGGAGTTCATGCTTCCAGTATTTTTCCACTAAGCTGTCCAGTTTCTCATCTCGCTTAATCAAAAAAGCCACCTTACTGGGCGATACTCTTTCCACAGCATCAACGCTGTAGCCAAAGCAGCAGAGCGTAGCGCATAGGGACAAATCCGTGTGACTCATGAAATCGTTGGGTGATAATTTTTTTGGCATAGGTTTGGTTAATTATTAATTACTGTTCTGTCTGCAATGCTCATGATTGCACACTGGCTAAATCGCAAAATTCGTTTTTTATTCGGTTTTTTATCGGTTATAAATACAAGAAGTCGGCTTAAGCAAGCCGACTTCTTTAGGTTATCAACAACGATACTTTGTACGAGTTTACTCCGCTACACTGTCATTCCACTTGTATCTATTAGGAAGAGGATGTTTTTGCCTATCGGTATATATGAGAGGATCAATGACTTTCTTAGTGTACTTTGCCACCCTGGCATTTATTTTTTTAACATTTTTACTGAGCTCGTCAGAATTTCTCAGCCCCCATTCCTCTGAAAGGTCATTGTAAGTAAAATATTTATCCAAGTTTTTTCTGTTGTAAAACACATTTAGCACATTAGCAATGTTTTTTCTGAATGTAACATCCTCATCAAAGCCCTCAATAGTTAATCTCCCCTCCCGATTGATATTGTCATACACATAATGAATAGAAATTGAATTGCTACTCTTTAATTTATTACCATTTCTCTCCTCAGAAGATATATTATAATGTGGCAGTTTTATTAAGAATTCCCTAATCGCATTCCGTATCTCTATACCCTTCCTTTTTTCAATATCACCCTCGCGCTGATTCCTGGCGCCGCTAGAAAATACACCTCTTTCGATTAAGTCATTATAGTGTTTTGCCAGTTCTTCATCATATTTTAAGTTAATAAGATCGATTTCATCTTCCAACTTCTGCTCGTGTCGAGCCGCAAAATCAACTTGCCCCCCTTCTTTGTATACTTGGTATATCGGCTCAATAATATTGTACTGAGTCGTGATAAAATCACGGTATTCACGAAATATTTTTTTGTCATCAAATGACAAATCATAAACTTCTTCACTCTCACTATACGATACATTCACAACATAAAGGTTCAGGGCGATTTCGTCTATTATTTTATTGAGAAGAAGTTTTACTTCATCCTCCTTAATTAATTTATCACCCTTATACAAAATATCTTCATTGGATATCGATAATTTGTTTTGTGTGGGCGATAATATTATTAGCTTATCATTAATACAATCGAGCACCCTCTTCACTTTGAGCAAGGCATTTCTGTTCTCATAAACTGCATCTTTGTCCCCGTAGACACCTTTCATTACGGGACTCTTATTGCTTACTTCGTCTCTCGATCTGTTTCGGCTGACAAATTTCTTATAGCTTCGCTGATATTCTCTATATACTTTTCTCCATTTGCTGGTTATTTCAATATTGTAATGAGCTTCCGTTTTAAAATCTGGGCGATTGCCATGAAGCTTAATGGCCTTCATATTTTCTTCTAGCATTTCAAGAATAGTATGACATTCTTCTTGAGATTCAAAAAACTCATTTAATTCTTTAGCATCAACTCTGGCTAATTTATTTTTGGCCTTTAGTTTTCTTGCATGTTCGATCGCAGATAAAACGATCCATATCTTTTCTATAGGTTTCATTGTAATATTTGGTTAATTTAGTGTAATTTATTTTATGTTACACCGATAAAACAGACTTGCAAGGAAATGTTTCAAATAAAGAATGTATGTGTTAGATTATAGGTAACAACTTAATTACCTAACCCTCTTGATGAGGCACGGTAATAAAATTCCCATCCCTGATATTGAGCTCCTCGTTCAGTACTCAGGGATGGGTCATGGCCGAAAGGTTATGGGTGGTCGCAAGATCATCGCTGGCGAGGAGCTTTGTGTTTCTAATCAGCAAATTTGAAATAATTAATCAAAACTATGACTCAAAAATCAAGAGCGATCATAGTAGCTGCTATCGCCATTGTGTTCATTGGCACCGTCACTGCTTGCACGTCAACTAACGAACCAGAAAAAGTTGGCGAGGAGAAGGAAAAAGAAGAACAGCAAGACAAAAGTAAAGAAACAAAGACTCAAAAGAAGGAAAAAGAAGAGAAGCTTATTTCTTATGAAATTATTGAGGATAATGACACTTCTTATGCTGGTTGCAAAAGAAGTGATTACCGCATAGAGGTTGATGACAGCGCAACTAAAGATCAAATTAAGGAAGTTCTCGAAAAGGTCTATAAAGATAAAAAAGATAATGGTGATAAAATCTTTATTTATACTTACAAAAATTCACAAGAGTATATAAAAAACAATCAAAATCCTCCCATGTATGCTAGCCGATTATTTATGAAGCCCAGTTGTGATGAAAATAATGATTACGAAATTGATTTTGCTTATTGGGAAATGATTACTACTGAAAATGTGAACAATTTTTAGGAGAATATTTAAGGTAATTAAGAAGCTGAATTAACACCAAAAATATGATAGAGAACAGACAAGCACCACAAAACAATGTTTCTGCCGAAGAAGACAAAAAGAAAAAGCGAAATCGTTTAATTCTAATCATAGCTTTAGCTGGAGGCAGCTTTTTAATGGTGATCTGCTGTTTAATTGGTATTTTTGCTGATACACCTGACGAAACCAAAAAAGAAGAAGTAACCATACAAGAGGAAAATAATGAGGACAAGCAAGAAGCAGAAGATAAAGAAAAGTTCAGGGTGACTATACTAGATCCAGAAAATAATATAGAAGTCGAAAATAGCGAGATAAGAGTCGGGGGCAAAGTCTCGATCACAAAACCAGAAGTTGAAGTAAAGGTAAATAATAGTAAGGTTGAAATGCAGGAGGATGGTTCATTCGAAACTCAAATAAGCCTAAATGATGGAGAAAATGTTATTAAAGTTGAGGCAAGAGTAGGTGAACAAACGGCTACAGATAGTCAAAAAGTGACTAAAGTGACTAAGCTAGATAAGCTTTGGGAAGCTTTGGATAAAAACATAAAAAATCGAGAAGGTTATGACATCGAATATGCCCAAGAGCAAAAACAGGCGAAGATTAAATTCTCCTCTGATAGTTTCTGGGATGAAAACACGATGGTCTCGGGGGCATATAGCACTTTGGTAAAATTTGGTAAAGAAGCTTTTCAAATTGAAGGAGTTGAATCTATTAACGTTATTTATAGAGCTCCTTTTACTGATAGTTATGGCAAAGAGGGAGAAGATGATGCTGTTTCCATAACAATGGAAAAAGCCGAGTTTGAGAAGTTTGATTGGGATAATCTAAAATATCAACCTGGGATTTATGACAGGATGGTTGAATCTTGTTCCAAGCACTATATCCACCCAGCCGTGTTAAAAAACATTAAAAAGGATAAGATATATCTTCCCTGATTATTTCATACTGGATTGTCAGAGCGAGGCTAAATACCTCGCTTTTTATTTAATACATGATATAACATAGAAGATTTTATAGCACGAGGCTCAATATAATTGGAAAACTCTTAATTCTATCCCAAATGATCTTGACAATATTATTAAGCATTGCTAATATAACATAAATGTTATACTGTTAATATTGGAATATGGAAGAATATTTTATCGGAAGCGATAGTGTCAAGCCAGGTCCCGTTAAAAGGGAGATAGAGCGATTAAGAAGCCATGACGAAGAAGCCACTATAGAAATCCTTGACCGCCTTAAAATAATACGAAGGACTGCTAATAGTAAGCAAGACGTTGACCACTTGATAAAAACACATACATGGCTCTGCCCACAAGAGGGAGGACCCAAAAACATTTCCCTATATAAAGTTAAAAAAATAGGAAAAAATAAGCAGCAGTTCAGAATTGTTTTTACTATAAAGGGAAATCTTATGTGTATCGCCCACGCTTTCATCAAAAAAGATCAGAAAACCCCAAAAAAAGAAATCAATGCTGCTCTAAAAAGAGTAAAGCGTTTGCAATTTTAATAATACAACGATGTATACATTAGATGATTTAGAAAAAGATTTATTAAAAGACAAAAAGTATCGAAAATCCGTTGAGGCAAAACGGAAAGATGTGGCTTACAGAGTAGCTAGAATGCTAGAAGAAGCCAGGGCAATCAAGAAAATAACACAAAAAGATCTTGCTAAAAAAATTGGGACTGAGCAATCGGCAATAGCAAGATTGGAACGTGGGAAAGGAATGCCAAACCTCAAAACGTTGGTTAAAATTGCTAAGGCTCTAGGTACCTATCTTATACCACCGAAATTTGCACTTATGAAAGAAATTGAAGACCAGTACGATGTAGAAGTGGAAAATTTATCAACTGGTCTAAGTTGCAACGCGACTAACTATATAAAATCATTCTCAGCCCCAGATAATAAACATACTGAGGATTATGTTTTTGAAAATTATAACACAAACATATTATATGCGTAGCAATCAAATAAAACATATTTGGTCAGTAGTATGCGAAGATGCTATTGTTGATTCAAAGTCTAATAAAATTAGCCTCATTAATAATATAGAAGAGATTAATGTCAACGTCAGAAATGATAAGAGAGCTAAAGATTCACTAAATAAACTAAGAAAAGATAAAAAAAAGGCGGTCATACCTGTAAAATTCGTGCTCGCCTCATTGTGGTCTTATAATGTTTCTAAAGATGGGAGTCTCGATACTAAGATAGAATTTATAGGACCTAATAAAAAATTATTATGGGCTAAAGAGTGCAAAACTCCCTTACCTAAAACCCGTAATAGGACTAGGACTATATTTAAATTTGATGGCCTATTCATTCCAAATAAATCTGGTGTTTGTTATTTAGTTTTAAAGCTAAAAAGCAACACTTCATTTAGCAAACAAACAGAAATCCCTATTGAGATAAAGATTCAGGAATAAATTATATAGCTATCTTCCCAACCCCTCCCACTCCTTCAACTCTGTCACAAAGCGGTTCCAACTGATTCCCCTTGGGACTATGGATTTAATTAAACCCCTTGAACTAGGGGTTTTGTTGCAAGTCTCTTCGAAGAGTGAACAAGTCCACATACATATTGGACTCTAAGATAGGAGAGTCAAGAGTATGCAAATAGGATTTAAGTATAAATATTGTGCTGGTTTTGGTAGATTGTATGGTTATGCATATAGACAT
>JABMPQ010000073.1 GCA_013202585.1 Parcubacteria group bacterium | reverse complement strand
CCTATTTTGGTCAAATCTTCTAAAAATCTTTTCAGCTTAGCTGCCTGCCGGCAGGCAGGGCTTAAGCTAAACCTCAAAGATTATTTAAAACATTTGCCTCAAAATATGAAAATTTCGCAAAGAAAGCGTATTCGGCGACAGTCCCAATACGTGCCACATCAGCACTTTTTTTTCTCATTTTTTCTGCTATGATGGAGGGGTATAAGGAGCCCATTACCGAATACCATTTCGGCTGCAACTTCCCAATTTTGGCCACAATCACAGCAAAATTTCTTGGCTTATCTTAACCGATAGGCCGCAAAATTTTGCTTCGATTCTGGCTCAAAATTAGTAAGTTTCGCTACGAAAGCATATTCGGTAACGGGCTCCTGAAATTGCAAATATGAGTGAAAAATCACCCCAGAAAATTGTTGTTAAAATAGGCACAAACGTTATTACTCAAGATAACGGCCTATTGGATGAGAAAAATATCAAGAGTTTGGCTCACCAAGTAGTGAAGTTAAAACAAAAGGGCTACGATGTTATTGTGGTTTCCTCGGGGTCGGTAGGGGCTGGTCGCTCCATTGTACCAACAGCCAATAAAGCTGACAGCGTCATTCATCGACAGGTATTGGCAGCAGCTGGTCAGGTTGAACTGGTTAATACTTACGCCAAATATTTTACTAAGTATGATTTTAAGTGCTCTCAGGTGTTGGTTACTAAGGAAGATTTTCGTGATCGCCAGCACTATTTGAATATCAAAAATTGCCTGGAGGCATTATTACATCATAATATCGTGCCTATTGCCAATGAAAATGATGCAGTGTCAATAAATGAGTTAATGTTCACTGATAATGATGAATTAGCAGTTTTAGTAGCTTCCATGATTGACGCTGATAAGTTAATTATGCTGACAGATGTTGATGGGGTGTATAAAGGCTGTCCGGTGGATGGTAAGGGTGAGGTAATCGAGGAAATCAAGCCGGACGATGAAAATTTACCCTTGTGTGAGAAGCCTAATCAGAAATCAAAGTTAGGACGGGGTGGTATTCTCACCAAAGTGACTATGGCGCGCCGGGCGGCTGACTTGGGCATTACCACCTATGTTGCTAATGGCCAGAAGAAGGGGATTTTACCCGATTTGTTAGTGGGGAAAGCTATTTGTACTACCTTTGCGCCCAAGAAAAAAGCTTCCAGCGTTAAAAAATGGATGGCGCACACTAAAGGGCAAGAAAAAGGGGTGGTTTACATTAACCAGGGGGCAGAGGAAGTACTGACTTCCCAGAAGAAGATTGCTAGCTTGTTGCCGGTGGGAATTATCAGAATTGAAGGTAATTTTGTTAAAGGGGACATTATTAAAGTTAGAGGAGAAGAGGGTAACGAGATCGGAGTAGGAGTAGCTCAGTACGATTTGACCGAAGCTAGCCGGCTAATAGGTAAACAAGGAGCTAAACCGTTGATTAGATATGATTATTTATATTTAGAATCATGAAGCAAAAAATTGGTATAATCGGCTTGGGAAATATGGGAGGTGCTTTTTATCAAGGGCTGGGAAAGATTTTTCCAGCTGAGCAGTTGTGGGGGTATGATAAGAATGGAAGCGATAAAGTTAAGAATTTTGCAGATAGTGCGCGTGATTTGGTCGAGCAAGTTGATGTTGTTATACTTGCGATTAAGCCACAATCGCTAGGTGATTCGGCTGCCGAGTTAAAAGATGTTTGTCAAAGCAAATTGGTGATTTCGATGTTGGCCGGGGTGCCGGTTGGCAAATTACAAAAGACTCTTGGCGCAAAGCGAGTAGTTCGTTGCATGCCTAACTTGCCAATCAAGGTGGGTCAGGGAGTGACAGGTTGGATTGCTTCGGCAGAGACTACTGACGATGACAAAAAGCTAGCGCGGAAGATATTTTCTGCTTTTGGTTATGAGACAGAAGTCGCTGAAGAGAAAATGTTGGATGCTATTACTGCCTTAAGTGGATCAGGCCCGGCTTACTATTTTTATTTGTGCAGTGTTCTGACCGCGCAGGCACAAGAGATGGGTTTCAATGAAGAGGAAGCCAGGGCAATTGCCGAAAATACTTTTCAGGGGGCGGCTAAGTTATTAGAGGGCGGAAATTTAAGCTCGGAAGAATGGGTTCAAGCCGTAGCCTCTAAAGGCGGAACAACAGAAGCAGCGCTAGATAGTTTCGCACAAGATAAACTAGATGAAGTTATAAGGCGAGCCTTGGAAAAGGCGGGAAAAAGGTCGGAGGAACTTAGTTAGCTATAAATAAAGAATATTTAATAATTTATGTCATCTGCCAATAAAAAATTCATCGCTACCAAAAAGGCCAGTCAGACCCTGGTTGATCTCTCAGAACAAGATATTAATAAAGTCTTAGAAGACTTTGCTGAGCTTTTGTTAGCCAAAAAGGGTGATATTCTGACGGCCAATGCTAAAGATTTGAGCCAAATGGAAAAGAGCGATCCTTGCTATGATCGGCTGCAACTTACAGAAGAAAGAATCGAAGGAATTGCCAGCGATGTGAAAAATGTGGCCAGCTTGCCCTATCCGGTTGGGGAAATATTGGAAGAGAAAAAGCTACCAAATGGATTAGAGCTTTCTAAGGTCAGTGTGCCGCTGGGTGTCATTGGTGTTATCTACGAAGCGCGTCCTAATGTGACTTGCGATGTTTTTTCACTGTGTTTTAAGTCGGGCAATGCCTGCGTTCTCAAGGGCGGCAAGGAAGCCCAACATTCCAACGAGATTCTGGTCGAAATTATTCAGGAAGTACTACAAAAACATTCCATTGACGAGAATATTGTCTGTCTACTTTCCAATGATCGGCAAGAGACAGCTGCTATGCTAGAAGCGCACGGTCAGGTGGATGTGATAATCCCACGCGGTGGTCATAATTTGATTAATTTTGTTCGCGAGAACTCAAAAGTACCGGTAATTGAGACTGGAGCAGGGATTGTACATACTTATTTCGATGCCAGTGGCGATTTAGCCAAAGGCCAGCAAATTATTTTCAATGCTAAAACCTACCGCCCCAGTGTTTGTAACGCGTTAGATACTTTGGTGGTACATCAGGATAGATTAAATGATTTGCCAGAGCTACTTGAGTTGCTAGCCAAAGAAAAAGTGGAAATTCTGGCGGACGAAAAAGCCTACGAAGCACTGAAAGGAAAATATAGTGAAGATTTGCTCAAAAAAGCAGACGAAAATAGCTTCGGCACCGAGTTTTTGTCACTGAAAATGTCAATTAAGACAGTGGCTGATGTCCAAGAAGCAGTCGATCATATTGATAAGTATAGTTCTCAACATAGCGAGGCGATTATTGCTGACGATCAAGCAGCAATTGACTATTTTATTCAACGAGTAGATGCCGCCGCCGTCTATGCCAATACTTCTACTGTTTTTACTGACGGGGCGCAATTTGGTTTGGGAGCGGAGATTGGCATTAGCACGCAAAAGTTGCACGCGCGTGGTCCGATGGGGCTCAAAGAGCTGACTAGTTATAAATGGGTGATAAGGGGGGAGGGGCAAGTGCGGCCAACCTGATTTCCCCTTGCCTATTTCCTCAAACCACGCTACCATACTCCCAGACAAAAAAACTTTTGAAAGGAGACAATTTATTATGGCGCAATCAACTAGCGCGAAATCTAAGTCGTCAGACTTGGATAGTTTAGTTAACGAGAAAACGGAGGAGATTAAAAAGGAAGAAGAAGTAGCTGTTGACGAATTTGTTAAAGCAGTCGAGTCGCAGCAAATTCCCCAGGTCGGTGATAAGATTAAGGGGAAGATTTTGGATTTCAACAAAAATGAGGTTTACATTGATCTGGAAAAATTCGGGGTAGGAGTAGTGCGTGGTCGGGAACTATGGGAAGCACTTGATGTTTATCGTGAATTCAAAATAGGCGAGGAAGTGGAGGCAGAAATTGTTGAACTAGAGAACGAGAACGGCATGATGGAACTTTCATTTAAAAAGACTTCCAAAGAACAAGCCTGGAAAGAACTTGATGAAAAAAGAGACAAGGAAGAGCTTATTACTGTTAAGGTACAAGAAGCCAATAAAGGTGGTTTGCTTGCCAGTCTATGTGGTATCCCGGCCTTCTTACCAGTATCGCAGCTGTCATCGGAAAATTACCCACGAGTAGAAAATGGCGATTCGAGCAAGATTTTATCAATGCTGAAAGACTTTATCGGTCGTAAACTGAACGTTAAGATTATCACGGTAGACCAGAAAGAAAATAAGCTGATCATCTCGGAAAAGAAAGTTGTCTTTGACGATCAGAAAAAGAATATGAAAGGCTTAAAGGTTGGTGACACGGTAGACGGTACGGTTTCTGGCATTGTTGACTTTGGTGCCTTTGTAAGATTCGATGGCCTGGAAGGCTTGGTCCATATCTCCGAGTTATCGTGGCAACGTATTAATAATCCTGATGAAGTGGTTAAGGTAAATGAGCAAGTTAAAGTAGAAGTAATTGGTATTGATGACTCAAAAATTACCTTGAGCATGAAAAAGCTGAAAGAAGATCCTTGGGCCGAGGCAGTTAAGAGTTATAAAGTTGGTCAAATAGTTGACGGTGAAGTGATCAAAATAGCGCCTTATGGAGCTTTCGTTCAGTTAGATAAAGATATTCACGGCCTAGCTCATATTTCAGAACTCTCAGCTGGCAAAGTGGCTCAGGTAGAAGAATTATTAAGTGTTGGTAGTAGAAAGAAGTTCAAAATCTTATCGATTGATCCAGAAGAACATCGGTTGGGATTGAGTTTAAAGGGAGCCGAAGAGTCACCAGCCGAAAAAAATGAAAAAGCGGCTAGCTCTAAGAAAGAACCAGCCGAAAAGAAAGAAGATAAAAAAGTGGACGAGAAACCAGCTAAGAAAGTTACCAAAAAAGACGAGAAGTCGGAGAAGAAAGAAGATAAGAAGAAGAGCCAGAAAAAAGTGGAGCCAAAAGATAAAAAAGCAGCCAAGACAGACAGTAAAAAATCCCAGAAAAAATAGTTTGCTTACTAAACTGTGAAAGGTAATCTCATCATCGGACAATCAGGTGGTCCCACCATGGTGATTAACCAATCACTGGTGGGAATTATTAAAGAGGCCAGCCGTCATCAGGAAGTCCAGAGTATTTATGGCGCTCGGCACGGGATTTTAGGTATGTTAACGGGAGATTTTATTAATTTGCGACAGCTATCGGACAAAAAAATGAAGCTGATCGCCGCTACCCCCTCTTCTGCCTTAGGCACCTGTCGCCATAAGCCAGACGAGAAGGACTGTCAGAAAGTATTTGAAGTGTTTACCAAACATAATATCAAGTACTTTTTTTATATCGGTGGCAATGATACGGCCGAAACCTGCCACATCATTAATGAGATTGCTAAAAAGAAAGGTTACGAGTTACGCATCTTCCACATTCCTAAAACAATTGACAATGACTTGCTAGTAAATGACTTTTGTCCTGGTTATCCTAGTGCTGCCCGCTACGTAGCTATGTCTTTTATGGGCAATGATCTAGATAATCAAGCTATCCCAGGCGTAAAGATTGACATTGTGATGGGACGTCACGCTGGTTGGTTGACAGCAGCAGCAGCTCTAGCGCGGCGGGAGAAGGGCGATGGTCCTCATCTGATTTATTTACCGGAAACACCAATTACGATTAAAAAATTCGTCAAAGACATTGATGATATGTATGCTCGGCACGGGCGGTGTCTGGTAGCGGCTTCGGAAGGTATCACTGGACCAGGTGGTAAGCCGCTGGGTGAGTCTTTGACCAAGCAACGAGACTCTCACGGTAATATTCGGTTGTCCGGATCAGGTGCTTTGGGTGACATGTTGGCTAATTATGTAGAAAAACATTCTCGTCATAAAGACATGCGGGTGCGGACTGACACTTTAGGTTATGCCCAGCGTAGTTTTCCCGGGATAGCGAGTTCAGTTGATGCGCGCGTGGCTAAGATGGTTGGCCAAGAGGCAGTTCGCTATGCCCTGAAAGGTGATATTGATGGTAGCGTGGCCATTAGTCGTCTGAGCAAACAAGGTAAACCTGTTTTTGAGACAGACTTAGTGGAACTGCGGCGGGTAGCGCGGGATGCCAAAGAAATGCCGCGGAAATTTATTAACCAGGCGGGGAATGATGTGACGGCCAGTTTTATAAAATATTTGCAGCCACTAGTAGGAGATTTGCCGGAGATAGGTAGGTTATAGAGATTTTAATAAGCAATTAAATAAAAGATAAAAATGCCCAAAAAGTTGAATGTTGCTATTAATGGACTCGGTCGGATTGGTCGCATCTTTCTGCGTCAGATTATTGATGAGCCTAATGTAAATTTGGTGGCAGCTAACAGTCGTTCCCCAATTGAGACTTATGCTCACCTAATCAAGTACGATTCTCTCTATGGTCCGGCTAAAAACGAGGTTAAAGTTGATGGTGACAATATTGTTTTTAACGGCACCAGCTTTAAGATGCTCCATGAAGATGATCCAGCTAAAATGCCCTGGAAAGAAATGGATATTGATCTGGTAATCGAGTCCACTGGTGTCTTTCGGACGAAAGAAGACAGCGAGAAGCATCTAACAGCGGGGGCAAAAAGAGTATTAATTTCTGCTCCAGCTAAGGGTGGTGATGTGGTTACGCTAATTCCGGGTGTAAACGAGGGTGATTACAAGCCAGAGGAACATAAAATTGTGTCGGCCGCTTCCTGTACTACTACTTGTCTGGCGCCTATTTGTAAAGTGTTGGAAAAAGAATATGGCATCAAACGAGGCTTTATGACCACCATTCATTCCTATACTAATGATCAGAATTTACACGATGCGCCGGATAAGAAAGAAGATCTGCGACGTTCTCGAGCAGCCGCTGAGTCTATTATACCTACCACCACCGGTGCTAGTGAAGCGGTAGCTAGAGTACTTCCCGAGTTAGAGGGAAAATTAAAAGGTATTTCCCTGCGCGTTCCCACTCCGACTGTATCAACTATTGATTTGGTCTGCGAATTGGAAAAAGGTGTGGGCACAGCTGACGACCTTAATAAAAAATTCAAAGCAGTCGCTAAGGGTGAAATGAAGGATATTTTAGCGGTCAGCGATGAACCTTTGGTCTCGATTGATTATCGTGGTAGCACTGCCGCCGCTTCAATCGATGCTCTCTCCACTGACGTGTTGGATGATAATATGGTGAAGATAATTGCTTGGTATGATAATGAGTGGGGTTATGTTAGTAGTATGGTGCGGTTGGTGAAATATATGGCGGAGCAGGAGTAGGATTGGTAAGATAATTTGTGATTTTGTGAAGGGCTGCTGGGATGGCGGCTCTTTTTTGGTAAAAGCTTGAATATTTTTCGTCAAATGTTAAGCTGATACGAGTTCTTTAAAATTGGTCAATGAGGTGAGCTTTTTGGAAATAGTTGCGTTTTTAGAAAGTTCATCTCATTAAAACGGAAGTTGAGATGGATCCGTTGCCCTTCGGTAGAGGGCATTGATGCTAGCTGCGTTTTGCGTGTGCCTGAAGCCGCGCGCAAGGTGTGGTCGCAAAAGGAGAATAGTGATGAGTTTTCGAAGTGAAAGATTGGAGCCTGCTAAAATTGGTAGTGTTTCAATGCCTGATGGGCTGGAAACCGTCAATGCATTGTGCCTGGCAGGAACGTCGTCGTTTCTGTTGAAAATGTTGTGCACGCACACACGCAGCGATCTAGACTTTGCGACACGTGTGGCTATGTATATGTACTATGCATGTCAGGAGCCTGATCCCACCCACGTGGAGGCCGAAACACACATGGATATGAATTACTGGGGCATCCCGCAGTGGTTCGCCCTAGGAGTCCCTCGGGAAGATCTGCTGGAAGTGCCGGCTTGCCCGTGGGGGAAGGATGTTTTCGAGTCCCCCGATCCCCTCGATAACGACAAGCAGGTGTGGGAGACACACTTTATCTACCTGCATATTCCGACTATCAAGGAAGAAGCAATCACTATTGCCAAGTGGGATCAGCATTCCCGGAACGATCTCACCAAACTCCTCCGGCACAAGCGGTTTCGGGACAGTTCTTTTGATGGAGTCACCAACGTGGCAGGAGAGATGGGTTGGCATCTGATCAGGGTGGCCAAGAATAGATCCGCTGCGATGGATCGACAAAAGACCCCTTGGGAACAGTACCAGCAGGCCAGGCTAAATATCCCGAGTGGCTATGAAGTAACCAATGGCTTGACGGCGTTGCTGGCCATTAACTTCATGTGGCTGCTTGGGATTGATATCCCTGCCGAGCAGTGTTACTGCCAGCCAGTTCCTAGCGACAACAACTCCAGGGAACCTCTATATGTCGCTTGGGGAGTTGACTCTAACAATGACCGGGTGCACATCGGTTCGCCAGAGAGTGATATTGTGGATGTCAACGGCATCTGCCTCTCGCGGTCGTTGCCCAAGTAGAAATATCCATCCAATCGTTTTCTAGCAAGAGCCTGACCAGCTCTTTTTTATTATCCGTGGCGCGAGCCTTGAGAAAATCTGCCATTAGCGCTATAATCACCCAGCAATAATCCGATATGCTACAAGATCAAGCCCAAAAAACAATTACGGAACATAAACTGATCACCCCCGGCGATAAAATCATCGTTGGCGTCTCCGGTGGGCCGGATTCAGTGTGTTTGTTGTATTTTCTGAGTGAATTGCAGGCAGAACTCGACCTCAATCTAGTAGTTGCCCATGTAAATTATGGCCTGCGCGGCGAAGAGTCAGACCGGGACGAGATTTTCGTCAAAAAACTAGCCGGAAAATACAATTTACCCTGTAAAATCTTACACCCGCCAGCCGACCAAAAGAAATCCACCAACCTCGAAGCCAATCTGCGCGATATCCGCTATAAATTCTTCCAGGATCTTCGTACCAAAGAAAAAGCGGACAAAATTGCTGTCGCCCACAATCGTGATGACCAAGCCGAGACGATTCTAATGTTTTTTCTCCGTGGTTCGGGTCTCAAAGGACTATCGGGCATGGATTATCAGCAGGGCAAAATTATTCGCCCCCTGCTAGATTGCTCCCGACAGGATATCTTGGCTTATTTAAAGGCTAACAAACTAGATTACCACGAGGATAAAACCAATCAAGACACTAAATATACTCGCAACAAAATCCGGCACGAGCTGATTCCATACCTGGAAAAGGAATATAATTCCAATCTACGGGAAACTTTAACCCAAGCCAGCCGTATTACTAGAGATGAGCACCAGCTGATCAATGAGCTGGTCAAAAAATCCTTACAATCTCTAGCGCAAAAGAACAAAGACGCTATCACTATGCCGTTAGCAGATTTTCTCAAGCTAAAAAAAGCGCTCCAACGAGGAATTTTACGTCACATTTTCACCCAACTTTTAGGCGACACCAAAGATATCAGCGCCCTAGATTTAGAAGAAACATTGCGCATGCTAAAAGAGTCTCGTCCCAGCAGTCACCGCGACGTAAAGGGCTTGCGAATTGCCAAGAAGGATGGCAAGATGGTGATAAATAAAGTAATAAACGCATGAAATCATTTATAAAAAATATTCTCATTGCCTTTGTCGTTTTCCTGACAATCGCCAGTATTTTTGCAATGTACAAAACTCCCCTGACTGAACCAGAGGAGATGTCTTTAGATAAATTGGTGACCCAGATCAATGAAGAAGACGTCGAAAAAATGGAGATACAGGGTGAAGAAGTAAAAGTAAAAATCAAGGATGATAATAAAGAAAAGAAAGTTAAGAAAGAAAAAGAAAGCCCTCTCGGCGAAACTTTACAAAATTACGGTGTCGAGTCAGACAAATTAGCCAAGATAGAAATAAAAATAGTGGACGAGTCTGGATTTTCCTACTGGATGGGGGCGTTATTGCCGTTCCTCCTACCTTTTGGGTTGATTGCGATTTTTATCTATTTTATGGCTCGCTCAATGCAGAAAGGCAATAATCGGGCAATGATGTTTGGTCAGAGCCAAGCTAAGAAATTCGAGGGTAAGGATGAAAACAAGACTTCTTTTAAGGATGTGGCTGGCGTCAAAGAAGCCAAGGAAGAGCTGCTCGAGGTAGTAGAATTCCTAAAAACTCCCAAAAAGTTTACGGATCTAGGCGCGGAAATTCCTAAGGGGGTGCTACTTATTGGACCTCCCGGTACAGGTAAAACTTTGATGGCTCGAGCGGTAGCCGGTGAAGCCAAGGTGCCATTTTTCCATATTTCTGGCTCCGAGTTTGTCGAGATGTTTGTCGGGGTGGGAGCTTCGCGTGTCCGAGATCTCTTTAATAAAGCCAAGAAAGCAGCCCCAGCTATTTTGTTTATTGATGAAATAGACGCTGTCGGTCGCCAACGAGGCGCTGGCTTAGGTGGCAGTCACGACGAGCGAGAACAAACCCTCAATCAAATCCTGACCGAGATGGACGGTTTTGAACAAGGTACTAATGTGATCGTGATAGCGGCTACTAATCGACCGGACGTGCTTGATCCGGCCTTGCTTCGTCCAGGACGGTTTGATCGACGAGTAACTTTGAACTTACCTGATATTAAAGATCGCGAAGAACTACTTAAAATCTACGCGCGGGGCAAAAAGCTAGTTCAGAATGTTAATCTAAAAAAAGTAGCGCAGAGAACTCCCGGTTTTTCCGGCGCTGATATTAAAAACTTGATGAACGAAGCAGCCATCCTGGCCGCTCGCCGCGACAAAAAAACTGTGGGAGAAAAAGAAGTGCTCGAAGCAATCGAAAAAGTAATGCTAGGGCCGGAGCGCAAGAGTTTTGTCCTATCGGAACAGGAAAAAAAGATTGCTGCTTACCATGAGGCGGGACACGCCTTAGTATCTCACTTATTGCCGCATACCGACCCTGTTCACAAAATATCTATCATCTCTCGTGGTCAAGCAGCTGGCTATACTTTGAAATTACCAGAAGAAGAAAAACATTTTCACGCCAAACAAGAATTTATTGAAGATCTCTCGGTATTACTCGGTGGTTACGTGGCCGAGAAAATAGTTTTTGGCGATGTTACTACCGGAGCCACCTCCGATCTGCGAGAAGTAAGCAAGCTCACTCGTAAATTAGTAACTGAGTATGGTATGTCTGATAAACTAGGCCCGATGACTTTCGGCCAAAAGGATGAAATGGTATTCTTAGGACGAGACATCGCTGAACAGCGGGATTATAGCGAAGAAATAGCTTTCGAAATAGATAAGGAAATTCGCAGTTTTGTTGATCTGGCTCACAAGAAAACTGGTCAGATTATTACTCGAAATCAGGGTAAACTAGAACTAATTGCTAAAACGTTAATGGAAAAAGAAACTCTCGAACGAGAAGATTTCGAGAAGTTGGTGGGCAAAAAAGAAAAATCTAAATAAACTTAATCTACAACTATGGAGTATTTTGCCATTCTCAAGCGAGCCGCCAAAATCACTTGGCAAGCTAAGTACCTTTGGATTTTTGGTCTATTTGCTGGTGTGGGTAGCGGTAGTTTTAATTTTAATTCTTCTGGCAACTGGCAAAGCAATGATCTAGGATCCAACGGGGGACAAGCTATGACTGGAGCGAAAAATTTCCTGACTGATAATTTGATTTGGGTTGCAGTTGCTATTCTAGCTTTGTTATTGATCGGCCTGGTCTTTTTTGTCCTCAGCGTAATTGCGCGCGGAGGATTGATTCACTGCGTCAATCGTATTGAAACTGGGCAGCCAACAGGCTTTAAAGACGGTCTCCGAGCGGGAGCGAAGAAATTTTTGCCCGTGTTGGGAACTGCCTTAATAGCCGGCTTGGTCATACTAGCAGCAGTTGTTATTTTGGGAGTGCCAGTGGGCTTACTATTCTATTTCCAGATGACCTTACGAGCTATTTTGCTGTTGATATTTGCCCTGGCCATTTTTATTCCTCTGGCTGTTGTTATCTCCATGGTAGGAATTTGGAGTTGGCAATATATCGTAATCGAAGATAAAAAGGTAATAGAATCTTGGAAGTTGGGATTTGATTTATTTAGACATAATTTAGGAGCCAATCTTCTCATGTGGCTTTTATTGATGGTAGTTGGGCTGGTAGCCGGCATCGCTTTCATAATTGTGATATTCATAATTGCAATTCCATTTTTGCTGTTAGGATTTATTGCATACGCGATTGTTCAGTGGGCCGGCGTAGCGGTAGTAGTGGCAATGGGTATTATGTTCTTACTCTTGCTGTCTTTGTTCTACGGCGCTGTTTTATCTACTTTCCAGTCAGCTACTTGGACGTTAACGTTCCGGGAACTAGTAAAGAGCGACAAATAGTATGAAAATTCTCTTTCTTGGTGACATTGTTGGTAAAGGAGGACGTCGGGCGGTCAAAAAAGTCTTGCCAACTTGGCGGGAAAAGTATCAGCCTGATTTTGTGATAGCTAATGGGGAAAATTTGGCGCATGGGGCAGGAGTGACGGAAAAAACGATTGCCGAAATGACGGAAGTCGGGATTGATGCTTTTACTTCTGGCAATCATATTTTTCAAAACAAGCAGGGCGTCGATGTTTTAAACAATAAAGAGTCTAACATTATCCGACCAGCTAATTATCCACCAGGAGCGCCAGGTATAGGTTGGAAAATATTTCCCGTGCGAACCAAAAAGATTTTATTGGTTAACTTAATCGGGCGGGTGTTTTTCAAAGACGATTACGATTGCCCTTTTCGGGTGGCGGATGATATTTTAGAAGAAACAAAGTCGGAGAAGCCAGACGTTATTTTTGTTGATATGCACATGGAAGCTACCAGTGAAGCCAAAGCACTTGGTTTTCATCTCGACGGACGAGTAAGTGCTGTTGTCGGGACTCATACGCACGTCCCAACGGCTGATGAGCGGGTTTTGTCTGGTGGGACAGCTTATATCACCGATGTGGGGATGGCTGGACCGCAAGATTCGGTTATCGGGGCGAAAAAAGAGGTGGTAACGGAGCAGTTTTTGACTCAATTACCGTTTAAATATGACGTTGAAGAAGAAGGGGTGTGCGAGGTTAATGGAGTGGTGGTGGAAATTGGTGCCAAGGGTAAGGCAAAGAAGATTGAGCGGGTTCATGAAGAGGTAGAGGTTTAATAGCCTTAAAATTATCGCAAAATGTCAAATAACCGAGTCAAAGAAGTCTCCGAATTACGTAAAAACCCAGTCTCCGATTCCTGGGTGGTGATTGCGACTGGTCGAGCTAAACGACCACACGCCTATAAAGTAAAACGGGCTCAATTCCAACAACCTCGCCGGGAATGCCCCTTTTGTAATTTAGAAAAAAGTGGCACGGGTAAACCAGCCAAGATATATCCACTAAATACTAAGACTAAATATGCCCAGCAGCTAAAAAAAGTGGGCGATCACCAAAAGTGGGGCGATCAGACCTGGAGCTTGGTTGTGGTACCCAATAAATTCCCTTCTTTTGTGCCCGGTGGAGCACCAGTTCAAAAAAAAGTTGGTCATCACGCCGTCATGCCGGGACGGGGTTATCACGAAGTGTTAATTACCGCCTCTCACGATAAGCATTTTGGACGTTTACCGGTGGAGAAGATGGAAGAGGTGATAAAAGCTTACCAGGATCGATATTTAGCCCTTCGCGATCGTGATCACGTGACCTATATTTCTATCATTCATAATCATGGGCCAGAAGCAGGAGCGTCGTTAACCCATCCCCACTCGCAGATTTTTGCTATTCCAGTTTTGCCGCGCGATGTTAAAAGTTCCCTGCGTGGTTCAGCTCGCTATTTAAAGAAGTACGGCACTTGTGTCCATTGCGAAATGGTCAACTGGGAAAGGAAAAAGAAAACGCGCATTGTCTACGAGAATGATGACTTTGTCGTGCTGTGCCCGTTCGGTTCCAGCGTCGCTTTTGAAACCCGAATTTATCCCAAGAAGCATCTATCATATTTCGAAGAAATTACACCCAAGCAGAGAAAAAGTCTAGCCCAAAGTTTTCAGCAAGCTTTGTCACGTTTAGACAAAGCTTTAAATAACCCGCCGTATAATTATTTTCTTCATACCGCTCCCTGCGATGTTTGCGGTTCAAAGGGCAAGTCTCGCGGCCAGAAATCAAACAAAAAATACAGTCAATATCACTGGCATTTTGAGATTATGCCCAAAATATCTATTTGGGCAGGTTTCGAACTCTCGACAGGATTAGAAATAAGTTCTGTTGATCCGGATCAGGCGGCGGAGATGTTAAAGAAGGCAAAGGTATAAAGTTACGGTTTAAATTTTAAAATATCGGTTTGTGGATTAACGAAACTAAAATAAGGGACTGTTCTTTTTAAACCACAGGAGGAATTGATGGGAAATTTGGCAAAAGTGGTGGGAGCAATAATAGCAATAGTATCAATAACAGCGCTACTATATTTGCTCTTCCCACCTTCTGGATGAATTTCTGGTGGACCGAAGAGGGAGTGGAAAAACAGCTAAGGGGGGGGGATACTCGGAAATTTTCGAGACAGTAAAAATAGTGGGCTGGGAATGCAACCTGTTGTGTGATTCTCGAATAAAGGTGAAGGTGAAAAGAAAAGGTGGAAAGCAAGAAACAAAGGTATATTGTCTGGATACAGATATCACTTTTAGCTATTATCTTTCGGAGTGTTGATCCCTGGGGGATAACGACAAATAATGTTACCCCTCTTTTTTTATTAGCATTAACAAAAACCCCGCTCGCAGCGGGGTTTTTAAAAAACAAAGGACTGTCCTTACAACAAGAACAGTCCTTTTTAGATATTCCTACACTGCTCGCACTTCTACCTTCGTCGTTCGTTCCTTCTTGGCCTTGGGTAACACTACAGTCAGGATTCCATTCTTCAATTCCGCTTCTATTTTGTCAGACTCAACGTCAACGGGCAGTATCACTGAGCGGGAAAATGATCCCCAATAGCATTCTTGGTAATAATAATTGTCTTTTTTTACTTCTTGTGAGCTTTTGCGTTCACCTTTGATAGTTACCATGTCATTATCGACGGTAACACCGATATCCTCAGGCGATACACCAGCAATAGTTGATTTGATGACAATGCTATCGGGCGTTTGGTAAACATCGATTGCCAATTGACCTTCATATCCAGAAGACCATTCTTCGGTTTGCTGGTCATCAACCTCCGACTGATTATCTTCCGGCGCTACGGCTGCAGCTTTTACCGGCTGAGCCTTCTTATTTTTCTTTGTCTTTTTGGATTTTCTAAACATGCCTATTTTAAATTATTCCTTGGAAGTCTTCTCCATTATATAACAATCCCGACATATGGCAACCCCCGGCGGCTCTTCACCAATTTGGGTGGTGCATAACTAAAACATGGTAGTCTAATTAGGCAAAAAGTGACTAATCCCTAATAACAACTACCATGTCTAGCTCTAAATCTACTCTGAACAAGCTTTTCTGTCTAGAAGGATTACTAT
>JABMPQ010000072.1 GCA_013202585.1 Parcubacteria group bacterium | reverse complement strand
TTGAGCTGTTGAAAGGAGATAATTAGCCCCACCAAAATGTCTATTAAACCGGTATTTCTGTCTGGCGAACGAAGGCATCAAAAACATTATCTTGGTGATTTTGTTCTTTTTGCGAACCGGCCGCTAGGGCATAATCGACGCAGTGCGAAAAAGCGCTGTGAGAGACGTCGTGAATCAGGCCCGCGATTTGTTCTTCCAGCGAAGCGTTATATTTTCTCAGCAACAAAAACACCCCCATTGAATGCTCAAAACGGGATCGCTCAATATCAGGAAAATGCGCCCTCATGTAACCAGCACAGTCGATTTCTTTGAGTCGCTGAATGGCCGGACAGGCGATTAGCTCTAGGATAACAGGTTCTTTGATTTCGACTGAGCCGTAGATGCGGTCTTGGTATTTCATGATGTTGGTACACTAGCAATAAGAATTATACAAATATTATTAGCCGAGGATGGGAATCGAACCCATGACCTACACGTTACGAGTGTGTTGCTCTACCGGCTGAGCTACCTCGGCATTACAAGGCGGGGTATATTCTACTTGGGAAGCGAGCCACTGTACTAATCTCGCGGATTCTAAGTTATTGTAGCGCAAGTGGGAAAATTTTTGAATAAGAAGCTTCACTTCTTGTTTACTTGTTCATTCAACCAAACAAAAATAAGTTTTTGTTTGGTATCCATTCGCTGCGTAAATAAAAAAAGCCAGTCTGTCAGAGCCCACGAGTGGGATGAGAGCTGGCGGGAAGGTGCTGGTTACAGAATCTTGATGTACTCGGCGTAGATCTTCTGTAGGCCCGGACCGATCTCCTTCAGATCTGCCTCGTCCAGGAAGCAAAAGGCGAGTCGGAACTCGTTGTGTCCGGCCTGGTGGATAGTCTGAGCAATCATCCGACAGGGATGGTGTTCCACGCCATCGTAGCAGGGGCGAACCGGCGAGATCACAACCGTTGCCTGACGACCCTGTGAGTCCTGGAACTTGCCATGCTTGGCACAGAACTCAGCGAACGAAGCGCCGTTGCCTTCCCCTTCAATCGTGACCACGATGTAGTACGATGACTGGGAAGGGTGAACGGTGAAGCTCTCCCCATTCAGGACAGCCAAAGACTTCATCAGGACGTCGCGATGATGCCTGGCCTTTCCGCACAGCTCTGTCAGGTGTTGGCTGAAGCGTTCGCTATCGGCCAACACCGAGGCGGCTGCGACCGCACACGGCGTTGGGCCAGAGAGATCACGCTGCAGGCCCATCCCCAACTTATCCCGCAGGACCCCATTGGGAATGTATGCCCCACCCAGGCGGAGGCCACATTCCAGCGTCTTGGACAAGCCGGTGAGTTGAACCCATCGCTTTTTGGAATCCCAATCGTCGTAGTAGGTGACCGACCTGGTTTCCAGTCCGTCGTAGTTAGTGTGCGGATAGGGTTCATCCGACAACACGACGAGTCCGTACTCCGTTGCCAGCTCCATCATCATGTCCCAGACATTAGGAGGCATGACCAATCCATCGGGATTGGAATGGGGCTGAAGATAGAGAAGGCCGGCCTGGTAGCGATTGATGTGTTTTACCAGATCTTGCCTGTTGGGGTAGGCCCAGTTGTTCTGCGGCAGACGCGCCCAGTTGTAGAGGTTTAGGCCCATGTCGCGTGCGATTCCGATCGCGTTTGGGTATGTTGGTCCAAACGCGAGGCAACCACATCCAGCGTAGGTTCGAGAGATCCTCTTGAGTAGTCCGGTGATGCCGTTGCCGATATACAACTCTTCTGGCTTTGCCCCAGGGCAGAAGTTTGGGATCCACGCTCTTTTGAGCTCCGGAAGTCCATCACTTTCACTGTAGCAGAGGTCATCTGCTGCCAGAGCGCCGAAAGCCGTCAAGAGCTCGGCGTTGAGTTCGGTGCGGAGACGGTTATTACCGATTTCTGCACGAAAGGCGACATCGAGGTCACCTTCTTTTCTCACTCTCTGGTCAACTACCTGACGGAAATGACGCAAAGGAGAGGGCCTCATTTCATCCACATGAGCTGCGAACGGCGGATAAGTCACTTTCTTTTCCATGGAACGTTTCCTTTTTTCCTCTGTCAATTATCGCTTCCTTCGTGGTTGTTGGTTGCCCAGTGCCCGCGTACCCTTTTTCTAGCAAAGTTTGTGAAATGTACGAGCTAACAAGCCCACTCAGTCAGACTAAATTTACTAATCTAGCCAAGTCGACTCATTAAAATTTCAGGTAAAGCTACCATGCTAATCCCGTTTTGTCAAACTGCGCGGGCTCTTACATGGGGATGATTGCGCGCACCAATGCCGCCAGCTAAAATACCATCACCAATTGAAACTCATCCCTATTTCTGCTAGAATAAAGAAAAATAAATAGCTTCGCTATTTGTTTACTTACTCGCTCGCTCCCTGCCTGCCGGCAGGCAGGGCTTCGTAAATAACAATCAATAACATGTTCACCCCAACCGACATCAAAAAACTCAACGCTGTTAAAAGTCCCGACTCCCTCGTCAGCCTTTATTTTAACACGGACCAGGGGCTCCAGACTAAAGAAAAGATTTTAACTAGCGCCAAGGATTTACTAAAAGAAGTAGCTGACACACTACCGACCAATTTACAGCAAAAAGTTCTAGACTATCTCGATAAGGAACTTAAACAGGAAATTAAGGGCTTGGCTTTTTTCATCGATCCGGCCGGCGAGCCTTGGCAGCAGTATGAGTTTCGGGTGCCAGTACGGCAAGGAATTTATCAAGAAAAAAACCTCCACCTCACTCAACTAGAAGAACTGCTAGATGAGTATGAAAGGTATTGTACCGTAGTTCTCGACAAAGAAAAGGCGCAAATATTCACAGTCTTCTTGGGAGAGATCGAGGATGTCACGGACGTCTTTAATGAGTTCCCGGGCAAACACGCCCAAGGCGGTTGGTCGCAGAAAAGATTCCAGGGTCATATCAAAGATCACGAACAGCGACACTTAAAAGAAGTAGCTATTAAAGCTTATGACTTTTTTCAGCAGGATGGTTTTGATCGTCTAATTATAGCGGGCAGCCAGGAAATTTTGCCAGTTTTTAAAGAAACACTTCACGCCGATTTACAATCCCGGCTGGCAGGAGAATTTGCCACGGAATTATTTCAGTCAACCGAGCACTTTTTACAAGAGTCGCTCAAAGTAGCGGAGCGAATCGAGCGAGAAAAAGAAGCTGAGTTAGTGAAAGAGCTAGGAGATAATCTCGGGGCAGGCAATAAAGCAGTGTCCGGCATTCGTGATACTTTACAGGCCGTCAATGATAAAAAAATAATGAAATTAGTACTAGCAGACGGTTTTACTCAATCTGGCTATAATTGCCCTAGTTGTGGTTTGCTGGGCTTAGAAGCGGACGAGTGTGGTTGCCAGGGCGAATCTAATAAAGTAGCTGACCTGATCGATGAAATGGTGCAGGCGGCCATTGCCCAGGGAGCAAAAATCGAATTCGTTAAGGATAGTAAGGAATTAGAGGATTTGGGGAGTGTAGGGGCGTTTTTAAGGTATTAAAGATGATTTTCCGCGACCGCGCCGAAGCCGGCCAAAAGCTGGCTGAAGCGTTACAAAAGTATGAAGGTCAGAAAGACGCCATCGTCTTATTTTTACCCCGCGGCGGAGTAGTTTTGGCGGTGGAAGTAGTGCGCGCCTTGGATTTGCCTATGGATTTAGTAGTGCCGCGTAAAATTGGTGCTCCCCTGAATCCAGAATACGCGGTTGGAGCAATCACGGAAGACGGCGAAGGTATTTTTAATGAGGAAGTGGTGGCTGAGCTAGGGATTAAGCAGAAACAGTTAAAAGAAATAGTCGCGCAGGAGAAAAAGGAAGCCCAGCGACGACTGCGAACTTATCGAGGCGATCGACCGCCACTTGATCTGGCCGGCCAGACAGTAATTATAGTTGATGATGGGATTGCAACGGGCTTAACAATGCGAGCAGCGATTAAGTCGGTGAAAGCTAAGGGGGCTGCCAAAGTGATAGTAGCCGTGCCGGTAGCGGCCCGAGATTCGCTGGAAAAAATTAAGCGAGAGGTGGATGAAGTAGTCTGTCTCGACACCCCCCGATTTTTTGGCGCCGTGGGAGCATTTTATCAGGTTTTTGGGCAGGTGGAAGATGAGGAAGTGGTGGAGTTGATGAAAGCGGAAAATTTGTAGAGGCTAAACATAATCGCCTGTAATAATTAGGAGCTGCCAACTAGGCAGTTTTTTATTTCAAAGAAGCTGGCTTGACCATTTCGGATCTATCTAGGTATACTAGTTTAATACTGTTTTTAGGCAGAACCTTAGCAAAATAAGATTTTAGGCTTAGGCAAAAGTAGTTTCCGGCTTCTAACAGCCGATTTTGTGGCGAACAACAGTGCAAGAAAACGAAGGAGGATCCATGGATATCGAACAACTGAGAGAGTTACAGAATAGGTATCTCTCTCCCTGGGATAAACAATACTATGAGCACTCGATCGACCTGGAACGAGGTAAGGGAGTACTGGTGCGGGATGGCAGAGGAAAGAAGTATATCGACTGCTTCGGCGGGGTTCTGACGACCAGCGTCGGCCACGGACATCCAAAAGTAACAGAAGCTGTTATAAGACAACTAAAGACCGGAATGATCCACACCTCGACTGTCTATCTGCACGAGGCGCGAGTGAGGCTGGCTCAGAAGCTGGCCGAGATCACTCCCGACGGTCTGCAGAAGTCCTACTTCACCCCTAGCGGTGGCGAGGCTACTGACAGGGCAATACAGATGGCAATGATGGCAACCGGTAATACGGATATCATCTCGCTTTGCCACGGCTATCATGGACAGACCCTGCTGGGCAAGCAGTTGGTTGGTCAGAAAACTTGGCGGGAACTGCCTTCGCTGGTGGCCGGAGTCAAGCACGCTCCTCACCCCTACTGCTTCCGCTGCAGCTTCGGGCACAAGTACCCAGGCTGCGGGATGGAGTGTGCCCACTATGTTCAGGAGTTGATTAATACCACCACCGAGGGTCGGATCGCTGCTTTCATCGCCGAGCCGGTGGCGGGTATAGGTGGTATCATCCCGGTGCCGAAGGAATACTTCGAGATCGTGGTACCGATCATTCACGCCCACGGTGGCTTCTTCATCTGCGACGAGGTCCAGACCGGAGTCGGTCGTCTTGGCGAGACGATGTGGGGTATCGAGCAGTGGGGAGTGGAACCCGACATCATGACCATGGCCAAAGGTATCGCCAACGGTTTCCCGCTGGGCGTGACAATCGCTCAGCCGGAGATTGCTAACGCTGTGCGCGGTCTCAACTTTGCCACTTACGGCGGCAACCCCTTTTCCTGTGCGGCTGCCCTGGCTACTCTGCAGGCAATCGAAGACGAAGGCCTGATGGAAAACGCTGAGCGGGTGGGAAAGATTCTCCGGGAAAAGCTGTGTGAGTTTCTCGACACCTACGGCTTCGTGGGCGACGTGCGGGGCTGGGGCCTGATGCAAAGCATTGAGTTTATCAAGGAAGGTGACGAGCCCAACAAGCCGGCACCCGAGACAGCAGCTCAATTCATGGAGTCCTGTCGCGAGCGCGGTCTGCTGATCGGCCGAGGTGGTCTCTACGGCAACTGTATTCGCATCGGACCACCTCTCTGCATCACCGAAGAGGAGATCAGGCAGGTGCTCGAGGTCATGGAGCAGGCTCTAAGGGCGGTACGGGCAGGGGTTCTCTAGCGCACAGAGGGAAAGTCCACCAGTCTAAAATCTGCGACACAAGACGACGCAACCTACCAAAAAACGTCGTCTTTTTTATTTGCGAAGTCCTGCCTGCCGGCAGGCAGGGAGTGAGATCCCGACCTGCATCGGAACGAGCGAACGAGCAAACAAAGAGCGAAGCCCTTTATTTGCGAAACAGGTAAACGATGAGCAAAATTTATTTTGCTTGGCCGAGTGAACGAGAAACAAAATTTATTTCACCCTCCCCACAACCTGCAAGGTTCCTCCCTTAATAGCGTTAGTGATCAAGTTGGGTGAAAATCTAGCAACGCAGCCCAAATATTTACCATTTATCAAATAGGGATTAATATCGTGATAAAATTCTTTTTGCACCAACCCTTTTTTAGTTAAGTAAGGCTCGTAATCCCGAGGTAAATCAATCATTTCCTGCACTAACCAACGATCCTTCTTTACTTTATTAAGTATTTTTTTCCATTCTGGTAGGCTGGTTTTCTGACCAAAAATAATATCTTTGCCGTGAGTGCTAATTGATTTTTTCAGTAGTAGCTTGTTTTTATATTTAACGGCGATATCGTATAAATCCTCCTTCTTGCCCGGCTGAAACTCAGTTTTCATCGGACGTAAAGGCCGAGTCCAGGGACACATTTGTCCTAATGTTTTACGCTCGTGATCAGTCAGATATTGAGAGAATTGTTTATCGGTGAAAAAAGCAAAAAATGACTTATGAGCATAAGCGGCTGAGGCAGGAGGAGATACTAGGCAGATTTTATTATCAAAGTAGGCTCGCAGTAAATCTTGGTAAATGGGAGCTGTCTCAGTAATTAAATTTAAATCGAACCAGCGAAGAACCAGTTCATATTTAGTTCCCTGGTAGTAAAGATCACGTCCGTTATAGAAAAGCTGGGTGGGATAACCGACAGTGGTTTGATAGCCTAGTTTCTGAAATTCTTGCGCTAGAAAATCACTATCTTGATTGTATTGACCTTCCCAGCGCAAAATAAGAATAGAGGGACGCGATTTTTTTCCTCCCCAGGCTTGATAGTTTTCTAATAAGACATTAAGGATTTTTTGCGGGTGGAGTGAGTTTGGGGTGACTCGGTATTTCTGCTTGATTGCTTGCCAAGCTGGGAATTCATCAAGTAACTGCCAAGCATGTTGAGTAAATCCCGCTACGGCTGGTGCGTTAGTATTTGCTTCGAAAATACGAAACCCTTTTTCTTTGTCCAAACAACCATCACAGCGTACAGTAGGCAAGTGATGGGTGGTTGTCTGGTTTTTGAGGTATTCTTTTTCTGCTTTGGTAATACCAAAGTAGTTTTGCGCTGCAGGGGATGAGTTGAGAATTTCTCCTAAACGACCTAGTAATTTGATATATAGCTGGGAACGAGTTTTAAGGTGGTTTTCTTGGGCTCTGGTAATAAAACGTGGCTTAAGTCCAGTCGAAATCATTCGGCCGTTAAAAATGTCATTATCTTCCATAATGCGGTAATTATGAATCTTGGCGTAATGGGGAAGCGACTTTTTTGTCTTATTTATCGACTTTTTAAGCAGTTGCCGATATTCACCATCGATTTTTTTGGCAATGGATAGTTCTTTATTCAATTCATTAATGTCTTTCATGGGGTTATTTGTTACCTTGAGAGCGTTAAATAAGTGGGGTACACTAATATTGTACCTATTGTGGTACTTTTGGGAACAATATTTTAAATAAATGCCATTATCGAGGAAAAAACTGACTATTGCTAATATTTACCATCAGGTTAGCCTCTGGCCCCTTTGCTTGTATGGCGAAGTACTAGTTTACCATTTTCACAAGTTGGTTGGTCAGAATTACCCCCTACCGATGATTGTGAAACAGCAGAATCGAGTTTTTGAGTGGGCAGTTGATTTAGAGAGGTTCAATCAAATGGCTGATTTGGTTTTAAAGAAAGTAGAGGATGATCCAGCTTGGACGAAAGCGGTAATGAAGAAAATTCCGGCAGTGTGCCAGGAGTTGCTGGAGTTTGCGGAAGCGATTCATCGAGAAAATCTTAAAGAGAAAAACGATGAGGAGTTATGTAAGCTATACATGGATTATCGAGACAAATATATCAACGCTTATATTTATTCTCGTCTGCCTAACGCTCTCGATTCTTCTAATTCCCTCTTTACGAGAAAGTTGCAGGCCTATTTAGAAAAAAAACTTAGCAGCCAGAGCGAAGTCGGACGAGCGCTAAGCTTACTTACTACCCCGCGACAAAAGTCTTTTAAGCAGCGAGAAACTGAAGATTTTCTACGGTTAATAGAGAAAGTTCAACAGAACCAATCTGATATAAATAAATTGATTAAATATCATCACCAGCAATACGGTTGGCTACCATTTGGCTATGACGGCCCGGCTTGGTCTGAGGGCTATTTTTTAAGTCAGGCTCAAGAAATGATCGAGCAGGGAGTAGAGCCGACATTAGAGCTTAAAAAAATTAAGGAAAAAGATAGGAAATTAGCAAAAGACCAGAGTAAACTTACCGAAAAAATTAAGCTGAACAAAGATAAAAAATACAACTACCTTTTCTCCATAGCACGAGAACTGATGTATCTTAAAGACTATCGCAAGGATATAGCCGTCAAATCCTATTATTATCTAGATGGTTTATTCAAGGAGATTGGGCGAAGGCTGTCTCTGTCATCGGTTGAGGTAAAACATATCTTGCCGCAAGAAATGAAGGACATTTTAGTTAAAAGAAAATATAATGTCAAAGATATAAAAGCAAGAGTGAAATATTCCGTCCTACTATATACTGAGAAAGGGATAAAAGTGTTCGTTGGTCAGGCGGCAAAGGAACTAGTCAAAAAGCATGTCCAGGTAGAAAAAACACCTCGGACAGTTAAGGAGTTAAAGGGTGAAACAGCTTGTCCCGGAAAAGTTACTGGCCAAGCTAAGATAGTCTTATCAGTCGAAGATATCTCGAAAGTTAAAAAAGGTGATATTTTAATTTCGTCAGCTACCGATCCTAGTTTTATCATAGCCATTAAAAAAGCAGCGGCTATTGTGACTGATAAAGGGGGAATTACCTGTCACGCGGCTATCACTTCGCGGGAACTAGACATCCCTTGTGTAATTGGAACGAAGATCGCCACGCAGGTTTTGCGGGATGGTAATAAGGTAGAGGTGGATGCGGATCGAGGAATAGTAAAAAAATTATGAAAGTAACCAATATTGAAAATATTTCCCCAGAACGGACCAGAAAATATCAGCAGTGGCAATGGTCGCGCGAAGTATTAGATGGCTGCCCTAATTTTATGTTTGCTGTCTCAGCTTCGATGACGAGTCAGAATATGGCGCGTCATTTCCCCGAAATAACTTTGATTATTGTCTATCTCAAGGGCGATCAATTAAATTATTGTCATCCAGAGCATGAATTAGAAGAGGTGGTACAAAAAATTATCGATAAATCAAAAAAGAATTTAGATTATACTGATAGAATTTATCAAGAATGGACAGACAGCCGGCTTAATCTGAGAAAGCTGTATAGCCAAGTAAATTCCCAAGACATTAGTAAGCTTACTGACGAAGAGCTACTAGATTTATACGATAAAGTTACTGTCGACACCAAAGAAACTCTGGGACTAGCTTTCTTTATCGATGCTTTTCCGGTTTGCGAAGATAAGATAGCCGAGAATAATTTCCGTGACTTTTTAGCCGCCAAAGGGTTGGAAGGTAAATTTAGTCAGTATTATGGAATGTTAACTAAAACCGAAGAGCCAACTTTTCAAAATCGATTTGAAAATGAGCTAAGAGTATTGGCCGATGGCAGCGATAAGAGCAAAATGGATGAGATTTTGCAAAAGTTTGCTTGGCTTAGAAGTACGTATATTAATTTTGATCCAATTGACGAGGAATATATAAAAGAAGAGCTGGGTCATCTAAAAGACGAAAAATCTGCAGATATTGTGGCCCAAAAGGAAAAACTTAAAAAAGAACTAGGAGTACCAGCCGAAATTGATAATCAACTGGCTTTAATGACTCGCCTCAGTAGCTGGCAGGATCAGCGCAAAGAAATTTGTTTGCGCTCGTTTGAAGTTGGTGCAAATATTTTGGATGAGGTGTCTCGTCGTCTAGAAATAGATAAGAGTGTTCTTAGTTGGATTTGTCCACCGGAATTTCGTGACTTGTTTGCAGGGAAGTTAGATCTAGGACAAATAAAAAAGCGTAGGAAAAACTGCCTGTATATCCAGCAAGGAGACGACTTTGAAGTGCTGACTGAGAAGGCGGCGGCTGAACTTTTTGGCCAATTATTTCCGACTAATAATAGCTCGGATATCAAAGAATTATCGGGTATGGCCGCTTCGCCGGGCAAAGTTACCGGCAAGGCCAAGATACTACTAAGCTCGCGCCAAGAGAGTAAAATGAATAAAGGCGATATCTTGGTAGCTGGCATGACTCGTCCGGATTATATGCCAGCGCTGAGAAAAGCCGGGGCGATTGTGACTGACGAAGGAGGCATTACCTGTCACGCGGCGATTGTAGCGCGGGAGTTGGGAATACCCTGTATTGTGGGTACTAAAAGGGCTACGAGTACTTTGAAAGATGGTGATAAGATAGAAGTGGATGCGGATCAAGGGATTGTGAAAATAGTTGAATAAAATGACGACTAAAATATCATTGGATAAAAGCCTTAATTACCAGCGACACCAGCGAGACTACTCGATGTTGGGCTCTACTGTAGTAATTAAAGCTCTTTATAATGAAAATAAGCAGTTTTTTGGCTGCGCGCCCCATCCGACATATCTGATTGTTAAGGACGACATATTCTATCACTTCATGAGTAAAGAGGACGGCCTGAATAGGTGTCAGAGTTGGTTAGAAAATAATGGTATCGAGGAGCTGCAAAAAGTTGAGCAAGAATATGAAGAAAAGATGGCTCAATTTAATAAATTTTGCGCCACCGATCATAAAGATTCAAGCCAAGCTATCGCTGAACTCTGGCAATATTTCATCGATTTCACCAACATAATATTTATTGGCTACGAACTGCCGGAAAATTGTGGCACTGAAGTATCCAAAGAACTCTATGATTTATGTTTTCAGATAAGACGAAAATTCGAAGATGCGCATAAAAAGTGTTTTGTGATTGAGGAGAAGATTATTAATCAGGTGGCGCAGGAAGAAGAAGTAGATAAAGAGATACTCTTATCGCTAACGGTAACGGAGTTTGAGAAATTTCTGGCGAGTAAGCAATTACCAGCCGAAATAGCTAGTCGGCAAAAGTTTTTTCTGGTTAAATATTCTGAGCAGGGAGAGGAAAGATATTTCGATCCTAATTTATGGGCAGAATTTGCTGGAGAGGCGAGCGGTAAACTTAAAGGCCAAACGGCTCATCCCGGTGTTGTAAAAGGAAAAGTGAGAATAATCAGGAAAGTCAAAGATTCACGTAATTTCCAGACGGGAGAGATTTTAGTTGCTTCGATGACTGATCCACGCTATTTGCCGATAATGGAAAAAGCAGCCGCTTTTGTGACTGACGAGGGTGGTATCACTTGTCACGCCGCTATTGTAGCCCGAGAAATGCAAAAACCGTGTATAATTGGGACAAAAGAGGCTACTACTACTCTCAGTGACGGCGACCTAGTCGAAGTCAACGCTGACCAAGGGACAGTGAATATTATTAAAAAAGCTTAACCATGCCGCATAAATATCATTTCATGCACGAGCGGGGGGATTACCCGCCCCTGACTATCGAAGGAGTGGCTGGTGCTTGGACGAGCTGCATCGATAAAACAGTTGGTTATAATGGCGGACCAGCCTATTTTATTTACAAAGATGCCTGGGTGCGCATTTATTGTTTGGAAAGTGTCCGGCAAAAAATTACTGATTACCTTTTTGCTAAAATATCTGAAGACGATGATTATATCAGCAGCAGGCGAAAGATTTTTGATAAACGCATAGAAGATATTCTAGATTTTATTGCGGAAATGAAAGCAATGGACTGGCAAAGCTATAGTCTGCCGGAGCTTATTAAAATTGGGGAGCAGTATAATGAACTTTACTACCGAGCCGTGCCTTACGGAGAACCTCTGGCCTATTTTCTCAAAGAGAAACTAGAAGAAATACTGGAAAATTATTTGCGCCAAGAGCTTAAGATGTCAGCGGCCGAATACGAGACTTTATTGACACCTCTCTATCAGTCATTTCTTAGTCGAGAAGAAGAGGCACTATTGCAAATCACTAAGCAGGGATTTGACGAAAAAATAAAGCAGCACACGCAGAAATATAAATGGCTACTGTATGACTACGCCAGCGTAATTGTCGATAAAGAGTATTTCATTAAGCGTGCTCAGAAATTTGCCCAGGAGCCGCCAGGACTAATTGATTATCAGAAATTAGTTAAGCAAAAAGCAGCTATCAGTAAAAAATATAAACTAAAAGCTCCCTATACTCATTATTTGCGTGTCTTAGAGGATCTTTTCTACTTAATGGACAGAAAAAAAGAAGTATTTACCCAATATAATTACGCTGCTATCCCGATGCGTCAGGAAATGGCTAGTCGTCTTGGTATTAGCTTTGAGGATTTGCGTTGGTTTTTCTGGTGGGAAGTGAAAGAGGCTCTAGAAAAAGGAAAGATTGACGCTAGTGTTGTGGCTCAGCGTAAAAAAGATTCAGTTGCGATAATGGATGACGGGAAAAATGAATATTTGTCAGATAACGAAGCCAAGCGTGTTAGAGAAGATATTGAAAAAGATCAAAAGGTAGAAGAAAATATCAAAGCAGTCAAAGGCACGCCGACCTCAGGTGGAAAAGTCGAAGGCATTATTCGCTATCTGAAAAGTGCCCGGGAGAATGATAAAATTAAAGAGGGAGAGATACTACTAGTTAGCAATACTACGCCCGATTTTATGCCTGCCATCCAAAAAGCAGCCGCGATTGTGACCAACGAAGGTGGCCTAACCTGCCACGCCGCGATTGTTTCGCGCGAGCTAAGTACCCCCTGCGTAGTTGGAACGCGAATTGCCACCCAGGTATTTAAAACTGGTGATAGAGTAGAGGTAGACACGGATAAAGGTATAGTTAAAAAACTATGAGTCAGAATTCCCAAACTTATAAAATTTGCCAACAAGAGCTTCAAGAAGAATGGTATATTCAAGGTTTTAACGGTCTGCCGATTTTTCTTTCCCACGTGGGTGTCAGTGCCGCTCGGATAAAAAAATTATTAGGCTATGAATACAATAAAATGTTTCTGGATGTGCGGGGTGATTATGCTGAATTTGGCTATTTATGGTCAGATCTAAACAAAATTTGGCAAATAGTAAAAAAGAAAATAGCTATTGACCCCAATTATATAAAAAAAGTAAAGAAAAAATATTCTACTCGGATAGCTGGACACAATAAGACTCTAGCAGAAATAACTGCCGAAAAACTGAAAAAAATCTCCGATCAGAAATTGATTGCCAGATTCAAAGAAATGGCTGATCTCTGCACTGATTCAGTGAATGTTTCCCACATCATTGAGGCTGTTAGCGTAGGATTAGAGAAAGATTTTTCGGCCAAGCTTCGCCAGACCATAAAAGACAAAAGTAAATATACAAAATATTCGACAATTTTGACAACACCGACTAAGCCCTCATTTTTTGCCCGAGAGATGATGGAACTGGCAAAAATTGCTAGCTTGAAGTCAACTGAGCAATCGGTGGCCTTGATAGAACATACGCAAAAATATTTTTGGCTAGCAAATAGCTATGCCAAAATCTGCGAGCTGCCAGTTAGTTATTTTGCTCGTAAACTCAAGTCATTAGTAAAAAACAAAAAGAAAATTTGGAACGATATAAGCAAAGAGAAGCCAGCTTTAATAGAACAGCTTAATTTGAGTCAAAGTTTGCGTCGAGACATTGAGTTGATAGATTTTACGACTATTTGGCAGGATGAACGCAAGGCGATTATACTCAAGACGATTGGGTATTTTAATCGGGTAATGAAAGAAATTAGTCGACGAACAGAAATTCCTCTGGGCAGGTTGCACAATATGGGTCTGGAAGAGGTGAAGAATATTAAAGAAATATCAGATTTAAAAAAATTGACAGACGAATTGATTATTAGGGACGAAGGCGTTTTTTTTCTAATGATGGGTATGAAAACACATACTTTATCAGGACAGAATTACCAAAATATTAATAAATTGCGGGGTGGATTGAAACAGCAGGAAGAATCATTGGATCGTGAACTCCACGGCTCGGTGGCCATGACTGGTACGGCTGTTGGGCGAGCAGTTATTTGCAAAGGACTGTCCTCGCTAGCCAAGGTTGAAAAAGGTGATATTATCGTTGCCTCGATGACTAGGCCGGAATTTATGCCCGCTTTGAAAAAAGCGGCCGCCATTGTGACTGACGAGGGTGGGATTACTTGCCACGCCGCGATTGTGGCGCGCGAGCTTAATATTCCAACCGTCATTGGCACTAAAAAAGCGACCAAAGTCTTTCGGGACGGGATGCAGATCGAGGTGCGGGCCAATCATGGAGTAGTAAGAGAATTAAAATGAAATACGCAGAGTTAGCCGAAAATATTAAAGCAAAAAACTGGTATCGCCAAGGGGGTGAGTTCAGTTTTTTCTATAGTTTTCGGCCCTATAAATCAATCTATAAACTATTAGGATACGATAATTGCATTACTACCCAAATAGGTCGGGAGAATATTGCCTATTTCAATAGAGACGAAGAAACGAAAAAGGCTAGAGAAATCATAAAAAAAGCTGAGAAGAGTAGAGATTACATAGATGACAAGATCAAGCAGTGGCAGGCTCTTGATGGCCAGATGATGGATTTATTGCAGGCCAAATTCAGTCGGCCAGTAGCGGATTGGAGTGATCAGGAGCTTACCGACAACCTAAAAGAAATTACTAAATTGTCTTTGGATAGCTGGATTGTAGCTTTGGTAATTGAAGTATTTGATCCCGAGGGTGATAAAATATTGACTGAATTGGTCGCTAAGGAAAAAGTAGAACTATCTAGCGAAGAAATCGCCATTTTGATCAGTCCCGATAGTCCAACGGAGCAACAGCAGGAACTTATTGCCCGAGTTCAGATAGCTCAGGATTATAAAGCTGGTAAGGATACTGCCAAGCAGCTAGCAAATCATCAGCAGAAATATTTTTGGCTAGGAAGTAATTGGCACGAAGTGGCTAGACTAACCATTGACGATTTTAGAGAAAAAATCGAGCAGGATGTTAAAAAAATCGATCAGCGTGTTGGCGAAGTAGATAAAATTAATAAAGATTTGCAGCATGTCGCCGAGCAAAAAGTAGCATTGCAAAAGTCTAAAAATATCAGTCAGTCATTGCAAAATGTTTTTTATTTATTCTCGCAAATGACTGAGTGGCGAGACGTGCGCAAAAAAAGCATCTGTATTATTAATCATTATCTGTATCAAATTTTGGAGAGGCTTAGTAAGGTTAATAAGATCGAGCTGGAGTTACTCCATTTCCTTAATTTATGGGATATTAAGGGCTGGCAGTTGCCGGCTGGTATTGCCAAAGAGCTGAAGAAGAGACAAGCTGGCATAGTTTATGGCTATGGACCTAAAATGGGTGAGTGGTATCGTTTTTACGATCAGGAGGCGGAAAAATTAACTAATTTGCTTGCAGAATCTTTGCGTCAGGATGACATTAAGGGAATGTGCGCCAGCTCAGGGGTGGTACAAGGAGAAGTGCGAGTTGTTTTGACTAGAGATGATTTTTCTAAGGTAAAAGAGGGCGATATTATTGTAGCAGTTATGACCCGGCCGGATTATTTACCGATAATGAAAAAAGCAGGTGGGATTGTGACTGATGAAGGGGGTTTGACTTGTCATGCGGCGATCGTAGCGCGTGAGCTGAAGATTCCTTGCCTAGTAGGAGTGCAAACGGCTACCGCTACCTTGAAGGATGGTGATAGAATAAAGATAGACGCTGACAAAGGATCAGTAAAGAAAATGGGTTAATCCCGATGTCGCTTTGCTCATCGGGATGCTCAATTTTGCAGCCAAAACAAGTTTTGGGCAAAATTGGCAGTAAAAAAATTATAGCTGATCAATATGAAAAAACTGACCAAGTTTCCCCTAGATGTAGTGGCTAAAGTGGGGGAGCAATACAACAAGTCATTTGAAAGCAAAGTTTTTACTTTGTTTGCTTCTTCGGAAACGGAGGTTTTTCGGTTCGCCCAGGTAATCCCCATCCCTTATAAATTTTGTTTTTGTTTTATTAAAGGCGAGCAAGCGCAGTGGTTTCTGGATCAAGAAAGCTTGGTGAAAGTTAAGGACTGGGTGGTGGAAGAAGCTCGGCAAGGAACAGAGCACGTCATGCAACGTTACCGCGCTTGGCAGGCTGACTGGGCTGAGTACATAAATTGTTCAGAGGAACTGTTGGATAAAAATCTAGGTAAATTGACTGACGAAGAGTTGATCCGAGACTTTAAGGAATTCTATCAACTATATTTAGGTGCGGGCGCCGCCGCTTATTTAGCTGATTCTTTTATGTCAACGGGCGAGACGGATTGGTTGGAGGAAATGTTTCGGGAGGCGTTGGCCGAAATGGAAGTTACTGGCGATCGTGATGAAATCTTGCGGATTTTGCTCTCGCCGGGATTTTTATCTTTCACGATCGAAGAAGAATTTGATTTATTGGGCTTGGCAGTAAAATTCAGTGAGCACTATGGTAGTAAATTGCCGGATCGCAAAGTTTTAGAAAAAGAATCGCCTAAATTATACAAATCTTTACAAAAACACCGCCAGAAATATTATTGGATGGCAAATAATTACTATCAGGCGGAAATTATTAGCCTGGCCGATTTTTATGACAGATTGAAACAGCTGGTAAGTGAGGGTAAAAATTTAGCTGACCGATATCAGAAGAAGCAACGAGAAATAAAAGATTATGAGGAAAAACGACAGCAGGTCTTGGCTAATCTACCTCTTGATGAGTTTCACCGTAATGTTTTACAAATCTCTGACCTGTTTACCGAATGGAAGGACGTGCGTAAAAGTGGAGTCTATGTGGGGATGTCTCATTTTGAGAAATTTTTAGCGGAGATTGGTGGTCGAGCAGGAATTACGACTAAAGACATGACATTTTTGGTGTTCGAAGAAGTGTGCGAAGTGTTGTCAGGCGATCGGGACTTGCTAAAGAAAATTGCGGCGCGGAAAGACCAAATATTCTACGCTGTTACGCCGGCTGGTTACTATGTTGTCGCTGGCACTGCTGCGAACAAGTATTTTGTTCATCTAGAGCAGCAGCAATCTGAGGATGTTAAGGAGTTGCGTGGTGTCGGGGCTTCTTTGGGTAAAGCTACCGGGATTGTCCGAGTAATAAAGTCAAAAGCGGATATGATAAAATTTCAAGTAGGTGAGATTTTAGTCGCTAACCAAACTACTCCTGATTTTGTCCCCGTCATGAAAAAAGCGGCCGCCATCGTGACGGAACAAGGCGGGATCACCAGCCATGCCGCCGTAGTATCACGCGAGCTAAAAATACCCTGTATTATTGGCACCAAAATTGCCACCAAAGCTTTCCAAACTGGCGATAGAGTAGAGGTGGATGCCAGTAAAGGCATAGCTAAGAAGATATGAATAAAGAACAAGTAAAAGAGAAAATAACAGCCATGGACTGGGAAGTCTGGCTTCACCGTCCCTACGCTTTTTTGGTTACCTATATGATGTTCGAGAATGCCACCCGAGCAGCTTTTAAAACTCAAGGTATTGATGGCGAGTATCCCATCGTTGCTTACGACTCTTATACTTGGTACCGTTGTCCAGAAATGATTAAGGCGGCAGCGGAGGAAGCCGGAAGATATCTACAAAAAACTGACATTTTTGTTCTCACTAAACAATGCGAAGATTCATACCGAGAAATTAAAGCAAAAATTCCTCAGCTAATAGCTGATAAACAAACAAATCCAGTAGAATTGTATCGACAGGTGGTTAATTTGATTTCGCCTTTTAATGTTTACATTTGGGTCGCCCATGGCTGTGAAGAATATTACATCCCTATTGCCAACGAGAAAGCTAAAGAGTTCGTTGTTGAAGCAGAGGCGGAAAAATTTATTGGTGATATCAGCAAGCCCTTGAAAAAAACCGCGCATAATTTGATGGAAGATGATATTCGCCAGGGAGTAAGCTTAGAAGAACTACACCAAGAATATGCCTGGATGAAGACCCGGATTGAAGGAGGTTTTGCCCCTGGCTTTAGTCGGGCGGAGATGAAAAAAATTCAACAAGAAGTGTCAGCCAAGCCAGCCGAAAAAATAAAACAGCCGGATATACCGCAATCGCTACGTGATTTAGTGGCTGAGTTGCAAGAATTAGTGTTCTTGCGCACTTTTCGCACCGATGCTCTATATGAGTTATATTACCTGGCTCAGCCGATATTTGAGCGAGCAGCAGAGGCATTGGGGGTTGAATCTGTGCGAGACTGCATACCTAGCGATATTCAGAGTGGAAAAATTATTACTAAGCGAGACCCAACGCGGTCAGCTATTATAAAGTACTATAATGACATCGCTGTATTTGATCATCCAGTAATTATTTCAAGGCAAGAGACCGGGACAAATGAAATTAAGGGAAATATAGCCTGGCCAGGGAAGGCTAAGGGGACGGTAAAAGTGGTAAATAATCCGCGCGAAGTTGATAAGGTGACAGAAGGAGACATATTAGTCACGCCCATGACCATTCCTGCCTATATCGTAGCCATGAATAAGGCAGCCGCTTTTGTTACTGATGAGGGCGGGATTACCTGCCACGCTGCTATTCTTGCTCGGGAGATGAAAAAACCCTGTGTGATTGGAACGAAAATCGCGACCCAGGCGCTGAAAGATGGTGATCGGGTAGAAGTGGATGCTAAACAAGGAATAGTGAAGAAAATAAACTAGTCCCGATGTCGCTACGCTCATCGGGGTACTCGATTTTGCAACCAAAACAAGTTTTAGGCAAAATTGGCAGTTGACGCCGACCAAGGTATTGTGCGAAAATTAACATAAATGGCTCGACAAGCTCACCATAATTAACAAAAAACTATGGCCAAACCAAAACACCTAGTGTATTCCAAGGACATCGACAAAGCTGGCTACGAGGAAATTTTTAAGCGAGCGGACAAATTTATCAGGGAAGGTATCCCAACTGATTTAATGACCGGCAAAGTGGTCGCCACTTTATTTTTCCAACCCTCGACGCGCACGATGACTTCCGCGCAAGCTACGATGTTAAAAGCTGGCGGTGGCTGGGTTGGCGTAATGGGAGAAGAGGGTCTCTCGATGGAAAAAGGAGAGAGTCTAGAAGACACTGTGCGGACTTATTCTGGCTATGCTGATGTAATTGTTCTCCGTCATCCCGATGAAGACTCGGCCGAGCGAGCGGCTAAAGTATCACGCGTGCCGGTGGTCAACGGTGGCAGTGGTTCCAAAGAGCACGCGGTGGCCGCAGCGATGATGCTGGTTAATGTTTATCATTATCTAAAGCGAGTTGAAGGCTTAAAGGTTGGAATTTACGGTACACCAGAAATAAATCGTTGTTGTAAAGCAATGGTGCCAATTATGGGCCACTTTGGTATCGAATTATATATTGATGATTTTGGTGAGTTTCCGCTGCCGAAAGATGTAGAAGAACAAGCTAAGAAAAATGGCCTGAAAAAGCTAGAGTATGGTAAATTGGATGATTTTATCGGCGAAGTTGATTATCTGTTAGTTACCCGGGGCTTGCAAAAAGGTATTATTCCTGACGATAAATTTCCCAAAGAAAAAGAGGAAACGATCCTGAAAAAGTATAAGCCAATTACCACTGACCATATGAAGAAATTACGGTCAGATGCATTCCTCGATATGCTCACCCCGCTGATTTTCGAGATTGAACGCGATGTTGATCCGGATTCACGTGCTATTTACTCCAACAAAGAGCTCCACATGGAATCGATGTTGGCGGTGATGAGTTATTTAATGGGAGTGAAAGTTTAAATTATCTTGCGCAAATAAGGGGCTTCGCCCCTTGTTTGCTTGTTCGTTCGTCCCGATCAGATCGGGATCTCACTCCCTGCCGGCAGGCAGGACTTCGCAAATAAGAGACTTCGTCTCTTGTTTGCTTGCTCATTCGGAAAAGCAAAAAGATTTTGCTTTTCTCTCATTCGCTTCGCAAATAAAAAAAGCCCGGCGTCTCGATAGAGTCGCGGGGCTTTGTGTTTTCAATAGGTAGGTGCGGGTAGGTTTTAGCGGGAGGCCATGGCCAGCCAGAACTGAACGCCGTGGATCAGAGCTTTCTCGTTGGGGTCGAATTTGGCCGTGTGGTGACCGGCGTAGTCGGGACCGCCAGCGCCCAGAAACCAGTAGGAGCCTCTGCACTTTTGCAGATAGTAGGCAGCGTCATCGCCGCCTAGCTCCGGCTTGCCTTCCACGACAGCGAGACCAGCGCTCTTCAGCACTTCTGCGACCTCAGGGAAATCGGAGTTGGTGGTCGTCGGGTGACCATCAACCATGTTGATTTCCACTCCGGATTCCTGGAATATACTCAGTGCCTGCTCAATCCCCACCCGGAGGTCGACCTGAAGCTGAGTCTGTCCCTCTCTATCCAGCATGTGCCGCACTGCCCACCAGGCACTGCCATCTGCCGGACGGATGTTGCTGGTGCTTTGGCCGTCGCCAAAGTCAGCGCTGGTTGGCTCAATCACCAGCGGCTCAAAGGGGCTGGTGTGGCGGGCGGCGAAGCTGTCGAGGTAGTTCATTGTTGCCTGGAGCATCTGCATGGCGTTGGATCCGATATGCGGCTCCATGACGTGACCGCCAGTGGCAGTGAACTTGATGCCCATCCGGTCGGAACAGCCCATGAGCGGCCCCTGCCGAGAGTGGAATTCGCCGAGGGGGAGAGTCGAAAGGATATGCAAAATATGCACTCGATCCATCCCTTCTAGCGCACCGTCATCATTGACCAGAATGTCTCCACCTGAACGGGGCTCTGGTGGCGCGCCTGGGTTTTCTTCGGCTCGCTGCAGCATTAGTCGGATGTTATGCGTGGGCCGGACAATGTCCCGGCTGAGCGCCCACAGGGCACCCATCGCCATCGCTGGACTGAAGTCGTGGCCGCAGGCCTGGGACACTCCCTCGACGGTGGAGGCGAATTCCAGGCCGGTGTTCTCCTGAATCGGCAGGGCATCCACTTCAGCCCGCCAGGCGTCCCAGGAGAAGTTCGAGTCGAACTTGATGTCCACCAATGTTCCACCCCTCTTGCGGCGGATGCGAAAGATGTCCTTTCCGTTGCAGACTTCGAGGAATAGTCCCTCGAGGTACTGCAGGGTCTCGTCTTCCTGCCATCGTAGCGCGGGACACATGTGCATCCGCCGCCGGATGCGCGTAACGAGCTCAACTAGTTCTGCAATTTCTTCCAGTGCCATGTTCATTTTCCTTCCCCTTGCGGGCCTGTTTCCGTTTCTGTATCTATACTTATTGAATTTTGTAGGTGCGAAAATCGCTAAAAATCACGATCAGCTCATATAAGCATAATAAAGTCAAATTGTCAATTTAGTTTGTTTGCGGTATGATGGCGAGAGAAATTAACAAAAAAATTATATGCAACCTGAAATTATCAAAGAAAAAATCTCGCCGGAGAAGCTTAAAAAACACGCTGATATTTTTGGCGACATGATTAAAGTTGTGGTTGATATTGATCAGAAAATAATGGCTATCGGCGGTGAAATGCACGCCGACAGTGAGGCAATCTTATTAACTGCTGGCTCTCAGCAAGAAAACTTATGGGGAGCTAATATATATCCCGAAAAAACAAAAGCCGATCGTCTGGAATACACTTCCTTGATAAATATTAGACCGGCAGCGGGGAATAGATCGATGGAGATACAGGATGAGGGGGTAAAGGAAAAAGTGGAATCAATCGTGAGCAAGTTAATATCTTAACATGGCTATTCACCAAAAACTCACTCAAGGAAAATGGCAGGCAATGACATTCGGCCAGCAAATGGGTAATATTGCTAGCGAAATTTCTCGCGCTAAGCATTGGTCAGTAAAAAGCGACAAGGAGCAAGTGCAAAAATCGGCCGAGCGCGCGCATGAATTGTTAAGTCTAACCATCGCCGGCGAGAAACGCTTATCCTATCTCAAAGAACTGACGCGCCTACGAGTGATTTTGGCTGATGCTTTTATTGATGCCGGACAATACGATAAATCTTGGCAGGGCTTGGAGGATTATTGTCTGTCGTTTCTATTAGCTGATGGGCAATAAACGAAATGAAAGCAAGCAAAATTATCAATATTATCATTAGTCTTCTAGCCCTGGCCGCCCTGGTCTTGGTTGTTATTTATGTCATTGCCCCCTTTTTCGAAAAGCCGGGCAAGCAAGCTACCAAAGACGATCCGAAAAGTCTAGTAGAACCAGCTAAAAATGGCCTGAAGAATTCCACTGGCCAACCAGAGGATAAATCGTTTTCTTTCGTAATTCTGTCCGATAGCAATGGCGGGGCGGGTAATGTGTCACAATCAGTCGAGTTTACGAATACTATTCAGGAAGTGGCCGCTGTTGATCCCCGACCCGCTTTCGTCATCCACGCTGGCGACATGATAGCTGGCTCGTCTTCTACTTCACGCACTTTAGCCGGAAAAATGTGGTCGGAGTTTTACGTGACTGTTAGTCCGCTAGAAAAAAACAACATTGCTTTTTTCCCTTCCGCCGGCAATCACGATGCTAGTTTCAATAAAACATTGCCTCTAGCTTATCGAGAGTTTTGGGACGAGCAGCAGAATATTCAAGGTATAATTATTGATGGCTCTTATTCCTCCTACTATTCATTTGAAATACAAAATTCTAAATTTATCGTCCTTTACGCCCCAAAAGTTTCACTCGGGGCAGAGCAAATAAATTGGTTGAAAAACGAGGTAAACGAGGCGCAAGGACAGTATGATAACATTTTTGTTATTTCTCATATTCCGCTAACTGCTGTCAGCACTTATCACCCTAACGATCAGCTGGCTTCAAGTAGTCGGATCAAAAATATCCTGCGAGGCAAAATCACGGCTTTCTTTGGCGCTCACCATAATTTGTATTACGATTTTGAGGAAGATGGCATTCGACAAATCGGAACGGGACGAGTTGGCAGTGGAGGTAGCTATAAATTTAAAGCGCAGTATGGGCAAGGCAGTCAGAGTTATAATTCCTACTTGCGGGTGGAGGTAGGGGAAAGTGATTGGCAGGTGGAGCAGGTTATAAAATAAACGCGGCCTTCAAATGAAACCAATAACCCAAAACAAAATTATTTTTCCGGAGATTCTCGCTCCGCGACCGGGCAGCGTGCATAAAAAACAATGCGGGCAGGTTTTGGTCGTGGCTGGTTCGCGCGGCATGACGGGCGCGGCCGTTTTAACTTGCCGAGCTGCTTTGCGGGCGGGAGCAGGGATTGTCACGCTGGCATTTCCGGAAACTTTGACGGAAATTTACGCGGATTTATTGCCCGAAGTAATGACGATTCCGTGTCCGGCGACTGACGAAGGTACTTTGAGCTACGAGGCTTTGGAGATTCTTATAGAAAAATCAGCTGAGTTTGACGTGGTAGCTATCGGTCCAGGATTGTCGCAAAACAAAGAGACGCAAAAATTAATCCGCGAGCTAATAGTGGAGCTAGATAAGCCACTAGTACTAGACGCTGATGGCTTAAACGCTTTGGCTGGTCAGGTCGATAAATTACTGCCGCAGCGCAAAAATGAAACGATTATCACTCCGCATGAAGGGGAAATGGCTAGACTTTCCGGTCTCAGCGTTGAGAATATAAAAGAAGATCGCGCTAAGATCGCGCAAAATTATGTTCAGAAGTGGCTGGTCAATATACTTTTGAAAGGGCCGGAGACAATAATTGCCGGACCAGACGGGCGAACAGTAATAAATGAATCTGGCAGTCGCGCTCTAGCCACAGCTGGCACCGGTGACGTGCTCACTGGCATTCTAGCCACTCTCTGGGCGCAGAACATTAAACAGCCTCTCGAGTCAGCTAGCACCGCTGTCTATCTACACGGGTTAGCTGGCGATAAAGCAGCCGCCAAGCTAGGCAAGCGATCAGTGATTGCCTCAGATGTGATTGGGGAGTTGCCAAAATTACTAAAGATGATAACAGAGGACTAGTATTTATTTTTTCTGGCTGCGGAACTCGTCGCCCTCCCGGTAAGACCGGGAGAACTCCTCAAACACCCACAGCTGCGAAAAAGCAAACACTAGTCCTCTGTTTGCATATTGGCACTGCCAAAACGCGCTTGCTGAAAAAAGAGGGGATTGTTATAGTAAGGAACAAGATAGTTAATTTTGATAACTATTTTTACAAATTAAAACACTAAAATGAAAAAATATTTCATTGCCAGCGCAGCTATTTTAGTCGCTATCACTCTCACTGGTTGTCAAAGCACTAGCCTGACCGGACAAGTTTCTGGCACCATCCTCGACAATCCTAAAATTCTCAACTTCGAGCCAGGCAATCGGACTAAAGAGGTAGCCCTCGATGCTCCTATCAAGATTATTTTTGATCGTGAGATGGATCAGTCTACCCTCAATACGCGCAACATTGGAGTGGAGTATGCCGAAGATCTCGGTTACGATTTTAATCCTTTTCTTAATAGCAGCTACGAATATGATCAAGCCACTAACATTTTAACAGTCACGCCTCCCGAGCCATTTCAGCCGCAGCAGAAAATATTAGTAACAATTCGTGAAGGTATCACTGATAAAGACGGCAATCCATTGTCTTACGGCGATTTTCATTTCACAACGGGTGAATAAACGATAAATCTATTTCCGCAGCCACTAAAACGACAAAAAAATCAGACAGTCAACCGGAGGAGCACAAGTTTTCTCCGGTTTTTATTGTGCTCGAAAGCTTTATTTTTCTCCTCACCCAATTTCTCGGCCTCCTACTCGCTTGGCGCCTATTACAAATAGAAGAAATTAAATTAGCAATTGAAACCCAGCAAATTTCGATTATCCAGTTTTTATTGGCCTTTGCTTTGGGGACAGTTATCATTTTTCTGCTAGTAAAATTTGTTAAAAGAGACCGGGTTTTTCAAATAGCCCTCCAAGCTTCGATTTTTCTGGGCGCGCTGTTATTTTTTGACGTTTGGCTACCTGCTCTGGCGACGGTTTTGTTCGCTCTAGCTGTTGCTTTGCTACGGCAATACTTGCCGCTAGTGATCACTCATAATCTAGCGTTGGTGATCGCGCTGGCTGGTATTGGCGCCTACATTGGCGTTGGCTTTTCCGCCTGGCACATTTTAATTATCATTGCTATCTTAGCCGTTTACGATGTTATTGCTGTCTTTAAGACAAAACACATGGTGGCCATGTTTACCAAGTTGACTAGCAAGGGAGCAGCTTTTTCAATCATTGTGCCGATGAAGATCAAAGGAATGATGAGCCGACTGATCAAGGTACGGCTAGATGGGCCATTTTCATTTTTAGGAACTGGCGATATCGCTTTACCCTTAATGTTCGCTGTCTCGGCCTGGAAAATGGGCTGGCAATATTCAGTGGCGATCGTGATTGGAGCTTTAGTGGGAATGATCGGGATGAATATATTTCAGATCAAAGCAGAATATAATAAACCGTTGCCCGCTTTGCCGCCGATTGGCGGTGGGGCGGCGATTGGATTTTTGTTGGTATATTTGGTAGAGTTGGTGTTGTAATTGTTGTATAATAATACAGCCCAAAAATAAATCTAAAAAATATGACAGAAACACAAACAAAACAACCCACAAGCAAACCAATCGTCAAACCTAAAAAATCAGGCAAAATTATTTTGGTAGTCCTGATTGTCGCTATGGGAATGTTTTTCTCGGCTGTGCTAGCTGTCGGTGGTTGGTATTTCTGGGGACAGCTGGAAAGTGAAAAAAATAGCCGTAGCGCCCTAGAATCTTCCTTCAACGAATTAAAAGAGGAAATTAATCAGCTGAAAAGCCAAATAGATATATTGAAAACAGCCGAAGACATCAGAAAGGAAAAAGAAGCAGCGGCCGTGGCTAAGAAAGCCAAAAAGCAAAAAGAGGAAGACGCTAAGAAAGAAAGTGAAGAGACAACTGAAAGTGATACGGAAGAATCTACCACCGACAATGACAGCGCCGAATCTCAGTGTGAATTTAATAAAGACGTCAGCCTCCAGGAAACAACCACCTACGGTATTTTCGGCGAGGACACTTTTGATACCGTTGTCTGTGGATACCTAGAAACGAAAGAGGAAGAAGTCTGGGATGAGAAACAAACCAACGCCTATTTTGCTATTAAGAGTTTCTATCACGATGGTTTTAAGCAGAGCATCGAAAAAGGCATATCAGAGGGGAACAGCATCAATAACAAGAAGAGTGACGGCACCTATTTATTTAACTTAGGTTGCTACCAAGATAGTAAAGTGTCGGGCAGGGATTACGAGACGGGTGTTTATTACATTGATGATGCTGCTCAGAGTGCTTTGCAAAATTCATCCGCCGATAAACCAGTGTCGATAGTATTGTCATTTGGCTTACACGGTGGCTCCGGTTGCTCCTGTTGTAATTTGGCGCATAAAGTTAGAGCTTATTAATCCACAGATATTCATTTGGTGATTTATAGAATTCAGACTATAATGTAATTCAACCTAGAAATACATGATCAAAGCCTCCAAACTCACAAAAAAGTACGGCACTAAGGCAGCCATTCAGGATGTCTCTTTTAACATTGATAAAGGAGAGGTGGTTGGCTTTCTCGGGCCGAACGGCGCCGGTAAGACTACTACCATGCGGATCTTGACGGGTTATATTCCTCCCACTAGCGGCAAGGTTGAAATTGGTGGCTTAGATGTGTTTGATGATTCACTAGAAGTCCGTCGGAAACTTGGTTATCTACCGGAAAATACTCCGCTTTATCTCGATATGGACGTGGAAGTATTTTTGAAATATATTGCCGCTCTCAAAAAAGTCTCGACTGACAAGCGCTCCAATCATGTCAGCAAGATAATGAAAGTTTGTGGCATCGATAATGTCCGGCAGTCGACTATCAAAACTTTATCGAAAGGTTATAAACAGCGAGTCGGTATTGCCCAAGCTTTGATTGGCAATCCGGAATATCTTATCCTAGATGAACCAACCATTGGTCTCGACCCCAAGCAAATTATTGAGATCAGAGAATTAATTAAATCGCTGGCCGAGGATAAAACCATTATATTGAGCACTCATATTCTTCCCGAAGTATCGATGACCTGTTCACGCGTGATTATTATTGCGGAGGGAAAAATAGTGGCCGAAGACACGCCTAATAATTTAGAAAACAGGTTGTCGGGAGTGGCTAAAGTATTATTAACAGTTAAGGGGCCAGGTGAAGAGATAAGTTCTAAATTAAAAGAAATCAGTGGTGTGAAGAGAGTGAATATAGAGAAAACTCAGGCGAGCGATCTAGTTGACCTGGAAGTAGCCTCGCAAAAAGATGTGGACATTCGCGGTCAGCTAGCCCAAGCCGTAGTGCAAAATAATTGGGATTTATTAGAGATGCGCCGAGAAGTTCTCGGTCTAGAAGAAATATTCTTGAAGTTAACTACCAAAGAATAAATGAATAGTATTTTTACCATTACTCTTAAAGAATTGCGGTCGTATTTCACTTCACCGATCGCTTACGTGGTGTTTACGATGTTTTTAGTGTTATCCGGTTACTTTTTCTCGGTGATTCTCTTTATTTCTAAAGAAGCGTCTTTTCGGGGTGCAGCCTCAAATATTATTATTACCCTGCTATTCTTGATGCCGCTTATTACTATGCGAATGTTTTCCGAAGAAAGGAAAATGGGCACCTTAGAGTTGCTGATGACTAAGCCGGTGCGGGATATTGAAGTAATGTTGGGTAAATTCCTAGCCGCCGCTATTCTCTTTATCACCATGCTGGCTTCAACCTTAGTTTATATCTTTATTTTGACTAAATATGGTAACCCCGATATGGGGCCAATTTGGTCGGCTTATCTAGGCATATTATTGTGTGGCTTATCTTTTATTGCTCTGGGTATCTTCGCTTCGACATTGACAGAAAATCAGATTATTGCGGCCGTGATTGGCTTTGCCTTAGTTCTGCTGCTCTGGGTAATGAGTTGGATCTCTGGCAACCTAGGCGAAGTTGATAGCGAGTTACTTTCATATATTTCGCTTTCAACTCATCTAGAAGGGTTTGTTAAAGGCGTTATTAATCTTAAGGATGTTGTTTATTATTTGAGTTTTATTGTTTTCTGGCTATTTGTGTCAGTGAAGTCGATTGAAATAAGGAAATGGAAATAAATGGATAAAAAGACGGCCAAAAAAATAAAGAAATTTCTGAAATTCCAGTGGCTACTGAAGTTTTTTGGGATGCGGCAGACAAAATATGGTAGTAACGCTCTTCTGGCAGTCGTGGCGATGTTGGGTATTTTGATTTTAGTAAATTATATTGCCCGCAAAGAATCGTTCGATTGGGATTTAACTAAAAACCATAAATTCACCCTGGCTGATCAGACGGAGAAAGTACTGCAAGGGGTAGAGGAAGAAATTAAAGTAATCGGATTTTTTCGTGGTGGTAACCCCGCCCAGGAAGAAGTAAAAGGACTGTTAGAACAATATCGGAATCAAAATAGTAATATTACGGTAGAGTTTATCGATCCTGATACCAAGCCAACAGTTGCTCGTGAATACGGTATTGAGCGTTACGGCACTTTGGTATTTGAAAAGGGTGATAAACGTGAGCAATCCCTAACTACTACCGAAAGTGATATTACTTCTAGCATCCTCAAGCTAACTCGTGAGACACAAAAGAAAATCTATTTCCTCACTGGTCACAAAGAGAAGGGTCTTAAAGATGTCCAGGAAACTGGTTACAGCGTAGTTAACACCCTATTGAGCAAAGAAGGTTATGAAGTGGCTGAGCTGTCTTTAGTAGCTACGCGAGAGGTGCCGGAAGATGCCGCTGTACTAGTTATCGCCGGACCGCAAGATAAGATTCTGGATGAAGAAAAAGAAATTATTAGCCAATATCTCGATAACGACGGTAAATTGCTGGCTTTATTAGATCCGGTTGTTCCTGGTCAGGGCAAAGCTTCTAACTTAGAAGATTTACTGCAAAAATGGGGAGTGACCACGAAAGAAGGGGTGATAGTTGATCCCAAAGAATATTTTTGGACTGATATTAGTACGCCAGTGGTCAAAGAGTGGCAAACTCATCAGATTACCGATGGCCTGCAACCCGCTTTTTTCCCGGGGGTAAAATCGGTGGGTGAAGCGGATGAGCATCCAGAAAACACTGAAATTACTACTCTAGCTTCTACCTCAGATAATTCTTGGCTAGAAAAGAATCTTTCCTCTCAAGAAGCAAAGTTTAACGAAGACATAGATGAAAAAGGACCATTACCAGTAGCGGTAGTAGTCAAGGGAGTAGTTAACAATAAGGAAGGAGAGGAGAATACTGAAGAGGACCAGGAGTCAAAAACTCGTCTGATCGTAGTTGGAGATTCTGATTTTGCTAGCAGCATGTTTAGCGACGCTCTCGGAAACTTCGACTTTTTTATCAACGCGGTTAATTGGTTAGCGGAAGAAGAAGAATTAATTTCTATTCGACCTAAGGAAGAAGTGCAGCGCACGGTCACCTTAACTGGCAGTCAAACTAAACTTATTTTCTACGCCACTGTTGTTGGTATGCCGCTGATTGTAATTATCATCGGTATTGGAGTCTGGCTGGATCGACGGAAACGGAAAAAACAAGCTTAAATATTTATGGCTTTAAGAAAATTCCAAACCACTTTTATTTTAGTAGCTGTTTTTGCGGCTTTGTTAGCTTTTGTTTACTTTTTCGAAAAGGATCGAGAAGTGAAAGACGAGGCTGATCTGACAGAGGAAACGTTTGACGTCATCAATATCGACAAAGACCAAGTAAAAGAAATCACTTTCGAACAACCAGACAAAAAAACGCGAGTGGTTAAAGAAGGAGAGGGCTGGAAGATAGTTGAGCCAATTACTTATCAAGCGCGGGCGGGCAAAATTGATGAGACTTTGGACACTATCAACGAGCTAGAAGCCACCCAGGAAATACCAGCGGGTGATTTGGCAGAATATGGTCTCGATAAGCCGATTATTAAAATAACTTTACTGATGCAGGACGATAGCCAGTCGGAAATTTTACTGGGCGATAAAAATCTACAAGAGACCAGTCTTTACGTCAAAACATCAACTGCTGACACGATCTATTTAACCAATACTTTGATTGAAACCAAGTTAAAGTTGGATGAAGAGGTGTTGAAGGAGGATTAAGCACTAATTCGGCGCGAACTTAGCGTGTATAATTAGTGTTTTTTATTTGCCTAATTAGTTATTTTGTTATAACTTAATCTAGTATGGCGAAAAATAAAGAAATCAAACACCTGATCGAAGACATTGTCATTATGCCCACGATTGCCCATATCGCGGTTGATTTGTTGCGAGCAGAATTGCCGTTTCTGAATGTTTTTAAGAGTTGGGACGAGAAGATATCTAAGCCTAATCGAGATATTATTGAGGGTAAAAGGGGCTACGATGGGCTAGAAATGACATTGTGGGGCTTTTTCGATCGGCGCTGGAACCCTAAGTGGAAACGAGTTGAAGCGATTAAAAAACAAAAGCTTCCGATGTACACTTTCCATGGTTGTTTTGAAACCTGTCCTAAGTCTCTCAAGGGGTACTATTTTAACCTCTCCCACGATTCGCACTATATTACTAAGGCTTTGAAGTCGCACATTGATATTGCGGCCGAACTAAGCCAGGGCGACAATCCGCTGATAGTTTTTCATCCCGGAACAGCTTGGCGAGGAGTGAGTAAAGAGCGAGCTTTGGACAACATTATGAGTAATATGAGTTCGGCTCTAGATTACGCTGCGCGTCGTAACGTTACTTTAACTTTAGAAAATATGCCGCACGTGGTGGGAAATAAGCAGTCTTGCACCATGACGGATCACCACGATTTTCAGTATGTCTTTAAAAGGCTAAAGCATCCAAATCTTAAAATCACTTTTGATTGGGGTCATCTTAATACTCAAGTGAGAAATAGAGAATTCCTGAAAAAGCATGGCTTTTCTGAAGAAGAAACTAGACGCTTTGAACACATAAATGAGTTTATTGATAAGATGGGAGATAATATTGCTCACTGCCACGTGCACTATAACCGCAGTCATTTTATGAAAGATATTCCGCAGCGCAGCGGTCGAGATATAAAAAAGATATTGCTTTATCTGTTTTTTTGGACAGATCTTGTTAAATTTTTCCGTGAAGGTTTTAATAATGGCACTGATGAGCATTTGCCGTTAACGAGGATAAGCAGTGATAATTTACTTTTCTATAAAAAAACGATGGAAAATCTGATCAAGAACACCGCTATCCGCGATTATGGCTATGTCACTCATGAGTTACCGCCCAAGAAAATACTAAAATATTTTACTTTCCACCGCGATGGCGTAGAAGATAATGAAGAATATTTAGAAAGCTTGCGGATTTTTAAGAGTCTTTACCAAAATAGTGTAGACTGATTTGTCGTCGGCCGCTATAATGACTTAATCATTAATTTATAAAAAAATATGAGCGATGATAAAGCCCCGGAGCAAAAAAAAGTGCCCAAGAATAATACCTTCTGGGTGCCGGTAGCCATTATTTTAGCTGGTGCCATTATTGCTGGCTCGGTAATTTACAGTGGCAATGCTGATTTAACTGGTTCAGTTGAGGAAGCCTTGCCAGAACCACCGGCTCCACCGGAACCAGGTACAGAAGAATTCGAGGTCAGTATTGATGATGACACTGTTAAAGGTAGCAAAGACGCCAAAGTCCAAATAGTTGAATTTAGTGATTATGAATGTCCTTACTGTGCGCGTAATGCGGAAACTATCGAGAAAATAGCGGAAGAATACGGTGATAAGGTAGCGATTGTTTTTCGTGACTTTCCCCTAGATTTTCACGCTGATGCCCAAAAAGCCGCCGAGGCAGCCGAATGTGCCGGTGAGCAAGGAAAATATTGGGAGTATCATGACGAACTGTTTGCTAATCAGGACAGCTTGGAAGTGCCTGATTTGAAAGGGTATGCTAAGGAGCTCAAGTTGAAAACAGCTGCTTTTGATAAATGTCTCGATTCCGATCAGCAAAAGGAAGAGGTTGAGAATGATATGACGGACGGTCAAGCAGTAGAGGTGACTGGTACACCAGCGACCTTCATTAATGGTCGTAAGATCTCGGGCGCTTATCCTTTTGAGGATTTTGCCAAGATTATTGATGAAGAGTTGGGGAAATAGTAAACGAGTTTAGATAGAAAAACGTACGTCAAGGAGGAAAATCATGGCTCGGAAGAAAGCTATGGTCAAACGGAAAGTACCTTGCAATCTCGTGCCGATTTTCGCCTACTTGTTGGAAATTTATAAAATGGGCAAATCGACAGAGCTGGTTTCGGTTAGTATTGATGCAGTGAAAAATGTCCTCAAAATGCTGGACATGTCCCGGGGGTTGACTAGATCGGTAGGTCATGAGATTACGACGGGAACTATAGGCAGAGATGTCGAATTCGCGGGAATGCTACTTATGTTAGGTGAAGTAGCACTTTCTGAACCGATAAGTATTAGTACCGTGACACATGAAGAGGAATGCCAGGAAAGACCGGGGACGGTAATGGAAGAAGTTGGTGGCCTTGTCGAGGTAACGACTGTTCAGCGGGACATAAAGTTCACGGTGCACATAACAAGTGAGGAACGCAAGATAAAATCGATTAACCATATTTTGGAGTCGATTGGTAGTGATCTACGGTTCTTCGCTGAACGTAGTCTGGGAAAAATGCCGTGTCAAGACGTCCGAGACAAGGATGAATTGATATTGAAGCTAGCCCGCAGTTCAGACGAGGAAATAGACATCTGGACAGATGCCTACAAGCTATCGCATAAATTCACCGCATCTATACCAAGGGATATAGGTGATCAATTACGTGGTGCTATTTGGTAGAAGGAGATTGTGTCTATAGGGTTACGCAAGTAACTCTTTTTTAATACCAAATAAAAAAGACCTGTAACAACAAGTCCTTTCGGCTAAAGAGCAGCTACTTTGGATCTATGCTTTCTCGTGCCAGTTTGAGTGCTTCCAGTAGCCTCCTTTCCTCCTCCTCCTCCATGGCCACTTTAAACGGAGGATCAGAGGGAAGAGGATCATCTCGCCGTCCCTCTTGTATATCTTCTCGTAGTCTTTGAGCAGGCTCAGGAAGATCGTACACACCATCTCTTCGAGCTAGGGCTATGTCTCTCCGCACTCTTTCCAGTTGGATCCTGAGTCCTTTTTTGGCGTCAGGGAAGAAATTAACAGAGTTCCCACCGCAATCATCGGAATGACCAAAGTCGATGACGATAAGGAAGAATGCTCCCTTGTTCTCTATCAGAACCCAGGCATATCCTTGGCCATGGAATTCACTGATAACACAGTCCTCTCCTGCTGAAAAGCTTCCAGCAAAAGCGGACTCGCCCCCACCAATTCCAAAGCTGAACTGCACTAACACTTTTATCTCTGTAGCGGACATAATAATGCTACCTCCTGTTTGTAGTTTTCATTTGTGCTTTCTGAATGTAGAATACTGAATTATAGCAAATATAGTTGATTTAAGGGAAGGGTGAATATTAGATTTACATTTTATCTCTTATATCAATATTGTCTAGTCTATTAGCCAATTTTATTTCATCCCAATCATATTTATGCTACAATTCCTCTATTATCGTGGAAATCATGACAAAAGATCAACTCACTAAATTTTTAGAATATCTTCTCCAAGATAACGTCGTCTACGGACCTGTTCAAAAAGGCTCCGTTCTTGAGGTGGAAAAAATAGCCCAGCCAGCTGATTTAGTCCTAAATGGCTGCTTAACTGATCATTCTTGGAAAAAGGTCTTTCTACCACCTTGCGAGAAGTTATTTGATTATCAGGGGGCAAAATTGAATGAGGTGTCAGACGATTATCCGCAGCAAGTAGCCTTTGGGCTGACGACTTTTGATCTCAAGGCGTTGAATCTATTTCATCATGTTTATGAGAAAGATCCCTATTATCAGCGACGTAAGAGAAATACGTTGATCATAGGGCAAAGCGTAGCTCCGGAGCAAGACGCCAAGACTTTTAAGGTATTTTCGGAAAAGCTAGAAGAAGATATCCTCGAACATTTAGAATTTGATATTTTTTTTGAGCAGCGAGGGGATAGCTTTCGCGTCATGACTGGTTCGGAGGACGGACAAGAGGTGCTGGATAAATTTGGATTTTCTAACTACGAACATATCCAATTCGCCGGCCCGATTAAGGAAACAGGTCTAGGAGAGAGAACGTTGGCCATCAAGGATCAGCTGAAAAATCACCATGATCAGAAGATCTGGGACGAGCTAGGTAAGAAATGTATCGAGTGCGGTAAGTGTACTATTGCCTGCCCAACCTGTTATTGCTTTCGGATTGATGATGAAGCGGTTTTAACGGAAGGAGAAGGCGAGCGCACGCGTTGTTGGGATTCATGTTTTTACCGTGAGTTTTCGGAAGTGGCGGGTGATCACGTGTTCCTGGAAAATACCGCTCAGCGGATTCATTTCTGGTATTATCATAAATTTGTGCGGATTCCAGAGCAGTATGGCCTGCCTGGTTGCGTAGGTTGCGGACGTTGTACCCGCACTTGTCCGGTAGGAATTGATATCAATGAAACATTGCAGAAGATTGTAGATAGTGATCCGGTGGGGGCACTGTAGCTGGTGAGGGATAATGCATTACTCTTTTTCTTGCTGCGGAACTCGCCCCGCTGAGGCGGGGCTCAGACACCCGCAGCCCGCCTGCCATCGCTAGCCGCGAGGCATTGCGGGCAGGCTGTGAAAAAGAACAATACATTATCCCTTAGAGTATTTAAAGCAATATCGAATCTAATTCATGAAAAATCAATATCAAACCGAAGAGGCTAAGATCACTAAAATCACCGTGGATACTCCGGATGTGAAGCTTTTTCGACTGGAAATGGTTAATAGTGACGTACCAGAATTCTATCCTGGCCAGATACTTGAAATATCACTGCCCGGTTATGGTGAAGCGCCGGTGGCTTATTGTTCATCGGCCAGTGAGCGTAAATACTTTGAGATCTGCGTACGGGAGATCGGATTACTAACGAAGCGTCTGCACGAGCTAAAGATAGGCGATACGATTGGCGTGCGTGGTCCCTATGGTTATGGTTTTCCGACAGACGAGATTAAGAAGAGAAATACACTAATCATCGCTGGCGGCATTGGTATGATCCCTTTTCGCTCGCTTCTGGAAACAGCCTGTGATAATCCCGATAATTACCCCAAAGACATTCAAGTATTTTATGGTAGTAAAAACAAAGAGGGACTGCTATTTGAAAGCGATTATGATAAATGGTGCAAGAAGATTGATATGCATTTGACCCTCGATGAAGGCAAAGAGGGTGAGAAGGTCGAGGGTGTATATTGCGATATCGGCTTGATCACCAAGTTATTCGACAAGACAGAGGTCATCAAGGACGCAATCGCTATCGTCTGTGGTCCGCCAGTGATGTGTAAATTTGTTATAAATGAGCTGAAAAAGCATAATTTTGCTGATGAGGATATTTATTTATCGCTCGAGCGACGGATGGAGTGTGGGGTCGGTCAATGTGAACATTGTGCGGTTGGTTCATACTTTGTCTGTAAGGATGGTCCAATATTCAGTTGGGATAAGATTAAAGGCATTGAGGGGGCAATATAAAAATTTATGAGGGTTAGTGTTGTTCTTTTTTGCAGCCTGCGGGTGTCTGAGGAGTCATCCCGGTCTTACCGGGAGGGCGACGAGTTCCGCAGCCAAAAAAAGAATAATACTGGCCCTCCACCAAGCTAAAATATATGTGTTTCGCAATACCAGTACAAGTTAAGAAGCTACTACCCGACGAGCAAGCCGAGGTGGAGCAAAATGACAAGACACTAGTAGTGAGCTTGAAATTAGTCCCCAAGGCTAAGCGGGGTGACTGGTTACTGACCCAAGCTAATCTAGCAACGGAGAAAATATCAGCTGCTGAGGCCAAAGAAGTATTAGATTATTTTAATAAAGCAAAATAAAAATGTCCAAAGGTATCAAATTAGCATTTGCCACAGCGATAATCAGTGGGTTCGCAGTTTTCTTCAGCAAATTTGCTGTTACCAATAATATCGATCCCTACCAATTCACGACGCTCAAGAACGTCCTGGTGGCTGTTGTGTTGTGCTCTGTCGTATTATTGCCAATGACTTGGCGGAAATTACGCGCGATAAAACGCCAGGATTGGTATAAGCTACTGGCCATCGGAACTATTGGCGGTAGTATTCCGTTTTTACTATTTTTCAAAGGATTGAGTCTGACTACTCCGGCGATGGCTGGCTTTATTCATAAGACATTATTTATTTGGGCGTCAGTCTTGGCGATATTTTTCTTGCGTGAAAAATTAGGCAAGGTGCAGTGGCTAGCTCTAGGAGTGTTGCTGATCGGCATTGGACTGGTAGTTGGTATCAAAGCATTTACCTTTGGCTGGGCGGAGATAATGATATTAGCTGCAACTTTATTATGGTCAGTAGAAAATGTAATCGCCAAGAAGACTCTGAGCACTGTTGACCCCAAGATCGTGGCTTGGGCGCGAATGTTTTTTGGCTCGATCATTTTACTAACATATCTTAGCCTTACCTCTGGATTTGCCGGTATTTTTACCCTCGGCACTACTCAGTGGCTCTGGATCGGACTCAGCGTGCTTTTCTTGAGTGGCTACGTGTTGACTTGGTATCACGCCTTGGCCTACGAGAAGGTATCAGTAGTAGCTAGCGTATTAGTGCTAGCCTCACCGATTACGACCATCCTGAACGCTATTTATAAGGGCGTCCTACCAACACCAGAGAAATGGCTAGGAATAGGGCTGAGCTTGGTGGCGGTAATAGTATTTGTGGCCTATACGTATCATTTAGAGAAGAAATTAGCTGTACCACATGTATCCACTCACGCCTCATGACGGCGCGGTTCTCTGTAGCCGTTACGCCTATATGCCAAATAAGCTGCAGTATTGCGGCGGAGATGATAATTTCAATTTATTTGAATACGCTGCTACGGGTCAAAGTGATACGGGACTGACGGAGATATTAGAGGACTTTGCGACATTGTATCCATATCTGAAGTTGATTGCTGAGGCCAACAAGATCGAAGATATATTTGATTACCGCGTGAGTGAGGCCTATTGGCTAGGAAATAGTTTACTAACGGAGGTGCAGAAGAGTCAGCTGTATGATCACTTGGTAGAAGTACAAGAGTTAAAGAAAAAGCTCAAGCCAGAGCTGTTTGCCAAAGTGGTCGGGACGATACCGGAGGGCGCGCTGCCCCATCATAATTTTCACGTTATTAGTATCCCCAAGCGCACCGGCCATTATCCAGTCGAGCATACGGTGGAGACGATGGATGCTTGTAAGATTAGCTGGGGGCAGGTCAAGCAGGTAGACGACGGCAAAGTATTGGTTAAATATTATCCATTAGTGCACACGGACGGCAAGCTCGCGCTGGGTGAGGCAACAGACAAATGGTGTCAGTGGCAGAAGAATGATAGTAGCTTTGTGAATGGACTCAAGGCAGGTGATTGGGTGACGATTCACTGGGACTGGGTGTGTGATAAATTGACAGTGACGCAGCGACAGAACTTGAAATATTATACGGAGTTGAGTATTAATTTGGCTAATGGGAATGTTTATTAAATAATGATATATCCAAAATGAGCAAAGACATAATCCACATAATCTTGATATTAGTCGTGGTTTTAGCCATATTTATTGCATTTGTGGCAACTTGGGCAATTTTAACAAAAATAGGATATATAGAAAATTATCTTGGTCTTAAAATTCTTTGCCCAACCGATGATCCTTATTGTCCATATATATGTCCAAAATATGACCATTCGTGTCAACCTCTGTAGATAATTTCTAGTGCTCGATTTATAATATTTATTAAGATGATAGTAAAAACCAAACCAAAAGTAGCCCTGATTGCTCTCTCCGACTGTGAAGGATGTGAATTTGCCATTCTCGATAAGGGAAAGCTGTTTTTTGAATTGACCGAGCGGGTGGAGGTGGTGGATTTTCACTTGATCGAGGAGCTGCCGGCCGAAGACAGCTATGATATTACCTTTATCGAAGGACCGCCGATTGCCAAGGATAATTTTACAGATCTGGTGAAGCTACGCGAGAAGTCGCGGTTGGTCGTGGCGCTGGGTAACTGCGCGGCCGAAGGGGGAATGTACAAGATCAAAAATTACCGCCGCGATGTCTGCAAGGCGGAGTTTGTTTATCCCGATGCCAAGGGCATTCATGACCCCAAGGTGCAGCCGATCTCGGACTTTGTGCCGGTGGACTTTACTATTCCCGGTTGCCCGATCAATGCGGATGAATTTATTCGCTATACCTACGAGCTCTTGGCTGGTCGGATTCCTAAGATCCCGCAACGACCGGTGTGCTATGAGTGTCAGATTCATGGGTTTCCGTGTCTGTTGCAACTTGGTCAGCCGTGCTTGGGACCAGTTATATTAGGAGGCTGTGAAGCAGTTTGTCCGGGTGGGGGTATGATCTGCCAAGGGTGCCGCGGACCACTGGATAATCCCGATCCAGAGTTCAAGAAAGTGCTAGAGAATGTGGCTACCAGACAACGAATTGAGGAGCTCTTGGAGATGTACGGGATTAAGGAGAAGCTGGAAGGAGTGCTTTTGTAGAGTTTGTTTTTTTATCTTTTTAAAAAAAAGGAAGCAAAATACCCCCCCTTTTTTTTATTTTTGGAGGGGAAATATCGCGTTTTCTCCATTATTGTTACAAAAACAATTTATTAAAAATTACATTCAGGCTATAATCTACATATGCAAAACATTACTAAATTTACGAATAAAATCATTTGCGGTGACGCAATTGATGTCATGAAGAAAATACCGAATGAATCGGTTGATTTGGCTATTACTTCACCGCCATATAATCTTAAAAATTCTACCGGTAACGGAATGAAAGACGGACGAGGTGGAAAATGGGCAAATGCCGCTTTGCAAAAAGGTTATTCACACTATGACGATAATATACCGCATGATGAATATGTGAAATGGCAAAGAGATTGCTTAATTGAGATGATGCGGCTAATCTCCGAAGATGGAGCTATTTTTTACAATCACAAATGGCGTGTCCAAGGTGGCTTATTGCAAGATCGTCAAGATATTGTCAGTGATTTTCCGGTTCGCCAAATTATCATTTGGAAACGTGCCGGTGGACTAAATTTTAATGCTGGTTATTTTTTACCCACTTACGAAGTTATTTACCTCATTGCTAAACCGAAATTCAAACTTGCCAAAAAGGCAAATGCCCATGGTGATATTTGGGAGATACCGCAGGAAATGAAAAATGGACATCCGGCTCCTTTTCCGGTAAATCTAATTGATAGAATTATTTCTGCAACAAATGCCAAGATTATTTTAGATCCATTCATAGGTTCTGGCACAACGGCAATTTCCGCTATAAATTCTAAAAGAGATTATATTGGAATTGATATCTCGCCGGAGTATTGCGAATTAGCAAAAAAAAGAATTAAAGTTCATCAATCACAGACTAAACTACTCTAAATATGGCAAAACCGACAATCTATACAAAACTGGCCTTAATAGCTAAACTCAAAGAAATCTCTGCTAGAGGTTTTATTCCAAATGCACGAAAAGGCAATCAGGGTGGAATTGGTAATACCTTAGAAGATTTACTGGGAATTGAAGAAAATAATTTGCCGATCCCAAATGCCGCCGAGTGGGAATTAAAAGCACAATGTTTAAATTCAACATCTCTCACAACACTTTTTCATATGGAGCCATCGCCACGTGCTGTCCGTTTTGTGCCACAAGTTTTACTTCCATTGTATGGCTGGACACACCAAGAAGACGGCAAGAAATACCCAAAAGGGGAAATGAGCTTTCGCCAAACAATTCATGGCAATTCAAGAAGTGATCGTGGGTTTAAAGTTGTGGTTAGTCGCAAGGAAAAGAAAATTTTGATTTCATTTGATTCAAAAAGCGTTGATCCAAAACATAAGAATTGGCTTAGATTTGTAAAAAAGAAGGCGGGTCTTGGTGAACTTAATCCACAGCCTTATTGGGGTTTTGATGATTTGGAATATAAAGCTGGAACAAAATTGCTTAATACTTTTTATGTACAAGCAGAAGTAGAAGTTAAACGCAAGAAAGAATACTATCATTACACAAAAGTGATGATGTTGCAGAAATTTAACTTCGAAGGATTTTTAAAAGCTCTTGATGAAGGAAAAATCTTAGTGGATTTTGATGCTCGTACTGGCCATAATCACGGAACAAAATTTCGCATGAGGCAGAATTGTTTACCAATGTTGTATGAGAAATCAACCATTATAATATAATTTTTATTATGAGCAATGCTATCCAAAAACTAAATAAGTTAAAAAATCCTGAAAGTTTTATCCAAATAAATACCGTAGAAGGATTTCAATATATTGATAAGGCTGGTGAAATTGTGAATAAGTATCACAGTAAAGATGCGGCACCTATTTTTAGCATGGATTTGAATGGCTTAGTTATAAAAACGCCAAGAGACAAAATATATGAATTAAAAATCACTCCTCAAATTGTTTGGATGAAATTTAATGAAATAGACTCGTTGGACATGATTGCAAAATTATTTAACACAGAAAGTAAGTTAATTTTGGATATTCTTAATATAAACAAAATTAATCGTATCGGATGGCGGAATTATTTTATTTTTGAATTTGACAACCAAGAAAACCAAAAAAAATATTTTCAAAATCTTACCAAATTTGAAAATGGATCTTTATCTATTGCCAAATTTGAAATAGATACGAAAAAGAATTTTAAAATAAATTTAATGATTCAGTCGGTGGTAAAAAACGATGAAAATAAAACGCCCGGAGTTCTTTTTGATGTTGATATTTTTCAAACAGGAAAAATTGACATCGATGATATCTCAAAAATGTTGAATAGTTTCAAGGATTATCTCAAAAACAAAGATGATTTTTTGTCTATTTTAAACGACACCTTTATACAAGCAAAATAATTATGTTAAAAGAGCTAATAAAAAAAATCGAATTACAATCTATAATAGTATTACTATTAACTTTACTTGCAGGTTATTTTTTATTAAAAATTGACAATAGTTTTAATACCCCGGCAGGAATATTAGGAACAATATCTATCGGATTTGGTATTTTATATACATTTGGCTCTTTTTTCTCTAACCAGATCAGAGAAAGCTATAAAGATGTTATATCTGAATATAAAGCGACTATTTCAACATTAAGATCTAGTCATAAAGATATCCAAAAATCATTTAAAGATACTTTAAATACAAAACAAGAAACTCAAATTGGAGATTATACACCTACTTCTAGCTATGATGATATTGAAACGCAAAGTAGTTAAGAATAAGTAGTTTATGGCCAACCCTCACCCCCGACGAACAAAAACTAGTCGATTATACTAAAAAAGCTATCGTAAAATAATACAAATTATGCTAGGCGGGCTGTTAGTCGATTAAATAATCATGAAAAAACTTCCATATAAAAAATATTTGGCGGGCTCGGCAAAAGTTCTTCAGAAAAGTAAAAGTGAAAAAAAGAAATACGCAGTTGAAATCCTTGGCCGCAAGTTCGTTGTTTACCCAAATGTGTTCTCGCCAAAGTATTATTTGGATACTGAGTTTTTTGCCAGAGAATTACCAATTAATAAGGGAGAAGAATTTTTAGAAATTGGACCTGGTATCGGAGCTACGGTAGTTTTTGCAGTATTAAGAGGAGCTAAAAATGTCACCGCTATTGATATTAATCCAGATGCTGCGGCCAACACCAAAGAAAATGTTCAAATCAATGGAGTAGAGGATAAAGTTACAGTTTTACAAGGTGATATATATGAACCGCTCACACCTAATTCAAAGTTCGATACGATTTATTGGAACACTCCCTTCGGGTACATTGATAAAAATCAAGAAATATCGGATTTAGAAAAGGCTGTTTTTGACCCTGGTTATAAAGCAACCCATAGATTTGTCAGCCAAGCCAGAAAGCATCTTAAAAAAGACGGCAGACTACTCATTGGATTTTCAACTACTTTGGGTAAATTTGATATTTTACAGACGTTCCTTGAAGAAGCCGGCTTTACGGTACGTCTTGTTACTAAAGAAGAAAGTAGAGAAATATACCCGGTATACTTTGAAATATTTGAGGCCGTAGTTTCTAACTAATAACACTATGCAAACCCTAACCCCCGACGAACAAAAACTAGTCGATCATGCTAAGAAAGCAGTCGTAAAGTACAACCAGATGCGCCACGCCAAAGGCAGTATCGATACTTTATACTCCTTCATATTATCCGACAGCGGCCAGATTCATGACGGAGCCTGCCTGGAGGCCAACATCTCGCATGCCAACGTTTGCGGCGAGCGACACGCCATCGCCAATATGGTAATGCAAGAATCCTATGCGGCCAAAGTCAAATGCGTTGTAGTAGCTGATCCGGCGCCAGAGGGGCTAGAGCGCTGCACCATGCCCTGCGGCACTTGCCGGCATCTGATTTGGGAACACGGTAGTCCAGACACGACGGTTATTGGCTTGCAATATATTGGCAAAGACGGCGTGTGGACTTTCCCTAAGTGGGAGAAGCATACGATCAAAGAGCTTTACCCGTATCCTTATGAGCCAGTGGTGTGGGATAAATAATAACTATATGGAATCAATAGAATTATTAGGATTTATTGCCGGGGGCTTGGTAGCTGTATCGCTATTACCTCAATTGATAAAATCATGGCAGACTAAATCGACTAAAGATATAGCAATTTTATGGATATTAATTAATTTGGGCGGACAAACTTTGTGGGTAGTATATGGTTATTATATTAGTAGTGCGTCTTTGATTGTTATGAGTAGTATTACTTTGGTAATGACGATATCGCTGATAGTATTAAAATTAAAATACGGGTAGAAAGTTTGTTTTTAACGCTCGCCCCATTCTCCATATCCTTGGTGAATAATCACCGCTTACCCCCAAGATATATACTAGATAGTAAGATAGTATCTATTGGCGGGCGAATGTATACTAAATAATACCTGAGTTCATTAATCAGTCTATGGCTCTACGCAAAAATATTGCAAAATCAAATAAAATAGAAATATTCGAGGATTTCAAAATCCGAAAATATTTCAATGAGGAGAAAGAAGCATGGTATTTCTCCGTAATTGACATTGTAGCAGCTCTCACCTCGCAAAAAGATTATCAAAAAGCAAGAAAATATTGGAATAAACTAAAAGAAAGGCTTAAAATAGAGGGAAGTCAACTGGTGACAAATTGTCACCAGTTGAAGATGTTAGCACAAGACGGAAAAATGAGATTAACTGACGTAGCTGATGTAAAAACTATTTTAAGATTGGTTCAATCTGTGCCAAGTAAAAAAGCCGAACCAATTAAGCTTTGGTTAGCCAAGGTTGGCTATCAGCGAATGCAGGAAACAATTGATCCGGAGAAATCAGTTAACAGAGCTAGAGATAATTGGCAAAAACACGGACGTAGTCAGAAGTGGATACAACAGAGAATGATGGGGCAAGAGACCAGAAACAAGCTAACAGATTATTGGAGCAATAGTGATATTAAAAAAGGTGAAGAATTTGCGATTTTAACAAACATCATTCATGAAGAATGGAGTGGATTGTCAGTTAAGGATCACAAAAAAATTAAGACATTAAAGCGAGAAAATTTACGTGATCATATGAATGAGGCAGAGTTGATTTTTACCGCCTTAGCTGAGATGTCAACCAGAGAGATTGCGGAGAATATGAAGGCTAAGGGAATGAAGAAAAATAAGGAAGCTGGCAAAAAAGGTGGTGGAATTTCCCGAAAAGCTAGAATTGAGCTAGAGGAAAAGACGAATAAAAAAGTTGTTAGTAGTGGGAATTATCTAGGCAAGGGTGGGAGTAAAAAGATAGTTAACATTACTTGCACGAAAAGTAACTAAATGATAAGATAGTGACTATTGGAGAGTGAAAAAGTAACTATTTTATAGAATTATGGAATTAGGGCGTTATATACAGCAAAAAAGCAAACAATGGAGCTTATACAAAGCTTTTGTTCCGCATTCTTTTCCGCCGAAAGAGGGTTTTGACATACCTCAATCTATCATAAAACAAGATGCACAAGCTCAGCATTTGGTAAGTAAGTTGGATGGTGTTACACAACTATTGCCAGATGTCGATTTCTTTCTTTTTATGTATATCTTGAAAGATGCGGCTTCATCAAGCCAGATCGAGGGAACAGGCGCAACGATGATTGATGCCCTTGAAGCTGAAGCAGAAATTGGCTCCAATCTTCCCGAAGATGTAGATGATATCACGCACTACATAAAAGCTCTCAATAGCGGTATCAGCACATTAAAAAAAATACCAATCAGTATACGATTAATAAAACAGCTTCATAAAGATTTAATGGAAGATGCAAGACATACCCAAAATTCCTATCCCGGAGAATTCCGTCATGATCAAAATTGGATAAATGGTACAAACCCTCGTGATGCAAAATTTGTTCCTCCCCCTCCACACGAGTTATTGAGAGTTATCGGCGATTGGGAGACATTTGCTCATACAGAAGATACACTTCTTCCCCTTACAAAAGCGGCTCTTTTGCATGCTCAATTTGAAACAATCCATCCTTTTCGCGATGGTAACGGTAGGACGGGAAGAATGCTCACAACGCTTTATCTTCGCGAGATCGGATTGCTCGAAAAACCGGTACTATTTCTTTCGGCGTATTTCAAAAAGCATCAACAAATGTATTATGATCGTTTGCATGGATACGGGAATAGTGAAGTGCATGAATGGGTTAAATTTTTTCTACTCGGGGTATCTGAAATAGCGAGCGAAGCTATAGATACAGTTCATAAGATCACCAAGCTGCGTGAGCGTGATATTCTTCGGATACAGAGCATGGATAAACGATCTTCGATGAGTGCGGTGGCCGTTCTACCAAAGCTTTTCTCCTTACCGATAGTCGATGTGTCCACTGTGCAGAAATGGACAGGATTTACAAGGAATGGATCCCAGAAACTCGTCGATAGATTTGTGGATCTTAATATATTGTATTTACGCGATACCAAGAAAAAATATAACAAATCGTATATATATAAAGATTATGTTGATATTTTTTATGACACTCATAAAAAAGACTAGCTACTCTAGTTGTTTTTGCATTATAAAAAATTAATACAAATATATGGATAAAGAAAAATGTCAGAAATGTGGCAGCAAAAATATCGTCATGGTGGAATATTCCTGGGATAGTCCAGAACATTATGATGGTGTGAGCGAAATACAATGTAAAGATTGTGATGCGCGTTTTGGTAGATGGTCGGGTAAGGAGCTAGCTGAGGGGGAAATTGAAAAACGTTTTGGGATTGTTTAAATTATTAAATTCAATTTTTTAATTACCTCCACATGCTTGACCTCCAAAAACTACAACAAGAAATCCTCAAAAATAAAAAGGCTAAAGATTTTAATACAACTGACATTAATCTTGAATTCGGCTTAACCTATGGCGAGCTAGCTGAAGCCTTTGCCGCTTATCGAAAAAAGTCGCCTGACCTAGGTGAAGAGCTGGCGGATGTAGTGATATATCTACTGGGCTTAGCCGCAATATTAGATATTGATTTAGAAAAAGAGATCGTAAAGAAGGTCGAGAAGAACAAAAAACGTGAGTACAAGAAGATTAATGGGGTGAATACTAGGACAAAGGATGAATAAAATTTGCGGACAGTATTATTTATTAAAGTTCCTTTAGCGCATCTTGATGGAAATTTTGACCCCTGCTTTTATAGCGTCACAGGTTCTGGTGTTTTTTGCTCTGGGGTTTGATTTCCTCAGTATGCAGTACAAGAAAAGAAAGTATACTCTATTGTGTCTATTGGCATCCGCCAGCCTGATCAGTGTGCATTATTTCCTGTTATCCAAAGTCGTAGCAGGGATAATCATTTTGGTTTCAGTGGCTAGGTATATGGTTTGTTATCGCACGATCAATAAGAAATTTCTCTATCTATTTCTGGGCATAAATACCGTTATTTTTATCATTACCTACGCTGAAGTATACGACATTGTGATTTATCTGGCGTTGTTGTTTAGCACAATTGGCGTTTTTCAAAAAGACAATCAATTGCTGCGGAAATTAATAATGCTAGGAACATCACTGTTGGTGGTATATAATTTATTTATATTTTCACCGATGGCCGTATTGGTGGAAGGATCATTTTTGGTCAGTAATTTTATCGGATATTATCGGCATTATTTGCGGAAAAAGTGATAATAACAGCATTAAATATCATGGCCGAAATAAAGCTAGGAAAATATAAGCATTATAAGAGCAAGCTATACGAAGTTATCGGTCTGGCTAGACATAGTGAGACATTAGAAGAATTAGTAGTTTACAAAGCGCTTTATAGCTCAAGCGAATTTGGAAATAACGCTTTATGGGCTAGGCCGAAAGCTATGTTTCTGGAGACAGTTGTGATTGATGGGAAGAAGATACCTCGTTTTGAGTTTATTGGATAAAAAACTTCATCCATGCTCATCAAAGATCTCAAAGATTGCCCAGAATTCATCGCTGGCGATAAGACTATCCTGCGCGAGCTTTTGCATCCGGATAAAACTGACCTTGATTTCCGCTATAGTTTGGCTCATGCGGTGGTAAAGCCAGGTCTCACATCTATACCACACCAGTTAAAGACTTCGGAGGTTTATTATATTCTAAAAGGAGAAGGAATAATGTATATTGATGATGAGAATGCCAAAGTCAGCTCCGGCCAAATTGTCTATATCCCACCTAATTCGAAGCAATATATTAAAAACACTGGCGAAACTGATCTGAAATTCCTTTGTATTGTCGATCCCGCTTGGCGGGTTAAGGATGAAGAGGTATTATAATAACCATAAAATAACAATCATGAAACAACAACCGAAAGCCAAAAAATCAAAGCGGAAGATTAGCAAGGGATTTATTATTACTATCGTTGTTATAATTGTAGTCATTCTGGGGTGGGCGGGACTGACGAGAGCTGGCTATGTTACAAATTATCTTGAGATTGAATTGTTACATTCTGGAGCAGATTATGATGAATCGTCACATTTCCCCGGGGGTAGCAGTGGGTCAGATATGATTAAAAAGCCAGTAATTTATCTTTACCCTACCGAAAGACAACGGGTTAATGTAAATATTGAGTTCGCAGGTGGTCTATTTGTCACTTATCCCGAATACAATGGTGCTTGGAACGTAGTTGCCGATCCTGACGGAACTATTACTAACTTAGCTGATAATAGAGAGTACAGTTATCTTTTTTGGGAAGGGAATAGCGAAAATGCTAATTATGACTTATCTACGGGTTTTGTAGTTAGTGGTAGAGACACTGTCGCGTTTTTGCAAGAGAAATTAGCGGCCCTAGGTCTTACACCTAGAGAATACAACGAATTCATCGTGTTTTGGCTACCGCAAATGCAGGACAATCGATATAATCTTATTCATTTTGCTAGTAAAGAAGAATATGATGATAGGGCGGTATTAAATATTGACCCAGAACCAGATTCATTACTGCGAGTTTTTATGACATTTAAGAAATTAGATGATAAGATTGAGATTGAGCCACAGATAATTAAACCATTTACGAGAGAAGGATTTACTGTTGTCGAATGGGGTGGAACGGAGATTGAGTAAAAAAGAGTTGTACGAGCTATCTAAGAAAGAGATCGTCTCAGTCAGAGTCCCTAAGCTGTAATTTATCATCGTTGATTAATATCAAATATCATGAGCGAAAGAGGAATGGGCGGCGGTCCACCCAAACAACAAATAGATGCTGTCACGCAAGGTGAGCCGGATTTAGATGAACAAGAAAGAACCCAAGAAGATCAACCTACAGAGGAAGAGCTTGCAAGTGCAAGAACAGCCTTATCGAGCATTTGCAGCGATATTGGTCTACCAGTTCCAGATGAAGCAGTCACAGCTCAGGCAGCTAAGATTGTGAGGGAGGCAGGTGAAGATGGAATACAGCAAGACATGAACGGCAATCCGAATAGATTATGGCTACTGACGGAATCTTATACTCGTTTAGGTATGGATACCGCTCCAATTTCTGAAGCTGGTATGCAAGCTAGCCTGGGCGCAGTAGCAAGTATAAATAGAGAACTTCCGCCAGACTCTCCTGAGGCGATACGGGAACAAATCGTGGCGCTAGAAGGAGAGGTAGAAATGCCTCTGCCCCAAGAACCAAAAGAGGGAGCCAGTGCAGAGGAAATATTTGATTACAGAAAACAGCTAGCAGCTAGACATGTTCGAGAGGCACTTGGTAAGCGCGATGATGAGTCTTATAAAGATGGGGGTATGCGTAATTTGAATGAATTCTTAACGAGAACCATTAGTCGGAATAAAAAAGAATTTCCTAAATTACGTGATGCACTGGATAGCTATCTGAAGGGGACAGGTGCACAAACAGATGGATTTTTGTCAGGAGTTACAGATGGAGCTTTAGATGGAATGATTCATATTATAGCTAAGAGTGATGCAGATATTAAGAGACAAACAGCCGGAGAGGAACAGTTCCCTGATTACGTAGCGGAAGATAGAACCACCAGAATGAAAATCATTGCTTTGCATAGAAGGTTGCCGAATTAAATACTTAATATTTCATGCCTGAATTCAAAATAAACCACATCGACAAGATCGAAGGCCACGCTGGCTTTGTTGGCAAGATCATTGATGGCCAGATGGACGAAGCTAAGATGGAGCTGCAAATGGGAGTTCGTCTTTTTGAGCGCATGGTGATGAATCGTCCCTACGAAGATGTCCCAGTGATCGTTGCTCGTGTCTGTGGCGTCTGTCCGGTAGTCCATCACCTCACCGCCATCAAGGCGCTGGAAAACGCCCTCGACGTCACACCATCAGAGCAAACTATCAAGCTGCGTAAACTAATGATGTATGGGCAGTTTATTCAAAGTCATAGCTTGCATGTCTATTTTTTGTGTTTATCAGACTTTTTTAATATCAAGCATGATGTGGAGCTGATCAAGAAATTTCCTCGTTTTACGGAGATGGCTTTGGAAATCCGTGATTTTGGCAATGAACTGATTAGAATTATCGGCGGGCGGACAATTCATCCGGTGTCGTCTATTGTTGGTGGGTTTTTGAAGCTGCCCGACCGCGCTGAGCTCAAAAAACTACAGGATAAATATAAAAGCACTCTCCAAGCCTGTGCTAAGCTAGGCGAGCTATTTGGCGAGCTAGAATACCCAGAATTTGAGCGGGAAACAGAGTATGTCGCCCTGAGCGATAAAAACGAATATGGACTATATCAGGGCAACATTATTAGCAACAAAGGTCTTAACGTCGAACCTGACGGCTATGAGGCGGAAATAAAAGAGATTCACCGGCCTTACGAAGTGGTAAAGCGGGTAATGCGCAATCAAAAGTCGATCTTTGCTGGCGCTTTGTCGAGAATTAATCTCAGTCACGACCAACTTAGTCCATTAGCTAAAAAGCTATGGGACGCCGCTGGTATCAAGACGCCTTGCTACAATTCTTTCTATAATGTCCTCGCTCAAGTGGTCGAGATTGTTCATTGCCTCGAGGAGTCGGATCGACTGCTTGGCGAAATCTTGAGCAGCGAATATGGCCCCGACCGCGTCGAATTCAAATTCAAAAATGGCAAAGGGGCGGCCTGCATCGAAGCTCCGCGCGGCACTCTCTATCACTGGTATCAACTCAGTGACAAAGGCGTAGTCGAGGAGTCAAACATCATCACTCCCACCGCCCAATTCATTACCAATCTCGAAGAAGATGTCAAAGCTTATTTTCCCGCGACCAAGAAAATGGACAAGGCTGAGCGCGAACGCAAGATCAAAATGTTGATCCGCGCTTACGATCCCTGTATTACTTGTACGGTACATTAACTTTATGCATGATCTCCACGCCGCTGACCGAATCCTAAAAAAAGTCCTCGAATTCGGCGCCAGCAAAAAGCTAACTAAAATAACAGACATCTACGTTGATCTGGGTGTTGTTATTGAGCACGGGGAAGAAATATCGCCGGATAATTTTAAATTCAACCTCAATCAGCTCAGCCAGGGAACGATCGCCGAAGGAGTTAAAGTGCATCTGAAAAAAACAGGCGACAAACATATTAGACTAGATAAAATTAGAGGAGAATAACTCATGATAAAAGAAATAAAAATTAAGGGACGTCATCGCTATTCTTCAATGGGGGTAATCCTGTCGTCACTTATCTTAGCATTTCTGGCTATGGCTTTGTACGCTGAGGTAAGTGATGTTATTGGTCTAAAATATCTTTGGATCATAATAATATTTGTTCTGGGAGTTTTTCTCTTGGCATTAGGGGCGCGTAGAATAATCACTCAAACTCTAGTAGTTACTGATAAGCAGATAAAATTAGATTCCCTGCTTAGTAAAAAGGTCATTGATTGGTCAGATCTAGAAAGAATCATCATATCTCTTCAAATAGTACTGACGGACGAAGGCTGCGTGATTGAATTTTTTAATAAGGGTGGGCAAAAGATAAAGATTTCCCAAGCTACTTTTAAAGTGGGTATCTATGAAGTGCTAAAAATCATCAAAATAAAAACTGCTCAAAATAAATCAATTGAGGTTGAGGATAAAAATACATATTTAGAAACAATTGAAGATGCAATGAAATACTATAAGAAACATAAGTTAGTCAGGTGGATAAATCGATTTTAATAAAGATTAAAAATCTTTGCTTACTTACTTCTCTAATAAGAGGTTCCGTCTCTTGTTTGCTTGCTCATTCGGAAAAGCAAAAAGATTTTGCTTTCCTCTCATTCCCTGCGCAAATAAAAAAACCCAGCTCGGTTACTTTAACTTGGCTGAGTTTGGGTGCGATTGTGCGAAGAAAGGATCCCTCAAACCATTCTACTGGCGGTAGAGCGGGCTGTGCAGCCTGGAACGTTGGGAATTAGATGGCTTGTCACAGCCTACTGGCTGGCGTTTCTCCTTGGCCGCCTGCTGTATTTCTTCGACGGTGCAGGTTTTGTACACCTGTCCGCCGATGCAGTCTACCAGAATGTCGGTGCCAGAATGCTTGTGGAACTTCCCATGTCCGGAAATTTCCCAGATGAGGTCCGAGCTGGTGGGGTAGTGGGGGAATTTTTGTAGGATGGCAGTGCCGGTCACCTTTGCCTCGAAGGTGATCCAGTAGATTTTCCAGCCGGGGACTTCCTTGGCCTCTGCGGCCAGGTTGCGGTCAAAGACGAAGCGTTGCTGCATCTTGTCTAGCAAGAAGCTCTCCGTTTTCGACCCACCCTTACCGCTGCGTCCCACACTGTATTTCATGGTGACGCTGAGCATGGTTTTGAGCTTGACATGGCCCATGAACCCCTTGAGGTAATCCCCACCCCACTTGCCGGTCTCATAGGATACGTCCACGTACACAGCATCCCGCGTGCACTGGATCTTGATCCATGGCCGATGCGGGTTGTTGACCTTCTTGGGGGCGGGCTTGGGGATCTGCTGTTTCTTGGGCTTCAGCTTGTCCGTCGCCGGCTGGCTCGCCGGTTGTTCGGGCTGCACCTTGCCTTCTTGGGTAGTGGCGCAGGCGGTGATGGCCACGAGAGCAGCCAGCATCAAAAAAACGTTCCGGTTCATGTTTTCCTCCGTGTCAGGGTTGTGATTTTGATGATCGTTGTGATAAGACTCCTCGATTTAATATTTCGCGGAGAGGAAACATAAAATCAAGGAATCTTATCAGCTTGATCATGATAAAAAGTGCAAATGTAACCTGTAACTAATAACATAGAATATCACCGGGGTCAAGGCATTAAAAACCTGAATCCGAAAACCTAACTCGCCATGATCTGATAGCCAAGTAATACTTTCAAATAATGAAATAAGTATCCTTTTACTGATCTAGGAAAAGATGTTACTAGGCTTAAGTGCTCTTTAAGATAATCAAATGT
>JABMPQ010000071.1 GCA_013202585.1 Parcubacteria group bacterium | reverse complement strand
TTAAAGAGAATATCTTATGGCTTCAGGAACAAAACTAACTATATTGCTAAGATGACCCTAGCTTTTATGCCCATGGGTATCTTACTAGATGCTATGAATCGTCACCCGATTTGATGAAGAGCCCTCAAACAAAAAATCCCAGCTTTCACAACTGGGATTGCGAAAAATCATAAATAATTTTAGCTAATCTTCTTCTTTAACGCCTCCCCCGCCACCTGCGGATCTGCCTTGCCCTTAGTAGCCGCCATCACTTGTCCAACCATAAACTGCAAAGCATTCTCCTTGCCCGCCTTATAGTCTTCAACTGGTCCCGGATTATCAGCTATCACTTTATCAATAATACCACTCAGTTCATCACTATCCCCCAGCTGCGCCAAATCAAGCTCTTCCACCACCTGCGAAGGATCTGAACCCTTAGCAAACATTACTTCCAGCACCTTCTCGGCCGCTGAAGAATTTACTTTTCCTTCGTGAATCATGGCCATTAGTTCCGCAAAGTTCTCAGCGGTGATTTTACAATCAGCCAGGCTAATCCCCTCTTTATTCAGTAATTTGAAAAGCGGCGAAGTGATCCAATTGAACGTCTGTTTGATAACTTTCTGAGCTTCCTCACTTAAAACTTCATCTTTGCCTTCGAAACTATTTATCCACTCCTGAGCCTCCGAAATAACATTCTCAAAAAACTCGCCCACCGCCCGGTCGTCTACTAACATCTCAGCTTCTTCCGACTTTAGCCCAAATTGCTTCTCTAGTCGCTCTCGACGCTCCTCAGGTAATTCTGGCAAACCTTGCTTTATTTTATCAAGCTGCTCTTTAGTAAAAGTCAACGGCGGCAAATCAGGATCAGGAAAATAACGATAATCTGCTTCACCTTCCTTGGTGCGCTGCTCAACTGTCTCACTCAAGTCATCATTCCAACCTCGCGTCGCCTGGTGTAATTCTTTGCCCGCATCTAGCACTTCCGTCTGCCGGCCAACTTCGTATAGTAAAGCCTGCTCAACTGCCTTAAAAGAATTGAGGTTTTTAATTTCCGTCTTGGGTAATAACTCTTTGGCACCCTCCGGACGCAAGGAAATGTTAGCATCACAGCGCAATTGACCCTTTTCCATGTCGGCGTTAGACACCCCGATATAAAGTAAAATCTTGCGTAACTTCTGTAAAAAAACGCGCGCCTCCTGAGGAGCACGAATATCAGGCTTGGTCACGATCTCCATCAGCGGCGTGCTGGCTCGATTATAGTCCACTAGGCTATAATTAGCTCCATCCGGATGTAGTAATTTGCCCGCATCTTCCTCCAAATGAATCCGCTCTAACTCTATCTTTTTGGTTTCACCATCGTCTTTTATCTCCAAATACCCCTCACCACACAGCGGCTTATCATACTGTGATATCTGATAACCTTTGGGCAGATCAGGATAAAAATAATTTTTACGATCAAATTTAGATTCAGTCGGAATATCACAATGCAAAGCCTGGCCAGACATTATCGTCCACTCAACCGCCTGTTTATTGATAGTCGGCAAAACCCCTGGATGTCCCATGCAAACTGGACAAACATTCTGGTTTGGCTCTTTAGGCTCGGCCTCATTGGGACAGCCGCAAAACATCTTCGATTTTGTCTTGAGCTGGACATGAATTTCCAACCCAATAATAGTTTCGTAGGGCATAACTATATTATTTTCTTAACCCGCTCCCAAATCATCTCATGAATATCTTGCCGACTCATTAATTTACTTTTCTCAACACAATCAACCTGTTGCCAATAACGATATTTTTTACATAAATATTTCGCTGTCTCCACTACTTTTTTCTGATAGGCGACGTTACTTTCATGTTTGTCTATTTTCCGCTTTTTCCCGCGCTGCTGAATTAGCTTGCGTGAAATATCAGTCGGCACATGTAAGTATAACACCAGATCAGGTTTGGGCACTTTTAGTTTAGCAAATTCGAAGTTATCTAGCCAATCCAGATATTGATTAAGCTTAGTTCGGCTAGAAAATTTAGCTCCTTGGTGAATCTTATTAGACTCCATATAGCGATTGGCCAGCACAATTTTCCCAGCTGCTAGAGCCTTCTCAATCCGCTCTTTATTATAAAACCGATCCAGAGCATAGGCAAAAGAAGCGTGATAGGGATCAATCTTGACTGGATCACCAAAGTCGCCGTGCAAATAACGTTTGATGAATTTACCAAAAAAGCTCTGGTAGACAGGAAAGTCAGCCGCTAGATAGGGAATTTTCTCCTGCCGCAAGCGCTTCTTGAGTAATCCCCACTGCGTTTTTTTACCCGATCCATCAGAGCCATCGATGACGATAAATTTGCCTTTTCTATTTTTGCTAGGCATTTCTTTTAAGTCCTAACACCTGCCTGCATACCTACGGCATGTAGGCCGGCAGACAGGCCTAATTACTTTTTCACTTTCACTCCCGGTCCCATCGAAGTACAAAGAGTTACATTCTTAATATACTCGCCTTTCATCTTGGCCGGTTTTAATTTTTTGATAGCTTCTAGGAAAGTAGTATAATTTTCGGCTAATTTTTTATCGTCGAAAGACACTTTGCCAATCATCTGATGAATAATACCAGCTGGGTCATTTTTAAAATTAACTTTACCAGCTTGCAATTCTTTAACTACCTTAGCGGGATCAGCATCCACTGTCCCCGTCTTAGGATTAGGCATCAGGCCTTTAGGTCCTAAGATCTTAGCGACTTGCGCCAACGACCGCATCATCTTGGGAGTAGCGACGGCCACCGCAAAATCACATTTCTGCGTTTTTTTAATTTCTTTAATCAAATCTTCCCCGCCAGTCAACTCAGCTCCAGCTTCTTTGGCTGCCTTAGCTTCACTCTCATCAGCAAAAACAGCTATTTTAATCTTTTTACCAGTGCTGTGGGGGAGAGTTACCGATCCTTTGACTGTTTGATCTGATTTCGATACATCGATACCTAAACGAATGTGTGCTTCTAAGGCAGCATCGAACTTCTCAGCCCCTACTTCTTTAGCTAATTTAACCGCCTCGGCAATCGGATACTCCTTGCTCTCGATTTTTTTCTTAGCGTCGAGAAAACGCTGACTTCTTTTTTTCATTTGATTTCCTGGTGTGGTAATAACGCTTTGGGGACTAATCCGTAGCTCCCACTTATAACTTTACTTGTTGATTATTTCTATTCATTGCCAGCGCTGTTATAACCTGCAGCACTAGTAATATACTTCCTAGAACTAACTTAATATAAATAAATATCGGGATTTGATTAACTATCGCTCCGGCGGTAATAAGGTCAATGTTAGCCGGTAACCAGCTGGGGTGTTTGAGTTTCTTCAGCTCAACAAAACTGCTAAACAAGAACAGTAGGGCGTCTAATAGTAGGGCAATAATCGCTAGCTGAAATGAGATAACTGAGCCAAAGGCCAGCGCAACCAGCCAGATAAGTCGTATCCGATCGGAGAAAAAGTCGAAGAAGGCACCTAGTTTATTATCTCGCTGCTGGAGACGAGCTATTCGCCCATCAAACATATCAAAGATCCAGTCTAATAAAGCTAACGCCCCGCCCCAGACCACTTCTCCTTGCCAAAATAGATAAGCTGCTCCCAGAGTACATAACAATGATAAAAAGGTCAGTCGGTTGGCCGTCAAGCCAATCCGAGGCAAAAGCCGTAAAAATTTATCAGGGAAAATCTTATTAGTAAGCTTTTTAAATTGCCCGACAAACATATTATTAGTGTAATTCGCGCCAAAACCCGCCCACCTCGCTACGTCCCGATTCGATCGGGACGGACAGGTGCTAGATTAGTGATTTTACCCCTCCACCGTAATACCCATGTGCTTGGCTGTACCCTCAATTATCTTCATCGCTGCCTCGATATCATTAGCATTTAGATCAGGCATTTTCTTCTCCGCTATTTCCTGTACCTGCTGCTTAGTAACCTTACCTACTTTGGTTTTATTGGGCTCGCCTGATCCTTTTTCTAGGCCAGCCGCTTTTTTCAGTAGTTCAGCTGCTGGTGGAGTTTTGAGAATAAAATCAAAGGAACGATCTTCGTAGATGGTAATTTCCACCGGAATAATATCGCCACCTTTATCTTTGGTTTTTTCGTTGAAAGCGCCACAAAAATCCTGGATGTTTAATCCGTGCTGTCCCAGAGCAGGACCAATCGGCGGCGCTGGATTAGCTTTGCCCGCCGGAATTTGTAATTTTACGATTGTTTTTACTTCTTTGGCCATGACTACTATTAAGTTATAAGTATAAATTACTCCTATCTACTAACCACTACGCCCTACCACTTACTCTTCTTAGCCCCTAAATAATATCCTAGGAAATTAGTCCCGATATGGAAAAAGGGGATAACTAACACCAAACAAACAATAACTGGCCAGTCTGGAATATAAATAAAACCTAGAAGTAGCAATGAGCCAATAACGAAATCTAACTGATCCCAGGGAATGAATTTCTCTCCTGGTCCAATATTGACCCGTCGCTTAATAAAACTCTCTATCAAGTCTCCAAAGAGAGCTCCAAAACCCAGCAAGAAACCTACTACTAGAAAACCATACTGATCAAAAGGAGCTAGCGTAATCTGATAAAAAGAATCATATTTTCCCGCCAAATAATCTTGAATTAAGGCAGTCAATATCGCCACCAATACACCAAAAACGAAACCGCGATAGGTCTTATTGCGACCGAATAACGGTTTACCCCGATAAGTCTTACCACCATCAATTGGAATGTTCAGAATATCAATTTTCTTTACTAAAACAGGCGTCATATTTGCTAACCCCGCTGGCAGAAATAACCACAGACTTTGTAATAGCAATAGTCCGATCACACTGACTCCCATTTTAATTATTGAAAACTATATTTTCTTAATCTGCAAAAAGTCTAACTCAACTGGTGTTTCCCGCCCGAACATATTTACCAACACCTTAATCTTGCCTTTTTCTTCATCGATATTACTAACCTTGCCATCGAAATCCTTGAAGGGTCCATCAATGATCTTAACTGCCTCTCCCACTGTCACATCAATCTTATATTTCGGCTCCTCTACACCCATTCGTTTCTCTAAAGATTTCATCTCTCCGAGAGAGACAGGAGTAGGAATCGTTCCTGAGCCAACAAAACCAGTTACATTAGGAGTGTTACGCACTACATACCATGATTCATCCGTCACGATCATCTCTACTAAAACATATCCAGGATATATTTTCTCCTCCACTGTCTGTCGTCGTCCATTTTTGATTTTAATTTTGTTTTCCTTGGGCACCATCACATCAAAAATCTTGTCTTGCATCTTCATAGCCTCGATGCGTTGCTTCAAATTCTCCGAGACATTTTCCTCGTAGCCGGAATAGGTGTGTAAAACATACCAGGCTCGTTCTTTTTTTCCTAACTGTTTAGGCATAATATTCGAATTTAATTCGGATTATATTAATCTTTCTAACACCCTGCCAAAAAAGAAATCAAACACTCCGAGAAAGAAAGCCACTGCCAGACTAATGCCAACTACAATTAAAGTGTGGCGGATTAGTTCTGCTCGCGATGGCCAAACCACTTTACTTAACTCTTCCTTGGCCTCCTTGATATAATTGACAACTCGATTGTCAGTTAAACTGAATTCCATATTTTTTCTACTTAAAAACAGTGGGGGAACCACTATTTAGGCTCATTATTAATTAAAACCTAAAACTGGTCAATAGAATATTAAGGGGCTGTCGCCAAATACGCTTTCGTAACGACCCCGCCTCGGCGGGGGCAGTCCCTTTAAACATCCAGATTCTTCACATACTGGGCGTGCGTTTGAATAAACTTCCGCCGCGGCGCTACTTCTGCTCCCATTAAAGTGTCAAAGGTACGGTCAGCTTTGGTAGCGTCTTCTACCTGTACTTGATACATCGTCCGATTTTCTGGATCCATAGTGGTATCCCATAGCTGCCCGGGATTCATTTCTCCTAGACCTTTATAGCGTTGCAGATTTACTTTGGCGCCTTTCTTTATTTCACCTTTAAAATTATCTAATATTTCATCTCTATCTTGATCCGTATAAGCATATTCAGATTTTTTATTAACCTGCACCTTATACAGTGGAGGCTGAGCAATATATAGGTGACCATCCTCTACTAATTTTTCAAAGTGACGATAAAAAAGTGTTAACAGCAATGTCCGGATATGAGCACCATCAACATCAGCATCTGTCATAATGATGATGCGGTGATAGCGTAATTTACCCATGTCCATTTCTTCGCCCACTCCAGTACCAAGAGCGATGATTAGAGACTTAATTTCTTTGGAAGAAAGCACTTTATCTAATCGCGCTCGCTCAATATTTAGAATCTTACCCCGCAAAGGAAAAATTGCCTGAAAGCCACGGTCGCGGCCTTGTTTTGCAGACCCGCCCGCACTGTCGCCCTCAACTATATACAATTCACACTCTTCCGGCTTACGACTAGAGCAATCTGCTAACTTGCCTGGTAGAGTTAGCCCATCCATCGCTCCCTTACGAATAACTGTATCCTTAGCTGCTTTGGCTGCCTTACGTGCCTTTTGGGCTAGCATACACTTGCCCATTATTTGCCGAGCCTCTTGAGGATGCTCCTCTAGATACGAAGAAAAAGCTGTCAGCATAACTGACTGGACAGCTGTTCGCATCTCGGCATTTCCCAGCTTGGCTTTAGTTTGACCTTCAAATTGGGGGTCTTTTAACTTGACCGAAATAACGGCTGACAACCCTTCGCGCACATCATCGCCGGACAAGTTTTCTTCTTTAGCTTTAATGTGATCATTCTTACGGGCGTAATCATTAATAGCTCGCGTCAGAGCCGAACGAAAGCCCATCACGTGTGTGCCACCCTCGCCCGTATGGATATTATTAGCAAAGCTCAACTCTAATCCATTGATCTCATTGGTATACTGGAGGGCAATTTCTACCGAAATATCATCGATTTCTTTCTCAATATAAAAAGGAGTTTCGTGAACCACCTTTTCTCCTTCGTTAAGATGACCCAGGTAAGACTTAATACCACCTTCGAAATAGAAAGCGAGACTACGAGCCAGTTCTTTAGGTTTACCATTTAACTCCCGCTCATCAATAATCTTGATCTGAACATTTTTCGTAAGATACGCCTGCTGTCGCAAGTGCTCGACAATCTTCTTCCAAGAAAACTCAATCTTCTTAAATATCTCTGGATCAGGATCAAAGGTGATAGCGGTGCCCGTCTCTTTGGTGCTCTGGCCTTTTTTAGGGTTGCCCTTGGCTTCTCCGCGAATATATTCTTGAGTATAAGTAAAGCCATCGCGTCTGACCTCAGCCGTGACTTGAGCTGATAAAGCATTCACCACCGAAACACCCACTCCATGCAAACCACCCGAGACCTTATAACCCTCTCCGCCAAATTTACCACCAGCGTGCAGAGTACACATTACAGTTTCCAGGGCTGACTTTTTCGTAACCTTATGCTTTTCTACTGGGATGCCCCGACCATTGTCTGTGACTGTGACCTTATTACCTTTATGTAAAATAACTTCGATTTCCGTACAAAAACCGGCCATTGCTTCATCAATGGAGTTATCAACTACTTCCCAAACCAAATGGTGGAGGCCATCCAAGCCCGTGCCACCGATGTACATTCCTGGTCGCTTGCGCACTGGATCAAGACCTTCCAGGACTGTAATGTCCTTGGCTGAGTATGAGCTCTTGGTTTGGCCAGTGGTAGTTGGCTTTTCCTTCTCGGTTGGTTTTTCAGCCTGCGAAGATTCCCTAGTTGTCTGGCGTTTTTTAGCTGGCTTACGAGGCATAATAATTACTTTTTCTTAAACAAAAAATAGATGCCAATTATTAACATTCTTATCTAAATCTAGCATATTTTTAGTAACAAGCAAAGGGAGTTTTAGCCGTTTTGAGGGTTTTTGTTGATATTTTTCGGCATAAAAAGATTTGGTTGCCAAGTTGGTTTTTACTGTCATTTTCGAAGAAATCCGGATATTTATAATGCCTACGTTCCCTTATTTTAAGCCCTAAATCACTATTTTACTCAATCCCCCGCCCAAATTCCCTTGACATATTATGTAGATATGGTATAATATATAAGTTATAAAGAGAGGCTTAAAATAAACAAAACAACTAGAGAATTCGCCGGTAGCGGTAGTTGCTACTTGCGACCAGGTACCGTCGTCCCTAAAAGCCTATTTCATACTTAC
>JABMPQ010000070.1 GCA_013202585.1 Parcubacteria group bacterium | reverse complement strand
TAAATAGCCCCACCAAAATGTCTATTAAACCCCAGACTACAATCTGGGGTGTTAGCCTGCCTGCCGGCAGGCAGGCTCAGCCGAAAATAGTTTTTGTTTAAGGAGGGCGGAATGTATTATGTTTATGTATTAAAGAGCGAAAAAGATTTTTGTTATTATACTGGACTGACAGATAATCTGTATAGGAGAGTAAAGGAACATAATTCGGGTAGAAATTTTTCGACTAAACATAGGAAACCTTTCACATTATGTCATTGCGAAAAATTTGATTCTAGAAAGAAAGCCAGAGAAAGGGAAAAATTTCTAAAGTCGGGATGCGGTAGAGAGTGGGTAAAAGACAATTTTGACAACGTGGGGTGTTAGCTCAGCCGGTAGAGCAGTCCCGCTTTGCGGGAAAGGTCACCGGTACGTAATTATTTAAAAATTAGTTGTAAAATGAGGGGTGTTAGCTCAGCCGGTAGAGCAGCTCCCTTTTAAGGAGAAGGTCACAGGTTCGATTCCTGTACACCCCATTTTACGAAGAAGGAGGGACATGTATACGGTTTACGTTTTAAAAAGTCTAAAAACCGGAAAGCGCTATATCGGTTACACAAACAACTTCCTAAGAAGATTCGGTGAACATAATAATTCAAAAAAAGGATTTGGTTATCGTCATCAACCTTTTAAAGTAATTTATCGAAAATCGGTTGTTGAGAAAAAGGAAGCCATTAAGTTGGAGAAATACTACAAGAAATTAAAAGGCAATGCTGAGTTTGTTAAAATATTAGGGTGTCGGTAGAGCAGTCCCGCTGTGCGGGAAAGGTCACAGAGCCTGTCCCGATAGCGAGTGAAGCGAGCGTAGCGGGATTCGATTCCTGTACACCCCATGCGATTTTAAAAGGCTTGTTTAAGCCTTTTTTGGTTGGGGGAGTGTCGGAGTTAGAACCTGTTGTAATAAAGGGCTTCGCCCTTTGTTTACTTGTTCACTCGGAAGAGTAAAAACAAGTTCTTTACTCTTCGCTCACTCACTGCGTAAATAAAAAACTGCCTACCGTAGGGGGCGGGCAGTGTGAAAGAACAAAATGTTTCAAGCAATTATTTGCGCAAACAGTTTTTACAGCGGTAGGGGGCTCTATTCTTATACGCAAATTCTGTCCCGCACATGACACAGTAGCGTTTGTTTGGAGGAGGTTTCTTGTTGTACCGACCACGCAAATGCCCACAGGCATCACAGAGATGTTCACCGTCATAAGGTTTCTCAACCCCACACCAAAAGCAGTAACGCTTGCGCGACGGTTTTTTCTTCTTTGGACTCCATGCCGCAACTGCTGCTTGCTCCTTAGCCGCCTGCAAGATAGGTGCCAGCTCACGCTCATGCTCTACTTTATACATCGTTCCGTGTGGTGTTTCACAAGAAGGTAGACGCTGAGCAGCTAAACGCCTGAAATGTCTCTTCTCTCGCTGATCAGCGGCAGTGCTTTGCCACAGCCGCAGAATAGCCAGCAATGAACCGAGTGGATAATAATTACCAGGAATATCATAATCTTCAGACGGATGGACACTGAGGTGGGGTGAAAGGAATGCATCGCTAGACTTTTTCCCGTCAAGGGTTGTTACTAATACAACGTTTCTCCTTGAACCAATCCCCAGTACTCGCACTTTGCGGTCATGGTCGGAATGTGAGAGCACCACTCCTCTCTTTATTCCCTTCCTTTTCACCTGCATGACAAACTCATGACGCTCAGTGCCCTTGTGCCCTTTTTTCCTTGCAACCTCTTGAGAGATAAGTGCACGGACATCAGCCATTGAAATACCGTCGGGCACTTTAATACCTAATACTTCACAATAGTCTAGCTGTGCCTTGCTTGGTTCTTTTCTTGCCATTGTCAATGTGCCTCCAAAATATTCCAAGATCACTACAACAGTGATCGGATTTGCCTAGAACATGTAATAATTAGCAAACTTTTGAGTACAAGTCAAGGGTTGATGGTAATCGTGTGTGTATTTAGCATTTTTCCTCTGCTACAACACATAGTGAGCAGCAGGGCGAAGTTAATCAATAAACCAAATCGAGGCTAGGCCTGAAGTACCAAACAGGTTCTAACATCCTCTAGCCTGCCTGCATGCCTACGGCATGTAAACCGGCCGGCAGGTACACCCCATAAATAAAACCCCTTAGACGAGGGGTTTTGTCGTAGAAGCAAGTAAAATATGATTGTCGAGAGTAGTTTAGATACTCCGTAAAAACTCTCCAATATAATTCTTCGCCGCCTCCAAATCCACATACTCTCGCAAGGTAAAATCGGGTACCTCCGCTGGTGTAATCCCGCGCAGCATAGACGACAAATTATTTGGCCAAAAATCACGTTCGTATAAAGCCAACACGGGGATAGATGATAAACCAAGCCTTGGTCGCAGATAGGCGTGAGCAATTTCAATTCCCGTCCCTAAACTAGGAGTTGATACTTCAAAAATTGCTGCCTCAACATCTTCCTCTATCGTCTTGATCATTTCTTGGCGGATTGGAACAGCTCGTTCTGCCCTGGTAGGAGGCAGGGCTCCAATCTTCTTTTCCAGTAGAGCAGCTGAATCTTCTCGATTTTTTCCTCTCGTGTGATCAAAGGCAACTTCATGACCTTGCGTCTTGATATAATCAATAAACGCTTGATGAATATGAGCTCTAGCTGCTCGATCCGGAGCGCCTTGGATAGCGGCTCCATAAAATATTTTCATAATTGGGGATAAATATTTACTCTACCTGTATTTTAGCAAACTATGCCCAATGAGGAAATTATAATTGGTTTGCCCGTTGGCCTGTTTTGTATTAAAATGAAGGAAAATAACTCACAAATCTTATGTCAACTAGCCTTGGAACTGACGCAGCTACTAGGTATTTAAATCTTAATGAGGTAGCCACTTATTCGTTGCGGGATAATAGTCTTATTCTGGACAATCCCGATCGGCAATATCCTCTGCGAGTTAGAGACTTGCCCGATCAGGATAAGCCGCGAGAGAAATTAATCGCCAATGGCCCTAATGCCCTGTCTACTCCCGAGTTGTTGGCGGTAGTTTTGAGTGTTGGCACTAAGAAAGAGGAGGTAATGGCGATGTCTTACCGCATTATTAAAGAATACGGCGAAAAGAGCATTGCTAGCCAAACGGATCCCAAATTGTTAGAAAAAGAGCTTAATGTTCCTCTGGTCAAATCTTGTCAGATTGTGGCTTGTTTTGAATTGGGGCGGCGGTTTTTCCAGGAGACTACAGGCCCGACGGCTGTTATTCGTACACCCAAACAAGCTTTTCAATATTTCAAAGATATGCGCGATTTACCTAAGGAGCAATTGCGTGGTATTTATCTTAATAGTCGACACCGAGTGGTGCACGACGAGGTTATCTCTATTGGTAGCTTGACCACCAACATTGTCCACCCGCGGGAAGTTTTCCGGCCGGCCTTGGAGCATTCGGCTGTGGCCATGATCTTAGCTCACAATCATCCTTCGGGCACGGTCAAGCCCACCGAATCTGACATCGAGGTTACCAAACAACTAGTGGAAGCTGGGCGGATTCTAGGGATTGATTTGCTTGATCACATTATTATTACCAAAAATAAATTTGCCAGTGTGCCAGTAGATTATTAAAGTAATGTATACCATCAACACCAACGATCTGATTTTTACTAGTTATTATCAGCCCGGAGTAAATTATCCGTGGGTTGTTTGTGACGGCGAGGAGGATCAAAGGATTGAGGGTATAAAAGATCATGTTGAGGCGGGGGATTATTTTGCTAGTTTGGCTACTGTACTAGATTTGACGGGGCAGACAGTCAATAAAGCCAGTGTTACCGGCGGCAAGCGACTAAAAAAGCTAAAAAAAGATTTGCTATATTTACAGAAAAATTACCGGATTGTGGAGAAGTAAGAAATGTTGGCGGAGATAGTTTTAACTAGCCCTTTTTCGGAGGGCTTTTAATTTCTTTATGACTAAAGATAACCAAACAAAATATTTTCTCGTCCTCGATATTGGTACCACTGGCGTCAAAGCTTTGGTTTTTAATAATAAGTTGGAAATCATAGCCGAAGCCCAACGACCATTAACCAGATTCACACCGCAACCAGATTGGGTGGAGCAAAATCCGAGCCAGTATCTATCAGCTTCCCAGTCGGTTTTGCGACAAGCAATACAGAAAAGTAAAATAGCTCCGGAAAATATCGCCGGTCTAGGAATTACCAATCAACGTGAAACTACTATTCTTTGGGACAAAGAGACAGCTACGCCGATCTACAAGGCCATTGTCTGGGAAGACAAAAGAACAGCCGGATTTTGTGAAAGTCTTAAGGCAAAGTACGACCAAATAATTTCTAATAAAACTGGTCTTTGCCTCGATCCCTATTTTTCCGCTTCGAAAATTTGGTGGCTGCTAGAAAATATTCCGGAGGCTAAAGTGCTAGCTGATAAGAACAAATTAGCTTTCGGTACGGTCGATAGTTGGATCTTATCGAATTGGTTAGAGGGTAATAAACATTTGACTGATTCTACTAATGCTTCGCGCACCCTTTTGTATGATGTCCGTTGTTTGCAGTGGGACGAAGAATTGGCAGGTATTTTTAATATCCCGACAGGAATTTTGCCAACCGTAAAGCCATCTTCATTTCAGTACGGTCAGCTAAAATCAGATATTTTAGGTTTCGAGTTGCCAGTATTGGCTGTTTGTGGCGACCAGCAAGCTAGCACTTACGCGGCGGGAACCAGTAACGGGACGATCAAAATTACCTATGGCACCGGTACTTTTCTAGCCCAGCAAATAGGGGACAAATTTGCGGTTCACCAGCCGTTTTTTACAATGTTGTTAGCTAGCCAGGATAAGCCAATTTACGCCGTGGAAGGGAAAGTAGAGTCTTCGGCGCGAGAGGTTGACGCGGTGCTAGATAAGCCGGCCGAACTTCACCAAGTGATTACTCACTTAGCCAAGAAAGTAGATAAATATATTCAGCGCTTACCACTGAAACCAGTTAAAATTGTGGTTGATGGAGGGATTACTAAATATAAACATTTAACTGATATTCAAGCGGAAATATCGGGGGTGCCAGTGGAACGACAGCGCACGTGTCAGAGTACAGCCCTAGGGGTAGCGAAGATGATGAAGAACAACCTAAAGGGCTGCCCTTCTTAAAAAAAGACAATCTTTATGTCTACTTGTTTTTATCTCCACACTCTCGGCTGCCGCCTTAATCAGGCGGAAAGCAATAAAATAGCGGAAGACTTACTTTCCGCTGGTTTTGTTTTTACTCGCGATCGGGAAGAGGCTGATTTATTTATTATCAATACTTGCAGCGTTACCCACAAAGCTGACCGGGAGTCGCGGCAAATAGCCCGGCAGTTAAAAAGATCCAATCCGCAAGCAAAAGTAATCGTGACTGGCTGCTCGCAAGTCACCGACAAGCAAATAGATCTCTACGTAAAAAACAAGAGTGAAATTGTTACGGCCGCTGTTAAATTATTAGGGGAACCAGAATCTAATAACCGAACACATAATTTGTTCAACTACAATCAACGTACTCGCGCTCTAGTCAAAATCCAAACCGGTTGTAATAATTTCTGCACTTATTGTGTTGTGCCTTATTTGCGAGGGAAGCCGCAGAGTGTTGAAGTTGATAAGGTTATTAGAGATGTTAGTTTGAAAGAAAAGCAGGGTTTTAAGGAAGTAGTATTAACAGGAGTAAATATTGGGAAATATGGACGGGATTTGGCAGGCAGCCAGAACTTAGCCGGTTTGCTAAAACAGATCCTGGCCGAAACTAACATCAAACGCCTCCGTCTAAGCTCAATTAATCCCGAGAATATTACTGACGAGTTGATAGACATTTTTGCTGACCAGCGAATGTGTCAGCATTTTCATCTGTCACTACAGAGTGGTAGCGACTCAGTTTTAGCCAGGATGGGTCGTCAATATGTTACCGAAGATTATTTAGATATAGTCAAAAAACTATCGCCAGAATATCCCAACTTTACTTTCACTACTGACATTATCGTTGGTTTCCCTGGAGAAACGGCCGCCGAATTTGTCGAAACTTGTGATTTTGTCAAAAGGATCGGTTTTCTAAAAGTTCATATTTTTAGATATTCCCAGCGGGAAGGGACAAAGGCAGCGGAAATGAAAAATCAAATTGACGAGAAGGCTAAGAAAGAGAGAGCCAAAATCCTAGCCGACATCTGCCGGGCAAGTGAAGGTAAGTTCAAGCAGAAAATGCTGGGTCAAGAGCTCAAAGTATTATTTGAAAAAAAAGTGGATAATTACTGGCAAGGTGTAGCTGGTAATTATTTGAAAGTACAAATAAAGAACGATGACGACTTAGAAAATAAGATCCTTTGTGTTAAAATAAATGAAGAAAATCTACTACTAAGTTAATTAATAATGAATATTATGTTTTTCTCATTACATCGTACTTGGCGCTGGCTAGTGCCGGTGGTGCTGGTGTTGCTGTTTTTCGTAGCAGTAATTTTTTATTTTATCTTCTCAGCCACACCAGCAGCAGCCGGCTTATCATCCGTCTGGGCAGTTGATGATGGTACTAAGGTTAAAGCGGATACTCTTAATCACTCGCTAGAATCTAGTAATGGTATTTTCGATGGCAATAAAATTGAGATTTTTGGGGCACGCAATGAAACAGTTGCTTTTCAGTTGATACTAGAAGGAGGTAGTAGTGCCACCAGCAATGTTAGCGTTGAGCTCGATCAAGTTGGCAGTATCACTAATGGTTCAGTCAGTAATGATCCCGATACTTATTTTATGAATCGTAACATCGAACTTTTCCAGGAACTTTATCATGATATTGACGAGCGTTCGCACGGACTAGTTTGGGAGACGGATGGCCCGGAAATTCCGGCTGGCTGGAGTGGTCCTGTTCCTGACGCTTTAGTACCACTCAATATTGATAATAATTTTTCAGTATCAGCTAGTCGTAACCAAGGAGTGTGGGTTGATGTTTACATCCCCAAGGGTACAGGAACTGGTGTTCATAATGGTACTGTCAATGTCAAAGTAAACGGACAGACATGTAGTTCCGCTTATTGCCAAATACCAGTTGAATTAACAGTAATCGGAGCTACTTTGCCAGATGAACCAGCGGTAGATACCATGCTCTATTTCTCCTGTGATGATCCAGATGCCTGCTTAGGTCGTTATTATAACCCTGATAGTGTTACTTCTGACCAGACTAAAAAACTTCAAGAGCGACACTACAAAATGCTTCGCCGTCATCAAATTACTGGCATCATTGGATCGGATTCAACCCCTAATAATTTTCTCAAAGAACGTGTTCAGGGCACCACTTTCTCAACTAGTAATGGCTATTATGGCTGGGGCGAGGGAGAAGGCCAAAATGTATATTCTATTTCTACCTATGGCGGCACTCTAAACAGTTCTCAGGCCACTACCTGGACAAATTGGTTTAGTAGTAACGCTCCTAACACAGAATATTTTCTCTACACTTGGGATGAGCCAGATTCTGAGGATTATGATCAGATCAACACCATCGCTGCTAACGCTGATCCAGTGTGGTCGTTTGTCACTACTGGTTATAATACAAGTCTAAATGAAGTTGATATTTTTTGTAATCTGGCGGAATATTTATCTACGGACGAACTCAGTCAGGGAGAAGCAGCTGGTAAAAAAGTTTGGGCTTACAATGGCATTCGACCATTTTCCGGAACTTTCGCAGTTGACGACGTAGCCGTATCACCTCGGGTCAACGCCTTAATCCAATATAAACACAGTATTCCCCGTTGGTTTTATTGGGAATCAACTTACTATAATGATTTTCAAGGTGGTGGTGGCCAAGTGAATGTTTTTGAGGATCCAGTATTTTCTAATGGGGTTGATATGGTGCATGGTGATGGCGTGTTGATGTACCCGGGGCATGACCGATATTTTGCCTCTCAAGATCGTGATTTCATGGGACCATTACCTAGCATTCGTCTTAAGAACTGGCGGCGGGGTATTCAAGATGCAGCCTATCTTTCTCTAGTACCCTCTAGCCAAAGCTCTCAACGTACGGCAATGCTTAATACTTTAGTACCTAGAGTGTTAGCCCAGAAGGAATATGGTCAAGCTGTATCTTGGTCGGAAAATGGCGAGACTTGGTTATCTGAACGACGTAAAATTGCCGATATTATTTCTGATGGTAGCGAGGACGATGGTGATGGATATGGAACAGTGAGCGAAAATCTCTCTCTTGTCACCGCTGCTGGACGAGGAGGTGGTCCCCACATCCGCGCCTTTGATCTCACGGGTACCGCTAGAACTAACCCCAACAAGCTTTTTCCTTACCCAGAAGCCTTCAGTGGGGGCATAAACGTCGCTACGGGTGACATCGATGGTGATGGTCAAGATGAAATAATAACTGCTCCCAAAGCGGGTGGTGGACCCCAAGTACGAGTATTTGAGGCCGACGGCACTCCGCGCGGCATCGAAATTTGGCCCTTCCACGCCGATTCACGCACTGGTATTAATGTTGCTACTGGCGACACTGATGGCGATGGCAAGGATGAGATAGCTGTCTCTCAAGAACAAAATGGTCAGGCTTGGGTTAAAGTCTACCGTTATAATAATGACAAAACAGTTTTAGGTGAATGGAACGCCTTTGGCGATGCTCAGTCTGGTGCTTCGGTAGCGATGGGTGATATTGATAATGATAATCAAGCGGAAGTCATCGTGGGCGCTGGTCCCGGTGGTGGCCCTCAGATTAGAGTCTACGAAGCTGATGGGACTCTCAAGCCCATTCAATTCTTTGCTTTTCACCCTGATTATCGGGGTGGCATTGACGTGGCGGCTGGTGATATCAACAATGACGGCAAGGATGAAATTGGCGTTTGTCAGGAAACTGGCCAGGCCTGGTGTAAGGTCTATCGTTACAACAACAGCCAAACCCTCTATAGCGAATGGAAAGCTTACGCTGACTTTGCGGTGGGTGCCAATCTAGATATGTATGACATTGATGGTGACAGCAATGCTGAAGTCATCACCGGTGCTAATTTTAGCGGCGCTCCTCAGGCCAGAGCCTTTGAATATGATGGCACGGCCTTTACCACTACCAATTTCTACGCCTACGACAGTGGTTTTCGTGGTGGGGTGGATGTGGCGGTAGGGTATTGGGAATAGGGAAAAAGGTTTGACAAATAACATAAAATACGCTAGAGTAGGCAGACCTAATTTAGTAAATACAGATGGCTAGATTTATCAGTAAAGTACTAATACTTCTTATTCTCCTCCTGTTTTTAACAGCAGTTGGTGGTTTTTGGGTGAAAAAAAACATCGAGAATGTTAGTTTAGCAAGCCTAATTGACGCATTGAAGGGGGAAGGTAAAATTAAGCTCAGTGATGAAGAGAAAGCGTCTGCTAAGGATAAAGCTTGGCAGATTAAAAATAAGGTATATGAAGAAGCCACTGAGCATAATCCAGAAGGCGACGTTTTGCCGGACGAAATAGACGATAAGCTTAAACAGCAGCTGAAAGAAGAAGCCAAGAAGCGAATCGAATAAATATGGAAATCACTATCCAAAATCCTCGTTTTAATGAAACTTATCTAGCTCGTCGCTGTGGCTATAAACCCTGGCGTGATCCTCGCAGTGGGAGTATGGGCTATATAAGACGTTTAGGGCGTGGTTATTATCCCCGCTTTCATTTGAAAACCAGACGTGATCCTGGCGCTGCTTTAGTGCTCGATTTACATTTAGATGCCCGGCGACCGATGCACCGGAAGGGTGTGCGGTGCTATGAAGACGAAGAAAGTAAGGTGGTTCAGGCGGAAGCAAATCGTATGCAGAGTTTACTTGCCAGGTAATGGTTTTTTACCTAAACTGAAGCGTATTATCTTCCAACACCTAATAACCTATCCCATGAAAGTAGCCCTGATTCATGATTTCTTAAACCAAGTCGGTGGAGCCGAAAAAGTGCTCCAGGTTTTTCACGAGCTTTTTCCTAAAGCTCCTGTTTATACTATTACTTATGATCGCAGAGAGACGGGCGATGTTTTTGATGATATGGACATTCGCACTTCTTTTATCCAGAATCTACCCGGTGGCCCCCGTCGCTATAAATGGTATCTGGCGTGGATGCCAGCCGCCATTGAGCAGTTTGACCTGTCATCTTATGATGTAGTTTTGTCAGATTGTTCGGCTTATTCCAAGGGGATAGTTACCAAACCAGAAACTCTTCATATTTGCTACTGTCATTCTCCTACTCGTTATTTATGGAGCGACACTCATTCTTATACGGAAGAACTCAAGCAGCCCAGTATTATTAAAAAAGGTCTACCGATTATTTTAAATCGTATTCGTGTTTGGGATCGTCAGGCGGCGGAACGGGTTGATAAATTTGTCACAAATTCGAAAAATGTCACTGATAGGATTAATAAATATTATTTTCGTGACAGCGATTTGATTTATCCTCCGGTGGAAGTCAAGAGTTTTGGCCAGCCAGTTAAGCCGCAAGACTATTATTTGATTGTCAGTCGCCTGCGACCCTATAAGCGAGTTGATTTGGCAATTGAGGCTTTCAATGCCTTGGAACTTCCTTTGAAAGTTGTTGGCACCGGCGAAGAGTACAAAAAATTGAAAAAGTTAGCTAATGATAATATTGAATTCTTAGGGCCAGTTAGCGATAAGGAAAAAAATGAGTTACTAGCTTCTTGCAAAGCTTTTATCCATCCGCAGGAAGAGGACTTTGGCATCGCTGCTGTCGAAGCAATGGCAGCGGGACGGCCAGTGATTGCTTATAAAAAGGGAGGAGCATTAGAAACTGTCAAAGAGGGAGTAACGGGTGAATTTTTTGAAGATCAAACCCCGTGGAGTTTAGTTGACGCTGTCCGCGAATTTGAAGCTGATAAATATGACTCAGCTGTTATTCAAAAGCGTGTCGCTGACTTTGACACTTCAATTTTCAAGGAGAAGATAAAGGATTACGTGGAAAAAGCACATCAGGAGCATCAGCAGAAAATAGGAACAAGTAAATAATTTCACAAACATGTCCCCACGCAACTATCTCAAAATCATTAGCAGCCACAAAACTCTCATTTTTGTTTGTGCGGTTCTATGCGGAATCTTAGCGTTAATATTTTCTGCTTTGAAGCCAGCCTCTTACGAAACTTCGATTGCTTTTTCTGTGCAGAGAGTAAATCGACAGGATACGAGTGAGTTCCAATATGATAACTATTATGCTATTCAGGCCAGTGAATTACTAGGCAACACTATTGTCGGTTGGCTAGAATCACCGGAAATAATTCGGGAAGCCTACCAAGCAGCTGGCTTAGCTGTTTCGGAGGATGATTTAAATGCCTTGGCACAGGGGATGAAAGCCAAGCAAATCTCGGCTCATTTGGTTCGAGCTAAATATAGTCAAACCGATCGTGACCAAGCTGATAAAGTAGCCGCTAGCTTAGTTACTGTTATTAATAATAAGGTAGAGGTAACCGAGAAAAACGCCGATAGTAAAAATTCTTTTATTGTCACTTCTCCCCAGCCAGTTATAGTAGAAAAAAAATATGGGCCAGCTACTTTGGCCTTAGCCGGAATTTTTTGTGGCTTGTTTGTCGGGATAGGAATTGCCTTTGGGCGTGAATATCTAAAGAAGTAAGCCTGGCTCAATTCCTTTAAATTATTGTCATGATTATTGGTGTCGATATTCGCCCGCTCAGTGGAGGACGTCGTAGTGGGGTAGAGGAATATGCCCTCAATTTGTTACTACATTTATTTTCGATTGATAAGAAAAACAAATATAAACTTTTTTACAATTCTTTTGGGAAGCCAAGCGAAGTCTTAGAATTATTTCAGCCCTTCTCAAATGTTGAAGTTTGCCAATTTCGCTATCCCAACAAATTTTTCAATTTTTCTTGCAAATTTTTCAATCGACCACGCCTCGATCAATTGATCAAACCGGTCGATGTTTTTTTTATGCCCAATATCTTGTTTTCCTCTCTCTCTGATCAATGTCGCAAGGTAATAACTTTTCATGACCTTTCTTACGAATTTTTTCCCCAATTTTATTCCACCAAGCGGCGATGGTGGCACCGGGCAGTTAATCCTCGGCGCTTGGCTGAACAAGCGGATAAAATCATTGCCGTTTCCGCGTCAACTAAGACTGATTTAGTGAACTATTTTGCGGTGGCCGAAGAAAAGATAAAAGTAATCCATTCGGGGATAAGTACCCCACCTGATATCACAGCTGATGATCTATTGTCTGCCCAAAAAGAATATAAATTACCAGCTAAATTTATTTTACATTTCGCCGTAATCGAACCCCGAAAAAATGTTATCGGTCTAGTAGCGGCTTTTGAAAAGCTTAAGCAGGCGGGAAATATAGAACATCAGCTAGTTCTAGCCGGCTCTCCCGGATGGTTATATAAAAAGATATATGATAGGGTAAGAAAGTCTCCCGTAGCAGCTGATATCAAGCTGTTGGGATTTGTTAAGGATAAACATAAGCCAGCTCTATATAAACTAGCTGATCTTTTTGTCTTTCCTAGCTTTTACGAAGGATTTGGTTTTCCCGCTCTGGAAGCTTTATCATCTGGCACGCCAGTAGTGACTTCGCCAGTGTCATCTCTGCCCGAGATTTGTGAGACAGCTGCTCTCTACGCCGATCCTCATGATATTAATAAGTTAACCGAGGCAATAAAACAAGGTTTGCAGGATAAGGAATTGCGCGCCCGTTTAATAAAAAAAGGCTTAGAGCAGACTCAGAAGTTTAGTTGGGGAAAGAGTGCGCGCGAGACACTGGCAGTATTTGAAGAAGTAGGACAATAATAAGTTTAAGTTATAGTTTTCTATGCGTATTGGCATTGACGCTCGTTTCTGTGGCCCAGTTGGTAAAGGTCTCGGGCGTTACACGCAAAAATTAGTTACCCACTTAGAGAAAATTGATCGGCAGAATCAGTACGTTATTTTTTTGCGCCGCGAAAATTGGGATGTTTATCGACCAGCCAATAAAAATTTCCGGAAAGTATTAGCTGATTTCCAGTGGTATTCTTGGTCAGAACAAACCCAAATGCCCAAGGTGTTGCGGCAGCAAAATTTAGATCTGGTTCATTTTCCTCACTTTAACGTGCCGCTGCTTTATCGTGGTAAGTTCATTACCACCGTCCACGACTTAATCCTGATTCAGTTTCCTACTAAGCGGGCGACTACTCTTGGTCCTCTGCTGTATAAAATAAAATATTTTGGTTATAAGCGGGTGATTAATCACGCTGTCAAAAAATCGCAAAGCGTGATTACGGTTTCCAATTTTACTAAAAAACAACTGGTCGATTTTTTTCAGATACCAGCCGCTAAAATTCATGTTACTTACGAGGCTTCAAGTGGGGTGGAAAGTGGCCAGCTACAGATGCCGGAGAGTGACTTTTTACCAGATTACGGTATTACCAAGCCCTTCTTGCTTTATGTTGGAAATGCCTATCCTCATAAAAATTTAGAAGGATTATTGCAGGCCTGGCAAAAATTTACTACTGACAACAAAAATTACCAACTTGTTTTTGTCGGTAAAAAAGACTATTTCTACGAGCGTTTGGAGCAAGAGGCTCGCGCTTTAGGTTTAACCCAGGATAAGAAAGTAGTTTTTTTCGGTTTTGCTTCGGAAAAGCAGTTGGCCGATCTATATAATTTGGCCCAAACTTATATATTTCCTTCTTTTATGGAGGGATTTGGCTTGCCACCTCTAGAAGCGATGAGCTATGGTTTACCTGTAATTGCGGCCGATACCTCCTGCCTGCCAGAAATTTTAGGTGAAGCGGCTCATTATTTCAATCCCCATAAAATTGACGAAATAGTGGCTACTATTAGTAAAGTTTTAGCTGATGAGGCTCTGCGCGCGGATTTACAGGGAAAAGGTTATCAACAGGTCAAGAAATATAGTTGGGAAAAATGTGCCCGGGATACTTTAGCGGTTTACCAGCGGTCAAAATAGCGATTACTTTTTGCGATTTTACCCTATTTCTTGCTATAATAGAGTAGCAAACTTTAATTATGTCTCAATACCAAAAAAATCAAATAGTGGATCTACGGGATAAAAAACCGGGAGAGTTTTTGGAAGTGGCTAGGGATAATGATGAGGCTGTTGATCAGGATGGAATAGTAGATCTTAGGCAGGCAGAGGTGGTAAGCGAACAGGCGGAAATAGCCGATAGGCAGACGGAAACTGTGGACCTAGAACAACCAGAGTCTGGATTGGAGCTTGAATTTAGATCGGAGCCCGAGCCTACACCAGCACCAGCGTCGGAAAATATCTCGGACGAAGAAAGCCAAGAGGATGTTCCGGCTTGGACTGATGAGTCTACTGTCGTTGACGTTGAGCCGGAAACTGATGCTATTTCGCCAGAAGTAAAATTTCGGCGACCACGACCGATAACTTTTATCCGGCAACATTTCCGAATAAATCCGAGCTTAGCTTGGCGCAAGCCCTTGGCTTTATTTATCTTGGCTTGTGTTTTTTCCGTTACTTCCATCAGAGCCTGTGCCTTCTTTCAAGGGGATTTGCTAGATAAAAAAGACCGGATTTTAGCTGATGCTCATGTCGCCTATCAATATATGGGTTCGGGGGGCAAATCAGTGGTGGACAAAGATTATGATTTAGCTTCTTATAAATTTAGCGTCGCTTCCCAACGCTTTGTTTCCGCTCAAGATGAACTTGATATTTTAGGAGAGAAAACGACAGAGATATTATCAATTTTACCAGGTGGCGCGCAAGTTGCGGCAGCTGACAATCTATTGGAAGCGGGCAGCGAAATCGCTTTAGCTTCTCAGGATGTAACTAAGGCACTTACTCCCTTTACGCAAGCGCCGAACTTATCCGAATCATTAGTAGCTAATGAACAGACAGACAGTTCGGATAAAAATAATTTGTCTTTTACGGAAGCCTTACTAATAGCCAATAATAATTTAACCAAGGCTTTAGCCCGCACAGAGAAAGCAGAAAAAAATCTCAACGCTGTTTCTCTCAAAGCTTTGCCAGCTGATACGGCTGAGCAAGTAAAGGAAGTCAAAGCGATGGTTCCTAAAATTAATCAGGCTTTGCGACAGTGGCTATCTTACTCAGAAGTGATGTTAGAAATGTTGGGTCATGATAATCAACGCAAGTATTTATTTTTGTTCCAGAACAGTCGCGAATTGCGAGCTACTGGTGGTTTTATTGGCACTTATGGCCTGTTTGATGTTGATGAAGGTAAAGTAGAGAATATCAAGATTGAAGGCCCCTATAATATCGATGGACAACTACTAGATGTCATCACTGCTCCCGATCCTTTGCGTTTAATAACTCAGCGTCTTTATATGCGCGATGCTAATTGGTTCGCCGATTATCCTACTTCGGCGCAAAAGGTGTCGGCTCTGTACGAGAAATCAGGGGGGGCGACTGTCGATGGCGTGGTAGCGATTAATTCCGATTTCGCTCGCCAGCTTCTAGAGTTAACTGGTCCAATCGAAATGCCAGAATATGAGACGACAGTTGGCGCTGATAATTTCTATAACCAAATTCAATACAAGGTCGAAGTTGACTATGACAAAGAGGAAAATCGTCCTAAAAAAATATTGTCCGATTTATTTCCTCAGCTCATCGGTAATTTCTCTAATTTAGATAGAGAAAAGTGGCCTCAGGTTTTGGCCATATTCTTCCAGGCGCTGGAGAAAAAAGATATTATGTTTTATTTCCAGGACGAAGAGCTGGAAAATTTAGTCCTGGATTTTGGTTGGGGCGGTCAACTTAGTCAGACGGAACAAGATTATCTTAATGTAGTCGCTACTAATATCGGTGGCGGAAAAACTGATCACGTCATGCACCAAAATCACCAGTTACAGGTTGATATCAAAAATGATGGATCGGTGGTTAATACTTTGGAAATAACTCGGTCGCATCAGGGAAATACAGAGGACGAGTGGGAAAAAGTAAAAAACGTTTCTTATTTACGGATGTATGTGCCTTTGGGTAGTCAGTTGATTTCCGTGGAAGGATTTGATGATTGGTTTTTCAATGCCGTCATGGATCCAGTGGCCGGATCGCAAACTGATCCAATGTTGGCCGAAATAGCTAAGAGCGAAGAAGTGGACGAGTCTTCTGGCACTAGAACCCATAAAGAAAATGGTAAAACAGTTTTTAGTAATTGGTTGGGGATTGAACCGGGCGAATCTAAGACAGTCAAAATAAAATACAAGTTGCCCTTTAAGGTAAAAATTAATGAGCAAGATACTATTACTAGCTATAGTTTAGTGCTACAACAACAGCCAGGTAGTCAAAATCGTCAATTCACTGGCCAGATTGATTATCCCGAAAAATGGCAGCCGATTTGGAAGTATGCTGTTGAAGGAGAAATTTCGGATAACTTAGAATACCAGACAGAGATGGATAAGGATAAAGTGGTGGGGTTGATATTTGCGGAGGAAAATAGCAGATAGAAGGCAGCAGCAATTATGTTTAAGCTTAATTTCAAACAGTCAGTCTTCTCCGGAGCCCTGATCATCGGTTTCGCTTCTTTGATTAGTCGAATTCTCGGTTTAGTGCGAGATCGTATTTTTGCCTATGAGTTTGGGGCGAGCAGTACCTTAGATGCTTATTACGCTGCTTTTCGCATCCCGGATTTGGTTTTTAATTTATTAGTTTTAGGCGCCTTGTCTTCGGCTTTTGTACCCGTGTTTGTTCTTTATCTTAATAAGGATAAAAAAGATGCTTGGCGGATTGTAAATTCGATTTTGAATTTAACTTCGATTGCTTTGGTTTTTATCTGTGCTTTATTGTTCGTATTTATTCCCCGGCTGGTATTTTTAGTTGCACCTGGTTTTTCGGCCGAGCTGGGTGAGCTGACGGTACAGTTGACGCGGATTATGTTAATTTCTCCCATATTTTTTGGGATCAGTAATGTTTTCTCGGGCGTCTTAAATTCTTTCAAACGTTTTCTAGCCTATTCATTTGCCCCAGTTTTCTATAATATCGGTATTATTTTAGGGGCTATCTTTCTAGTGCCGAGCTATGGTATTTATGGTTTGGCTGGTGGGGTAGTATTGGGGTCTTTCTTTCATATGTTGATCCAGCTACCCGCTTTTTTGCGCACCGGATTTAAATATCGGCCGGTGGTTAGTTTTAAACATCCCGGTGTGCGCAAGATTGGCCGGCTAATGTTGCCGCGGACGCTTGGGCTAGCCATGACGCAAATTAACTTATGGGTAGTAACGGTAATTGCTTCATTGCAAAGCGAAGGTAGTATTTCGATTTTTAATTTTGCTAATAACTTACAGAGCTTGCCGGTGGGAATTTTTGGCGTGGCCCTGTCAATCGCCTGTTTTCCTTACTTGGCGGAAGCTTTTTCTCAAAATGACAAGGTTAAGTTTCGCGATCATTTCTCCTCTGCTTTCAGTAAAATACTGTTTTTTGTTATCCCCGCTTCAATGCTGTTGTTAGTAGCCAGAGCCCAGATTGTTCGTTTGGTTTTAGGGACGGGGAGATTTGACTGGGAAGACACTTACTTGACGGCGCAGTCGCTAGGATATTTTGCCATTGGCATTTTTGCTCAAGCCTTAATTCCGCTAGTTGCCCGAGCTTTTTACGCGGTTCATGATACTAAGACGCCCGTGATAATAAGTATCACTAGTGTAATTGTTAACATTGTGGCTAGTTTGATTTTGGTGCGGATGTTGGGAGTGATGGGATTGGCGTTGGCATTTTCGATGGCTGCTTTTGTGAATATTTTGCTATTGTTGATAATGTTGCGTTGGAAAATTGGTAATTTAAATGATCGGGCAATTGTAACTAGCGGTTTTAAAATAGTGCTATTGTCAGTAGTGATGGCGGGAGTGGCCTACTTAATGTTGCAAGTAATGTCGTATCAAGTTGATATGCGGACCGGCTGGGGAATATTTATGCAAGCCGGAGTAGCCGCTTTGACTGGTGGGGTGGTATATGTCGGTCTGGCCCAGTTGTTTAAACTCAAGGAGATTGAAGGGATTAAGGAAGTATTGGGGATGAGGAAGTAAGATTTGTAAATCATATGAATTTAAGTATAAGATCATGATCTCAGAAAGATCGGGAGGAGCAGGTGAACCGGAGTCACGTCGTGATTTTTTAAAAAAATCAGGCGATGTTGTTATGGGAGCAACGGCGATAGCGGCTGGGTTGGGGGCGGAAGGGTGTAAGAGTTGTGAGGATGGAGAAAAAGTGGGTCAGAAAGAGATATTGGAAATAGCGGAAAGGGTGAAAAGCAGTTGTGAATTTGCCTTGATTAGGGCGAAGAGCTTAGAGAAACAAGATAAGTTGCCTGATAAGGATTTAATATTACAATTAGAAAGGAAAGTCACAGAATTAAAGCAGACAGTCCATACTTTATCTATACCTCATACGGATGAAAGTCTACGTGATATCGCCGGAGAACTAAAGGAAACGGCCGATTATCTGAAAATAACCTGGCAGCGTATAAAGCAGTATGAAGCAGCGCAGTCATCTATCTCTAAAGGCACCAGGAGCGAAGAACAGGAAGATGAACAAGAATTGTGGCAAACAAAAAGAATTCGCGAGCTAGGCTTGGATCGAGAAGTAGAGCCGGTTGATCCGGGAGAGCCGTTAGCTAGTTTTATGGGGACGAAGGAAAGCTATGGTCGGAATGCTCACAGATTAATGTATAAAGATGCTAGGGGTCGTACTCATGAAATAAGGGATGCTACCGATTGTTATCTGAGCGGAATGTCGGATGGATGTCAAGCAGGTAAATTGAAAATGAAAAATGATGAACCAACTATATTATCTATCGGAGCGACTTGGTGTAAACCTTGTCGAGAGGAAATGGCTGATCTGGCTTTATTAGCACGCGGTATAGGTGGAGCGGAAAAAGGAAAAGTAATGTTGGTTATGTCGGGAGCAGGTTCGCTTTCTAATGTCAGTGGCATGAAGGAAGAACGACAAAAAATGCTCAGAGGCTATCAAGGTGATCGCCAGCTTATCGACTCAATTGAATTTCATGCTGACCCGATAAGGGGCATCCACCATCAAATGGAACAAGAGGTATAATACGGGTAGTAATAAATAATCTCTTGTCCTATGATCGC
>JABMPQ010000069.1 GCA_013202585.1 Parcubacteria group bacterium | reverse complement strand
GTGTAGCTGGCTGCATTATTACCAATGATTATCATATTAAAAACCAGAATCCAAAAATAAGGACGTTCGAAATCTCGACTGACGCTAAGTTTTACATGCAGACATTAGATATAGAGACTGCTGGTATCAATTGGGATCAGGAAATCACCTATGATAGGTTCAAAGGTCTTTTCACTGCCGAGGTAATTGAGTGGCAACAGTATATTCCGTACCATATCTCTATTAAGGATGGGGTGGTTATCGAGGTTGCGGAGCAGTACATTCCGTAGAGCGGGGGAAGATTATAGTATTCAAAAAAAAACATATGAAACGCAAAACACTTATTCTCATCATTTCCTTGGTGATTGTTATAAGTATTATCTTGGCTGGTGTTATTATAGGCAGCCAGAAGCTACAAGAAAGGACAAAAAAACAGCCATCAGAGCCGGCGAGCGTGAATGTCCTCCCCGAGGAAGAGTCGCCACAACCTCAAAAAGAAGAGCTTTCCCAACAGGAGGACTATGTGTTAAACAAGAAATATCTCATGTCTTTTCATGCTTGTGATTCCAGTGTGAAGGGATGTCGCGATCCTCGAGATCACGAAGTCTACCTCGCTCAGTCCGACGACGGAAAATCGTGGAGTGTGTTGCCAGACTGGCAGTCCTACAAAGGGAGCGTTCCAGATGTTATCCGTCGTGGTGATACAGTATATATTTTTACTCCCGCCGCCGTCAGAAAATATGATGTGAAAACAAACACCTTGAGCGATAAAATACACGTGGTGCTAGATGACCCCACGGCAACCGGAGGATTTGTTGATCCTAGTATGTTTTTGGATGAACAGGGACGACTGGTTATGTTCTATATGCCTGGTATCATGGGGCAAGACCCGGCTCAGTGTGCTCCGGGTGAATCACAATGTACTAAAGTCTATCGCAGTGCGGTTGAAAAAGAAGGAAGTGACGGCATGGAATTTGTCGCCACCGAAGGAAATCGAGCCGAGATAACTATTAAACAAGACATAGCAGCTGATCCGGATATCTTTTTTGACGGTAATCAGTACGTCCTCTATATCTCGCGTGGCCAAGGCGTTCAGGTGTTTACTGGTAATGAGCTTCACGGCAGCTACACAGAAGTTAGCCCTGGCGATTTTCTCTTGCGAGAGGGCGGAGTGCCAGCCGGCTACTTTGATGTCGAGAATTCTGAATATTGGACGTATATCCACAGCGGCCATCCATCCGCCGTAATTAAACGAGCGGTGCATAAGGACTTAACTACGTTTCTCGGGGCGGGGGATTTTGCTGAAGTCATCGGTTCGACAACTATGGCTGATCAATTTAGCCAGTCGTTTACGGTTGAGAGCCCAGGTTTTGCGCTTAATCAGCCGTAAGGTTTTTTAAAGTAAATAATAAAATAAAAATGTCAAAAGGAACGTTGATCGCTGTCATTGTCATCATTATCGTTGCTATTATCGCCGCCGCCGTTTTATTGTTTGTATTTAAAGACAAGATTACTACCACAACTTCTTCCAATGAACAAAAGATATCTGAGGAATATGATATGACAGGCAGAGTACTCAGCCCGGATGGCACTTTTTCGATTTATGTAAGCGATATAACAGACAAAGTAACTGTTATTACTAATGAAGACTCATTAACTGAAGCACCTAAATTTACCTACTGCCTGGAATCGGCAGATAAATCTTATGAGGATTATTTGGAAAATTGTGGAAAAGGGAAGATAACCCTATTTGAAATAATTATCTATAACCAGAACCAGCTAGAGGAAGCGAAGGAGTATCCTTTATTTGAATCCTTAAATCAGATCTTCAAAGAACAAAATAGTTTGAATTATTCATTCTGCCAACCAGCTGGGATAGTACCAGAGGAAGCACCATCATCGGGAAATTTCTATACAGAGGTTATGGATAGTATAGTTATTCATAAATAATTATCAGCCATTTTTGCTTGAAGAATTCTGAGAATAAAATGATCCAATTACAAGGTGTCAACAAAGTTTACGAACTGGGGGGCGAGAAGATCTACGCCCTCGACAACGTCAGTCTGGAAATTGCCCCGGGTGAGTTTGTGGCTGTTATGGGACCCTCTGGTTCGGGCAAATCGACTCTGGCTAACGTGATTGGCGGGCTAGATTCGCCGGACTCCGGTCAGATCACTGTCGGCGATCAAGAAATAACCAAAATTAGAGACAAAGCTTTATCGACCTACCGTAATAAGAAGGTCGGTTTTGTTTTTCAGACTTTTAATTTACATTCCGGCTATACGGCCTTGGAAAATGTAATGATTCCCTTGGTTTTTGCTGGCGTACGTCTAGGCAAGCGAAAAAAGAAAGCCCAGGCCTGTTTGCAAGCTGTTGGCTTAGGCGATCGGATGAAACACAAGCCAGGCCAGCTATCTGGTGGACAACGCCAGCGAGTTAGTATTGCTCGCGCCCTAGCTAACGATCCCGAGATCATCATTGCTGATGAACCGACGGGCAATCTAGATACGAAAAAAGGGAGAGAAATTATTGATTTACTTAAAAAACTCAATGTCGAGCAGGGCGTTATTCTCATTGCCATTACTCATGACTCAGAAATAGCGCGGCAAGCCGGACGAATCATAAATATTAAAGATGGGAGGGTAAGCTAATGCATATTTTCGATTATATTCGGACTGGTTTAAAAAATCTCTGGCGGCAAAAGCTGCGCTCTAGTTTAACTATCGTGGCGGTGGTAATCGGCGCAATCTCAGTAATAGTAATGGTGTCTTTGGTAATTGGGGCTAAGTCGGTTTTTATGCAGCAATTAGAGGCGATGGGCGCTTTGACCCAGGTGACAGTCACGGGTAGCTCTGAGGTAGAGGAGAGTGGCAGCAACGGACCCTTCGGTTTCATGGAAGCAAGTAATAATGAAGGTGAGGGCGCCGAGTTAAATGATGAAGTAGTGGAGAAACTCAAGGGAATTAGCCACGTTCAAGACGTTAGCCCGGCGGCTAGTGTCTGGGGTTTTCAGTCAGCGAGATTAGATGGATCAGATAAAAAATATAGCGCCATGCTAGTTGGTTATAAGCCAACTCCGGCATTTGAGCAAAGTATAATAGCTGGACGCAATTTGGAGCCGGGCGAGATAGCCAAAATTGTCATTGGTGGCGGTCTATTGGATAGCTTTGGTTATGAGGATAATCCCAGTGATATTCTTGGCCAGAAGGTGGTATTTAAAACCAATAAAGGATATACGGGCTACGGTGTAGATTTACCCAAGCCTCCTGCTGGCGGCGATCAAGAACAATATTGGGAGGATATGAATGATAAGACTTATGACATTGAGGCTGAGATTGTTGGCGTTATGTCACCTGGCCCAGGAGACCAGCAGAATTTTATCACTATGGCTTGGGCCAAGCAAATACTTACTAATAAATTTTGGAAGGGCCAAGGGGGAGAATCTGGATATAAATCTGAGCCACAGTATGAATTAGATATTTACAACCAGATTAAGGAGAAGGGCTATGGCTCAATTATGGTCAAAGTAGATAGTACTGATAATGTTGAGCAAGTGGCGTCCGATATTGAAGAGATGGATTTGGGTGCTTCCACGGCCAAAGACTTTTTAGACGAACTTACCAAGCTACTTAATATTTTAGGAGTAATTTTGGGGGCAATTGGAGCGGTGTCATTGGCAGTGGCTACCATCGGCATTGTTAATACGATGGTGATGGCAATATATGAGCGAACGCGGGAAATTGGGGTAATGCGCGCCTGCGGGGCTTCGCGGGGTGTGGTTCGCAAGTTGTTCACTCTCGAAGCAGCTTTATTGGGTCTGCTTGGTGGTTTGATGGGGGTAGCTGTCAGTTATGGCCTGGCCACAGTTGGGAATTATTATGGCAACCAATATTTACTTGATCAAGGCATGTCATTTAGTAATATTATTTCTTTGCCTTGGTGGTTGTTGCTGGGAATAATTGGATTTACTACACTGGTTGGTTTACTAGCCGGTCTTTATCCAGCTTGGCGGGCGTCCCGGCTGGATCCGGTGGAGGCGTTAAGGAGGGAGTAGAGCACCGTAATGTGTCTTGTTCCCCCCTCTTTATGGTATATAATGATGTAAATTACTGTAGTAGAAAAGAAGAAGTTCTAAATCAAAAAATGATATTAAATTGGAAAGTTTGTTTACCGTTAATAGGGATAATTGCTTTTCTAATACCACAAGTAGTGGGGGCAATTGGTGTTTCTCCTCCGGTAATAGAAATACCAAATTTATTAAGAGATAGTAGCCAAACTAAAGTCATCTCGGTTTCTCGGGGTTCTGAGGATCAAGGCGAGGTAACTTATACTGTTAGGATACGAGGTGAATACGCTCATTATATTAGTGGCCCAGAAAAAGTAGTTATCCCGGCGGGTAAAGATTTAGCTCAATATTCTTTTGAGGTTAATGCAAAAGAAGCGGCTCTGGGTAATTATGAGGTGCTTATTGATTTTCTGCGTGTACCAGTAGGCTTAGATACAGGTAGTGTTGAGGAAGGAGACAAGGCAGGGGCTTACGTGACTGTAGTCACCGGGGCTACTGCGACAGTGAAATTTACAGTTACTGATGAACAAATTTTGGAGTACAAATTAGTTAGTTTTCAGGTTAGAGATACAGAAACAGATAAACCGTTATTTATTAAATATTCCATTGATAATACTGGGAATGTTGAATGGAAACCCAGTAAAATCGAGTTGTTTTTCACAGATGTTTTAGATGATACTAAAAAATCAACTCTAGAAATTTTAAACAAGGATATTCCTATTGTGAAGCCCGGAGAACGTAAAGAAATGGTGACAGATTTACCTCACGATCTTCTGGAAGGTGCTTATATAGGACAAGTAAAGTTTTATTATAAAGATGAGTTAGTCGGTGAATTATCATCTCAGCAATTTAAGGTTTATCCTCCCGGGACTTTGCGGCAGGCGGGTGAATTAGTTAGTTTAACTACTAATAAAAGCGAGTATAAAACCGGAGAAAAAATAAAATTAGAAGCGGTATTTAAAAATACGGGGGAGATTCCGGTTAAAGCCTTGTTAATTACGGAAATATATAAAGGTGATGAATTAAAAGATTTGTTACGCGGAGAAGAAATCATTATTGATAAAGGTGAAGAGACGACCTTACCTCAGATTATAGAGCTTGTTAAATCGGGTGAATATACTTTGTCCGCCCATGTTGAATACGGCAATAGAAAGACAGAGACTAAATCAGTAGAGATTCTGGCGAAAGGCTCAATAAGTCTTTTGAGTTCCGTAGTTATCTTGGCTCTAGTGATTGTAATTATTTTTGCGGGTGTGTTTATTTATAAGAGAGCTAAACGAAAAAAGCGGGATTTGCAATGTCCGGATATAAATAAAAAAAAGGATGAAGTTTAAAACGGGGGTAGTAAAACAAGGCGTTGGCCATTGCTCATTAAAATTAATCCCCCGGTAAACTAAGAGATGTTGTTAAACGACAAAACATTGACTATAATTAATTTGATATATATATATATTGATATAATGAACAAAAAGCTATGTAAAAATATAAAACGTAAAGTTCCGACGAAGTCGAGAATCCTCGGAGGCAAAGCTTTCGGGATGACAAAAAGTGTACTTTTAAGTATATTCTAGGGCTAAAAAATTAAAGGAAAAAATATGGATGAGGTTCAAAATCCAAACAACAAAACAATACACTGGGTTTTAGGAGCAGCTCTTCTCTTAATCGCCATATTCGTTATCGTTGCGCTGGTGATTATCTATACTCAGGCTGCTACTACCGAGGTGACGGTTGGAAACGATGACCCAGTTGTAACCAGTGTTTTTGCTTCAGACGTGGCTAATGGGGAAAGTGATGATTTCGGTGCTGGCGTGGTAGTGGTAGTGGGAAATGGCAAGACCGTTCATGTTAATGGAGTGGTAACTGATGATAATGGAGCTGCTGATATTTCTACTGTTGACGGAGTGTTTTATCGCAGTGGCGCGACAAGCGGATATGATTGTACAGCAGATGATAATGACTGTTATGACGTAGCATCCTGTACTTTATCGGCAAATGATGCTACCAGCCAGAAGTACAATTGTCAGATGGATGTGGAGTACTGGGCAGACGCGACAGACGTGGGAGGTACATATCCAGATGAAGATTGGGAGATCTTCGTTGAAGTAACGGATGCTGGCACAGCTACTGATACTGATAACGCGCATGCTGGCATTGAGATGAATACAGTATTGGGGCTTGATATCCCAACGGCTATTGCTTATGGTTCGCATACCTTAGGTTTTGAAACTGGTACGGCTGATAACCAGGAAATGATCATCGATCAAAACGCTAATGATGGAGCTGATGTTGAAGTTTCCGGTACAATTATGACCTGCACTGGTATTGGTACTATTCCGATTGCTAATCAGGAATGGTCTTTGACTGATGTGATTTATAGTAGTGGTACAGACCTTACTGGTGCGCCAGTGGACACTAATTTAGCTGTCGGTCTTCGAACTGATGATGAAGTTATAGAGAATGAAACATTATATTGGGGGATTGGGATTCCGGCAACAGGCGTGTTGGGTGTTTGTTCAGGCACTAATACTATTACGGCTATTGCTAGCTAATTAATCACCTAAGCTAAAAATCTATGAATGAAAAAACTTTAATGGTTTTGGTTGTAATAGCTGTGGTGGTTGCCTTGTTGGCGGGATGGTTAGTTATCGCAGTGCTTCAGCAGACGAAGACCTCGGCTACTACCTCTGAGCCGCAGGCACAGGTGCCAAAACCAGTCGTGAAAAAGCCTTCTCAAAATACAACCTCGGATCAGCAATCGACAGCAACTTCTGTTGGGATTATTGCCGATAATATTGAAACTTCCGTGGAGGTTAAGTAAATTTGTAAGAGCGGATAATTAAAACCGCTCCCTTAATTGAAAGGGGAGTGGTTTTAATTGAGTGACCGGGTCATTCGGTTTTAGGTGGACGCTGTAAGGTATTATAAATATATAGATTGATTAACCGAGTAGAAGTTAAAATTGTTTTAGCTCTGTTTTTAATGATAGTGTTTTCTTTAGTTATATTTAGAATTCATAAAAACAAAGGGTAATCCCCATCAAATGGAACACACTAGAGTGACTTCTTAAGATAACTAAGGGGAGAATCAAACATTTTAGGTGAGGAAAATCTGAGGCAAAATTCACTCACATATTCTGGTAGGTATTCAGGAG
>JABMPQ010000068.1 GCA_013202585.1 Parcubacteria group bacterium | reverse complement strand
TATTAATTTATGATTAGTTTTTAGCTATACTATGCCATAAAACTATGTTTTTAGCCCCACCGTTTTGTCTATTAACCCTAGTCTGGCAATAGCCAAACCCTAACAAAAAAGCAAGTAGCTGGCAAGAGTATCACCAATTATAGTCTGCCCCTAAGCAGAACTATTCACTACTGCCTTTTTTCATAAAAAACATAGCTATCAGCGGTGCTACCATCCATAAAAATCTAGTATTATCGGAAGCAAACAAAGTCTTAGTAAAGGGTCCCAGTGATGCCATCGCTTCGGCAGGTAAAAACGTCAAAATCGTACTAATTAACAAGCCAACTTGCAAAAAACTGAAGATAATTACTGATACAATCCCCGCTCCCGAAGAAAAGGTAGACAAGGCTCCTACTCGAGCAAATAAGAGAAATACCCCAATCACACAAACTAGAAAAACGGCTATTTGCAGGAAAGAAACTGAACCGAAACCAAGCCGCTGTGAACTTTCTTCGTTAATAAAAGGTAAGTTTGTCGAAATAGCCAAACCGATATACAAACTCATCAGCACAAATAACACCCGCGCACGACCGAGAGTAAATCCATAAAGAACTCCCGCGGCTACAAAAAATAGTAAAATAAATAGATCCCAAGTTGGTGCGGCCCAATTCAAGCCCGCCAGCACATTGCCGGCCTCACCGACTGTTTCTGCTGCCATTTTTGTTTTTCTTAATTATTTGTTTCTACTTTTATTATAATACATATCGTCAATAACGCAAACCCCAACCATCTACTATTGAGAATCTAAATAATAACCAGCAATCATGCGATCCATCATGAACTCGATTGGTGCTTTGTCGTCTGTCAGTATCATTTTATTGGCATCATATTGGAACAGCTCCATGTCACGACGTAATCTATCAGCAATCCTGACCATCTCCGATTGTGATATCGCCTCCGGCAGAGACTCCCAAGATATCTCATTTTTACTAGCTACTATCAAATAACTCCAACTGCCCTGGCCACTTGTTTTCGCTAAATAAACATGAGGATATACACTCGCCATACTATTGGCAATAGCTTGCAAGAGCTCTGAATCAGGAGATGAAGCGTTAACATTTATAGCCACCAGCCCCCGATCAGCTAACTTGTCACTTGTTTCTTGCCAAAACTCCTGAGTAGTCATCGTCCAAGGTATATATACCTGCTTCTGGTAAGCGTCAATAATAACAAGATCATATTTATTTTCGGTTTGTTGTATAAACATACGGCCATCCTGATTGTGTACCATTAGACTATTATTTTGCAAAGCAAAATATTTATTAGCGGTGGCTATTATTTTCTGATCAATCTCTACTCCGTCAATGGCCACTTTATCACCAAAGTAATAATTTAATTGATTACTAATAGTACCCCCCGCTAATCCTACCAGTAAAACTTTTTTCTCCGGAGCTGAAACTAGATAAGATAAGGCGGTGAAATAATCATAATACATACCTGTCAAAACTTTATTTTTATTGTAGATCGATTGGACTCCCCCACCCTCGTTAACAACCAGACGCCTTTCATCCTCAGCATCTACCACTTGAAAATATTGATAAACTGATTCGTCTTCGTGTACTAAGCCAGCTGTAGCCTTAATTGGCAACCGACTAATACCTAGTACCGGTAAAACTAAAAAAACTAATAATGCTAACAAGTAGCGTTTTCTAGTCACTAAGCCCAAGCTAGCTAGGACAATCAAAATAATGGCGAAAACCGTGATGGTCGCCTTGGTACCTATGGTTGAAATAAGCCACAAAGTGGGTAAGAAAGTTCCAATAATACTACCTACTGTTGACCAGGCAAAGACTGATCCGGCCACATTGCCAATCTGCTTACTATCTTGTGCACAAAGCTTGATTATAAAAGGGCTAACCATGCCTAACAAAGCTAAGGGGAAAGCGAATAGCAATAATGTCACTATTAATGAGCCGAAAAAAATAATGGCCGAAGCTGAGGCCGAAGCTATTTTTTCTACATCTATCAAATAGGCTAGCGGTTGAGCTAACCAAGGAATAAATATAAATATTATCCCGGCTGTTAACATTAGCTTTAGCAAAAGGCTAAGTTGTGGTCGTCGATCAGCCAACTTGCCACCCCAATAGTAACCAGCAGACAAAGCAATCATCACCACTCCAATAATATTAGTCCAGACAAAAAGCGACGTACCAAAATAGGGCGCCAAGAGGCGAGAGGCGGAAATTTCCACCGCCATAATCGACATGCCGGAAGTAAAAGCGGTTATGAGTAGAAATGTTTTTTTGTTTTTTGGCATTTGTTGCGTCCAGATTTTGTAGCTACTCTTAACACCCACTAAGCAAAAATCTTATCCCAAAAGCCTTTTTTATCTTTTTTAACTTCGGAACTCTCGCCTTTCTCTTCGACTAAAGACTTAAGTAATTCTTTTTCCCGCCCGGAAAGTTTGCCTGGAGTGATAATATTAATCTCAACCAACAGGTCACCCTTGCCTGATCCTTGTAAATGCGGAATGCCTTTATTGTGAATACGGAACGTTTTCCCAGTTTGAATGCCGGCCGGCAGCTCTATCTTTACCTTATCGTCGAATACTTGTAGATTCATTTTGTCACCTAAAGCTGCCTGGGTAAAGCTAATTGGAATTTCGCATTTAAGATCATAGTTTTCCCGGGTAAATATTTCGTGATCAGCTACCCGCACAGTAACGTATAAACTGCCAGTTGGACCACCGCGGAGACCAGCTTCACCGCCGTCCCCTATTTCCATGGTCTGCCCATTAGCAATGCCAGCTGGAATTTTTACCTTTATCTTTTTGTTCTCTTTGGTGCGTCCGTCACCGCCACACTGTCCACAAGGCTTTTCCGCTTTTTTGCCCTCTCCCTTACAATCAGGACAAGCAGTAACTTGCGCGAAGGCTCCCAACATCGTCTGTCTAGTTTGTCTAATTTGACCCGAACCCGAACAGGTCTTACAAGTATCAATTTTAGTGCCCGGCTCCGCTCCATTACCTTTGCAATGATCACATTTTACTCGCTTGTACAATTCCAGCTCACGCTCTGTGCCAAAAACTGAATCTTTAAACGAGATATCCACAGCCACTGAAATATCATCACCGCCCTCCGGCCCCGTCGGAGAAGCTTGACGCTGCCGGCCGCCAAAAAAACTACCAAAAATATCGCCCAGATCAATGTCATCCATATTTACATTAAAGCCTTGCTGGCCAAAAGGATTTTGCCCACCTGCCCCGCCCGCTCCGCCTTGACCACCAGCCTGCGCCTGATCAAAAGTCGCCCCAAACTGATCATACTGGGATCGTTTCTGCTTATCAGACAAAACTTGGTAAGCCTCGCTGACTTCTTTGAACTTAGCCTCCTCGCCACCCCGATCGGGATGATGTTCGTGCGCCGCTTTGCGATAAGCTTTTTTGATCTCATCATCAGATGACTCGCGCGAAACCCCTAAAATGTCGTAGTAATCTTCAGCCATAAATTATAATTTGATTTCCTCTATTTCTTTGGGCACTTTCACTACTTGTAAAAACCCGGTTGCTTTCAAAATAATAAATAACAACCAGACTGCGCCGTAGACCACCCACTTAATAAAAAAGGTGAAAAACTGCAACATCAGAAAAAACGTAATAGCAAAAGCTATCGGCACAATGCTGCGGTAGGGTTGCAGCAGATCATTTATTTTATCATTCAAAGCATTGTAAGCCGCATCAATGATGGGTTGATTGCTAGCTACATCGCCCAAACCAAAACTGCCTAGTAAATTATCACTCGTCTCTGTTCCTTGATAAAGTTCCAGAGCTTTATCATGCACCACTTGATTGTCTTTTATCGCCCCCATCACTGCTTGATTATCATTAACATCTATATCTTCAGTTACTAAGGTACTTTCTAAGTTGTCAGCTATTTTCATCTCCCGCCAACTAGCTCCTTCTTGAGAAAATTCGTTGAGCACCAGCTGAAATGACGCTTCGGAGACTGACATATCTTTATTAAAGCCAGGGATGTAAACTTTAGCGATATAACTTTCCAATACATCGGTAGAGCTATCAAAAGATTGACGGGGAATCTGCACTCCATTGTCTTTTATGTCTTCAACCGAAGAAACATAGTACGATACCGCCAACACGATGGCCAACATAGTCAGCACCACCGGGAAGCCTCGCCGTAGGATTTTATAAACGTTAACTCGGATTCGCACTTTCCGTTCTCGCTCAATACTTAGAAATGTTAAAACTAAGATTATCAAGAAAAATAATATTGCAGCTACAGGCAATAGCTTAAAGGGGAAAAAGATGAAAAAAGATACTGTCGCTAAAAAGTAAGTAGCGGCTACCACCCACCATTTTTCTACTAAAATCCCGATTAACCCAACCACTGTCCCTACTAAAAATATTCCGATAAATAGACCGATAAAATCAGCAGTCCCACCCCAAATAGACATGCTAGCCCCCTCTCCCTGATAAAAAAACCGATAACTCAGGTACCAGGAAATAATAAAGGCAATAACTGCCACTACTCCTATGCCTATTTGTTTGAGAAGTGAATAATTAAGCTGGGTGGTGATTTTTTTCTTCTTCTCCATTTTTATGGGTTAATAGTGGCTGACCTGATATGCTGAAAAAGATTTTGAGAGGCTGAGCGGGCATGGTTCTCCCGACCTGATCGGGAGAGAGCGAAGCCTCTCCCAAAGTCTGATTCTCACGCCGGGAGAATCAGACGTTCTTTCGCAGCGTGTCAGGTCAGCCACTAAAATCCGACGTGTTTTCGAGACATATCAGGCGGGCGACTTGTTTTTATTTATCCTTCTTCTTATCCTTAACTTCCTTCGCTTTACCCTTTACTGTCTCGCCAGACTTATCATCCTTTTTCTTGTCGTCTTTTTTGCCATCAGATTTCTGCTTAGCCTGTTGTTCCTGCTGCGCTGCTTGGTACATTTGCTGACCGACCTTCTGAATTTCTTCGCCTAATTCTTCCGAAGCCTTCTTGATCGCCTCAGTATCATCGCCGTCTTTAATTTTTTTCAACGCTTCGACTTTTTTCTCAATGCTCTCTTTGGTCTTCTTATCAACTTTATCCCCCGCTTCTTTCAAAGTTTTCTCCGTTGAAAACACTAAAGCGTCAGCGTTATTTTTCACTTCGATCTTTTCTTTCTTTTTCTTGTCCTCACCGGCGTGAGTTTCAGCGTCTTTTTTCATTTTTTCTACTTCTTCTTCGGACAAGCCAGTAGAACCTTGGATGGTAATACTCTGCTCTTTATTAGTAGCTTTATCCGCCGCCTTTACATTTAGAATACCGTTAGCATCAATATCAAAGGAAACTTCGACTTGCGGTACACCCCGCGGAGCAGGAGGAATACCATCTAAGATGAACCGACCCAGAGATTTATTATCAGCCGCCATTTCTCGTTCACCCTGCAAAACATGAATTTCTACGGACGGTTGATTATCAGCCGCCGTGGAGAACACTTGTGATTTGGTGGCGGGAATCGTGGTATTGCGTTCAATTAAAGGGGTACGCACGCCGCCCAGTGTTTCTAGGCCGAGGGTAAGAGGAGTGACGTCTAGTAGAAGCACGTCCTTTACATCACCTTGTAGTACCCCACCTTGAATAGCAGCGCCCATGGCAACTACCTCGTCCGGGTTAATACCTTTATGAGGCTTTTTACCAAAGAAATCCTCAACGGCCTTCTGAACAGCCGGCATTCTAGTCTGACCACCGACCAGGATAACTTGATTAATGTCAGCTGGTTTAAGACCAGCATCGTCGAGCGCTTTTTGACAAGGCTCGATTGTTTTTTGCACCAGGTCAGAAGTTAATTCTTCTAGCTTGGCACGCGTTAACTTCAAATTAAGATGTTTCGGACCAGATTGGTCAGTTGTAATATATGGTTCGTTAATTTCCGTCTCCGGAGTAGAGGATAATTCATGTTTAGCTTTCTCGGCTACTTCTTTCAAGCGCTGCAGGGCTAATTTATCCTGCGACAAATCAACACCCTGATCTTTCTTGAACTCATCTACTAGCCAGTGGATTATCACTTGATCAAAATCGTCACCACCCAAGTGAGTATCACCGTTGGTAGATTTTACCTCAACTGTGTCGCCACCAACCTCTAGCACCGAAACATCAAACGTACCGCCACCAAAGTCGTAAACAACAATCTTTTCCTCTTTTTTCTTGTCAAAACCGTAGGCTAAAGCAGCTGCGGTCGGTTCATTGATAATTCTTTTTACTTCTAGACCCGCAATCTTGCCTGCGTCCTTAGTGGCTTGACGTTGGCTATCATCGAAATAAGCCGGGACCGTGATTGTCGCCTCCTTTACTTCCTCGCCAAGATATTCTTCGGCGTCGGCTTTCAACTTTTGCAACACCATCGCTGAGATTTCTTGGGGAGCGTGGTCTTTATCATTCATTTCTACCGCCACGCCACCGTTTTTACCTTCTTTGATTTTAAAAGGCAAAGTTTTAACGTCTTTTTCCACTTCAGCGTCAGAAAATTTGCGACCAATAAAACGTTTTACCGAAAAAATTGTATTTTCCGGGTTAGTAACCGCTTGTCGCTTAGCTAATTGACCGACCACTCGCTCGCCATCTTGTTTCACAGCTACAATTGAAGGCGTGGTACGATTACCTTCTTTGTTCTCAATTACTTGTGGCTCGCCCCCTTCAACGACAGCCATGCAAGAGTTAGTTGTACCAAGATCGATACCAATGATTTTTGACATAGTTTTCTTATTCCTTATAAATTAATTTACTTATTATTCTTATTGATAATATCTTCCACGTATTTAATTGGGCGACAGATACCGATATTAGCGGGAACCTTAATTGGCGTGTTTGGAATCGAAGAGGAAATATTTCCACCAACAATACCAATCACCTCTCCTGTTTCTTCAGAAAATACTGGTGACCCACTTGATCCATTGTTAGTGTGTGTATCAATCAGGAAGAGATGCAGTGATCCATCAGCGCCTCTTCTCTTTACTGCACTAATGATGCAACTATTACTATTCATCGTTATACCAAATCCTAAAGCCAGTAATTCCGTTGCCAAGGGATAACCAATAAATAGTGCTTTTTCACCTTCTTTGACCTGTTCAGAATCAGCAAATTTATCGATAGCTTCAAACTTTACCTTCTTTTCAGCCTTAATTTGCATTAAGGCAACATCATTCTCTTTATCCATATCAATTAGTTCAGCTGAATAGCCTTCGTAGCGCGTTAGATCTTCGTCGTTCGTCTCTGTAGGTATCTTGATCTCCAGATGCTCCAGTTCATTTTTTGGAATTTCGTTGTAAACATGTGCATTAGTGATGAATTTGCCGTCCTCGGAGACAATAAAACCAGTTCCTCTTATGCTGATCTTAGACTGCTTGTTCTCGCCAGGAATAACAACGGCGAGTAACACTATTGAGTTTTTATTGCTTTTGATTATGCTTGGTAATTTCATGATTTTAATTTTATGGCATTAACTTGACCCATTATTTTTTTCCAAAATTCTTCTCGTGAGATTCTGGATCCTTTTAACTCATAGTTATTCCGCATCTCAGGTGTAAATGGAAAAAAGAATGGCACATTAATTAAAACCGCATTTGCAGCTTCATGGATGTCCCCAGCAAAAACAACTCCGCCCTTTTCTCTTGCAATCAAACTGGGTGATAGATCATTAGGATTACCACAATATGAATCTGAATGATCACTACATTCTATGAGTTCAATCTTTTTAACCGTCTTCCATTTATTACTACTTTTTTCTATATATCCGTTGCTTGTTTCATTGTTGGTTTCATTATCCCATACCATTTGTGAATAAAATATGTTTCCCTCATTAGAAGTACATTGTATTTCTATAGTAAACTGGTCAGATTTTTTTGCATAGGATCCACATAAAACATGGGGGCGATCTTTCCTGGAGATTATATTGTCCGTTTGCTCAATAGTTAGTTGCACGTTTTCATGTGGATCATAATAAAAACCAAGTTCATTTATTCTATTATTGTAGTTCTTAATGTTTGCCTCTATTGAAACAACATCTTCGGTTCCACTGGTTGTAAGTATATGTTCCTCTTTTCTTGCGTAACTCATCATTATTCCTTAATTAGATAACTTATTTAGATACCTTCACCTTGCTCGCCCGGATTACCTTCCCATCCATTTCATATCCGCGTAAAATTTCTTCAACTATTGTTCCTTTTTTCTCTTTGGCCGCAACTTCCTCCACTGCCTCGTGGAAATTGGGATCAAATTTTTCGCCAACAGCCTTAATCACTTTCACCCTGTTATCTTCTAAAAACTTTTCCAGTTGTTGCTTAATAAAACCAATCCCCTTCACCCAGTCATCACTTTCCAATTCCGTCGGTAATGTTCCATAAGCACTGCTAAAGTTATCCACAGCCGGCAATAGCCCTAGGATTAAACCAGCATTAGCAAACTTAATCGCTTCGCTACTACTAGTGGCTGTCCGCTTTTGTAAATTAGCGTAGTCGGCCTTGGCGCGCAACCAACCAGCTTTATATTCTTCCATCTTTTCCTGACATTCGGTTAATGGATCTTTCTGGACTTTCTTTTTTGACTTAACTTTTTTATCTGTCTTGGGCATTTTATAGAACTATAAATAGTAATAACACTAACGATCCGGAACCTAGTAACTTTTTCACATACTTGACTAAGGAAACATTCTTGGCATAACGCATTCGTTTCGGACCAACAACGGCGATTATACCCTTTTCACCCGATGGGAACTCAATACCAGAGACGATCATACTACAGTGCTCGGCTCGTCCCAGGGGATTTTCTTCACCAATATAGACATCTATTTCTTTATCTTCTGCTTGCTTTGATAACTTATCTACATTTTCGTCAATGTGTTCTAATAGTGACGCTACCTGACAAACATGATCAGTTTCTTTAAATTCCGGCTGCTCAAGCAACTTGGTCATCCCAAAATCCCACACGGAATCAGAGTCAATCAAGCCCGACAAAGCTACGCTATCAGACATGGTAGCTAACATCTTGGCCATTGTCTTAGCTAGTCGATTTTTTTCCGCTTTAAGCTTCAACACCTCGGCCTGTAAAGCTCGCTGCTCATTCACGCCTAGCTTCTTTTCTTGCATCAGCGAGTCAACAAAGTAACGGTAACCCCTGTCAGTTGGCACTCGGCCAGCCGAAGTATGCGGTTGGAAAATATAGCCGGCGGACTCCAAATCCTTCATAATATTACGTACTGTAGCTGGCGACAGATCCAACTTGTATTTATCCGCAATCACCGAAGACCCAACCGGGGTGGCTGTACTAACATATTCTTTGATAATGGCGCTGAGAATTATTTCGTGTCGCTCTGTCATGATCGCTTATATAGAGCCCAACAAACAAGCTCGTAATTTTTTACTTATAAATATTTTGGGCGACATCCCGACTTATCGGGATAAAATTAGCACTCTACCATATAGAGTGCTAATTACTATTATAAGTTGTGGACAAGAAGTGTCAAGAGATTAAAGGGATTGTCGCCAAGCACGCTTTCGTTGCGAAATTTCTCAATTTTGAGTCAGAATTGTTGAACAAACCTTGCGGCCTATCGACTAAGATAAGCCAAAAGGTTTTGAAACGATTATGGCCAAAATTGAGAAATTGCAGCAGAAATGGTGTTTGGCGACAGTCCCTAGAACACAAACACTTCCCACCACGGTTTATTAACTTCATCAAGCGACCCCTTCTCGGCATTGTAGATGGCCGTTACCTCAAATTTGATCGGGTAAATATACATGATACGACCATCAATGTTGCCGTTGATAATATAGACGGCCTGGTCATCACGAATTTCGAGAGTAACTTCGCTGGCACCAAATTTCTTGTAGCGTGTCTGTACTTCCCGCACCGCGTGAGCCGGTAACTTCTTGATCTTTTTTTCTTCTTTCTTTTCTTCATCTAGAACAAATAATTTACTTTTATCCAATTTTATTGGCAAATTGGTGCGGGCTGACACTTCTTCCGATACAATTTCGAGAGTGTCTTCCTCAAGCAATCGCTTGATAATAACATTATCAGTATCATACCCATTAACGGCTAACTCTAATATTAAGTAGTGAACATTCAAAGAATTTAATGAGTCTAGGTCTTTGATCTGGAAATAATGACCGCTAATCTCTATTCCTATCTCTTCCCGATTGGGATCAACTAGTAAGGGGCCATCATATTTCTCATCAATCGGAAATATTAAATCAATGCCTACTCGGGGCAAAAGCTTAGGAGCAATGGTAACAATTTTCAATCCCTCTTTGACAAATGTCTCAACATCTCCGGTCTGACTGGCTTCTACTGCTTTAAGAACCGTATCCCAATCATCACCAAAAAACTTCTCCCAAGTCGCTATTTGCCGATCGGCCGTTTCGTCGATAAATTCCGGGATAAGCGGCGGAGCGATTGTATCTTCATCGTCCGGGCTGGTGGCGGTGGCGAATGTGGCTAAAGGAAAAGAGAGGATAATGACTGCGACCAGAAATTTCTTTAACATATGCTCAATTATTATTACGCCCATTAAACCTAACTAGAACTATTTTATCACGGAATCAAGAGGGTGGCAAAAGCTGAAACACTTAATTTAACTCTCTTTAAAAGATTCTCGAAATTAAGACCGCGAATAGATTCTGCTGATATATTGCCTCGAATATGCTACACTTAAAATATGTTAATAGAAAATAAATAATTAAAACAAAGTATGAAGAAAGGAATCATGAGTTTGGCTTTTCTTTTGTTGGCCGGTTTGGTTATGATGGGAATTGGCTGCTTGCCAACAGAAAAAAAGTCTACCACAACTGAAAGTACTGATGTGGTAGAAGAAGAAGTAGAGACAGTCAACATCGACAGCAAGTTAACTAACGCCGCCATCCTAGCTGATACTAATGGCCAATGGGCCGTTTCAGCAACTGCCTCCACCACCTACAATGATGCCACTGGCGATGCCTCTTGGTCTGCCCAACAGACCACTGGAGCGCCTAACGTCACCAAGTACGCTGATAGCGTTTATGCCTGGGCTCCTAAAGAGAAGAATAAAGGAACTGTTACTCTAGAACTTACTTATGCTGATCCAGTATATGCTACTAATGTCCGTATTTTCGAAAATCTCGGTAGCGGTGCGGCCACCAAGGTAGAGCTGAAGGACATAGACGGTGTTTACCACGAGGTTTGGACAGGGACCGATCCTACTAAAGGGTTGAATTATCTTCAGGTTAATCTTTCTCAACGGAGCTATAAATCCAACACGGTGAGAATTACCCTTGATACAACAAAATCACCAGAAGAGTGGGTAGAGGTTGACGCGGTTCAGTTGGTTGGGACTAAATAATTCCCCCAGCTCGATAAAATAAAAAATACGTTCTTTCCTGAGAGCGTATTTTTTAAAAATGAAGTGTTTTATATAACAACTATGTATACAGTCTATATATTACTATGCGGCGACAATACATTGTACACTGGAATAACAACAGATATTGAACGACGATTTCAAGAACATCAGGAAGGAAAAGGAAGTAAATATACTCGCGCTCGCCAGGCAGTTGAAATTGTTTACTGCAAAAAATATCGGGATAAAAGTAAGGCATCAAAACGTGAGGCGGAAATAAAACGTCTGACTAGAGAAGAGAAAAACGATCTTATCAATCAACGATAATGGAAGGTGAAAATACCCGTTGGTACAACGACCGGTTCCAGGATGGAACACCTTAGAACGCGAAATGCAGAGATGGGTAGAGGTGGGTGAGATATTTAAATTCGCTACTCTTGAATAATTTCACGACTTCCAATCTATCTCATTAAAAGGATAAGCCATACACCCCCTTCTCACTCCATCCCTATCTTTAAATCCAGTGGATCTCATGTCTACTATAAATCCACGCTTACCTGTTTCTTCAAATTTCTCAAGCACCTTTTTCTTGTATTCCGGAAAATCTAGTAGCGGGGTATTCCTACCCCAGGAACTAGGCTTTAAAAATTTTCCCTCAGGTTGATCAGTCGTAGAAGTTTCTAACAACTCCACTTCTGTCAATTTCAATTTAAATCCTTCCTCCATAACTTCTTTAAGCTTTTCTGCTAACTCGCCCAGGTTCCTCTGTAGAGCTGTGCATTTTTCATCGCAGTCATGAACAACATCTACAATCCCTTTAGCCCTGAGTATAGTTAACACATAATTATAGCCTCTATTAGCTTCATATTTTAAGGCAGTATTTATAAATCTATCAGTTTTTTTAGTAATACCTTCTTCCCGTTTCTCTTGCCCAGAATATATAGCTGATATTTTCTCCAGGCCTTTGATGGCATTCTCTAATTTACTAAAACGAGCTAATCTATCCATGAATGATCCCTCTGTTTCAGTCGCTTCTCGGACTATGTTTATCAGTTCCGGCAAATTCTTCTCCGCTAACTCAGCAAGTTCAGTTGTTAATCTATCTGCCTCTCTGACCTCTGCTACTCTTTCTGGGCTCTCATCTTGAATTCTTATTCTTTCTTCTTCCTCTCTCCTTTCCCGTTCAACTCTCCTATTCCACAAAACACTCCTTTCATCTACTTTTGCCTTTTCCGCTATTAATTCACCTATATTAGTATTCGAGCCAGCTTGTCTTAACTGCTCTTGCAGCTGTCGTATACCTCCCAGCGACATGAATTTCTTTCTTGTTTGCTCTTTTAACTCACGTCTTTTTTCATCGCTAAGACCTCTAAGATCTATTTCTTCTTTTATTTTTTTATCTTCAGATTCTGCTATTGGATCCAATATTTCCCAAATCTCTGAATCTCTAACTAATAAATTGGCGGCTTTTCCCGAATTATCCAGCATAGTTCCAACAGCTTGCAGAGTAGCAACTCTACCTTCGCTTACATCAAAATAGCCACCATGCTCGGGCGACGACTGTCCCTGCATGGTGTGACTAATCCATACTTGCCCTGAACTATGAAGGCTAGGCTCTACTCGTAAAAATTCATTATGCTTAACTTCATCTCTGCTCCCGATTTCTAAAGAAACGGCCAAACCACCATTTTCAGTAGCTATTGGTTCGCCAATTATATTAACATTATCTATTCTTCCCACAGAAAATAGATCCCCACCTTTGAACCGAATACTGCCGTCAGCAGGCTCATATACTGCGACATCTCCGATCTTTATCTCTTCTCCCTTTTCTTCTTTCTTCTCTGTCAGACTTGTTAAATCTTCTGATTGGTGGTTTTCATGACTACTTGCCATATTTGTAATAAATATTTTGCTATTACTGGTAATATTTACCGCCACGGGGAATCGAACCCCGGTTTCATGGATGAGAACCATGTGTCCTGACCACTAGACGATGGCGGCATAGTTTTTTTTACTTGAAGCTAGAACCTGGGATATCACCAGGATTTGCGGCTGGCATACCCGAACCACTGCTGCTACTTTTCTGACTTGATTTTTCTTTGCCTCCGCCTAATCTTTTATCCAAATCAGCAGCCGCAAAAGACCCGTCCTTTCCCACCGCTTTCAAGCCAGCCTTTAATTGTCCCAGCTGCCACCTTTGTAAGGCAGCCGTCCTGGCTCCCGGTGAACTTTCTCTTCTGCCTCTACTGGTACGACTTGGAATAACTTTTGCCCCGCTAAAATCTCCCTTCGTATCCATTTTGAATCTTAAGGTGGTCTCTCTGCCAATTTTGGCCTGATACCACCTCCCATCGATTATATATTCATCACCTTTGACTTTTGGGTCTCCTTCATTTTGCACTCTAATAATTGCCGCCGTCTCTGTTCCTTCCTTGCCTTCTACTTCTACTTTCTTTGGTTTCTTTCCAACATAAAACACATCACTGCCATTTGCTTCGATTCTACCCTGTCGACGCTCAATTCCTCGCCTGTCGTGTTCGGCCAAAGCTTCACCCTCAAAACTACCACTCAATAATTTTGCCAGAGCTACCCCGACAAACATTTTTCCCATTCTTCCTTCCATCCATCCTCCCCCACCTGAAGCTCCCTCAGGCACAAATCCTCGTGTTTCTCCTGGCATAAATTTTCATTAATTATTAGTATCATCCGTCCCGTCAAAAACGAGATTAGCATCACTCTTTCTCCATCCCCAAATCCTTACGCACCACTTGTTCCTTCGCTCCAATAATCTCCGCCTTCTGCGGCGGGAATTTATATCCCTCTTTAAACGGCACTAACGAATACGTCTCCTGTCCCACCAAGAAACCATACCGTCCATCACTTTTACTGACAGTGGTAAGCAACAACTTGCCGTATTTACTGTCAAATAATCTAACTACTGACCGAGACAATGAGCCTTTATTGGCAACATTAAATACTTTGCCCCACGGTTTGGCTGATCTACCTAGTGCTAAGCGATTAAATAATATTAGCAGAATAATGTGTAATAGCAAGAAGGCAAAGGTCAACCAAGTAGGAGAAACAATAAAACTAACCAACCCCAAGACTGGCCCGATATAGGCAGCGATCTGATTAGCTTTACGCCACCAGGCAGAATGTAAAATGCGCTGATCCTCTCGTTCTATTTGCTGGGCTGGTAAAGTAGCCGTATCGCGTAAATTCCTAATTGGAGTTTTAATTGGTCGCCGCGGGTAAGTTTGGTTAAAGACATAACCTTCCTGAGGATCAAGCGGGACATTAACAGCAATGTGACCGGTTTCCTTTAGCTCTTGGTCAGAGTTGGCCGAAATTAGACTGCCATAATATAAATCATGATAATTAGCATCCGCTTTCTTGCCCTCTAGGTAGCGAGAAGGGAAAGTATAATAGGGTTTATCAACTGTCAGATAGTATGATTTCTCCGGCTCGACAATAAACAGGAAGCGACCATTCACATCAGTCACCCTCGTTTCTACTAATTTGTTGGTTTTTTGATCAAACAACCTGACTAACGCTAAATCTAATGGTTGCTTGGTCAGCGAATCATAGACTGTCCCCCATCCTTGACGTTTCTTCTTACTGAAAAATAACAGCGGCTCGGTGAAAACTTGCAATAGGTAATGTAAATATGACAACAGAATCGACAAAGGCACTCCTAATAAAAAGTTCAACAAGGCTACCAAAAACAAGAAGGGAGCAATGTAATTTTTGTTGGTATTTTTGAGCTTTTCCCACCACGATACTATTTCTTTGACAATTAGAGTTCGAATTTTAACGTCTTCTTCCTTAGGACGTTTTAAGTCATCAGTTTCTTCTAGCTTGTCCGGACGTTTAACTTTTTCTTGTTCTTCTTCATCCGTCTTATCAGATAAAAGACTATCAATATAGTCACTTACTCTATCCACTGGCAATCTACTAATTACTGTGTCCGTACTACTATCACTGCCATCATCTGTTTTCCCGCCTACTATCGGCGGCGTCACCGGCAATTGCGGTTCGGAATAATAGCCAAAGTCAGCACCAGTATATTGCTGGGTACTGGTAGCTAAAACAGCCTGGCCCGGCATATTACCCGTGGTCAACTTATAGCTGGTATTCAAATTATCAACCTGAATCAAGTAGTATCCGGCAGAAAGTCCCGTAAAGTTGTAACTACCATTACTAGCTGATGATCTGGTATGCACTAAAGTATCTATACTGGTATCCAGAGCGCCATTATTATCAACATCATCGTAAAGTTTGACACTAGCTCCCGAGATACCAAAATCGCCGCCATCACGTGTACCGTTATTGTTAGCGTCATAAAACACAAAGCCGGAAATCAAGCCCGTGGCGACCACTGTATTTTGGACGGTGTTACTTTGGAAAGCAACGTTGCCCGGGTTGAAGGCGCCATTACCCTGATTAGTAATTACTACCCCTCCTGGCGCATTATTATTCACCCTAACTTTAAAATTAACATAACCAGATGAGCCAACAGTCACCGTACCTATTTGGAAAGTAGCTTTGCCTTTATTGGTGGCATTATAATCAGCTGTATCTGTATCGGCTGCGTCAGTTTTTAGTTTGCCATTGAGATCAAGCGTGCCAGCCACGTACGTAGTGTAAGTAGGGATAGTATCAAGAATAACGACACCGTAAGCATCGTCCCCACCAGTGTTAGAATAATCCAAACGATAACTGATGTAATTTCCCGGATTGACATCGGTGGCAGCTGCGTTGGTCTGGCTAGCATTAGTCAATACTGACAAGCTGGCCAAAGAACTCAAACCAAGAGCTAGAAGTATAAATAAAATGAGGCGCGGAATTGTTAGTCGAGCGGGTATTTTTTTCAGCCCAGGTAGCCGTAAAATAAGTAACGCCAGCACCAGAGAAACTACTAGCAACAAAAGGTTCGCCTTAATTAGTTTAAGTTTCAAATTGCGATATTGGCCACCCATACTCCCGGCCAGTAAACCGCCTGCTTCTCCGAGCAGGGAACTCGCGGCGGCCACTTGTTGGCTATCGCTACTAGCCACTTTAGCGGGAGCAACACTGCTGGTGGCCGTCTTAGTTAAAGTAATGCCAGCTGGCGCACTAGTAATGATATATGTTTCGGTTGCAACTGAACTTTGATTGCCCTTGTCATCGACAGCAAAAAACTTCAAGACAGTCGTGCCTAAAGCACTAACACTGATAGCGCTGCTATAAGTATCCGCGGTAGTAGGCGTAGAGCCGTCGTCGGTGTAATAAATCGACACTGGACTTTCATTGGCTGAAATAGTGACTGACTGGGCGGAAGTGTATGTCCCACCCGCCGGATTAGCTGACACCGTTGGGACGACATTATCTAAGTCAAAAACTGCCGACTGAGCATAGTCACCTTCCGAAATATTATCATCCGCTACCACGCGTACACGAGCACTGGAAGTATCAGCCGTGGGCTCATCGGTTTGCGAGTTCCAAATGGTGGTGATGGTATTGGCGCCACTAGACGTGTCAATAAAAGCACCTCCCACGCCAACTTGGTAATACTCGCTATTATCTACTTCAGGATCATTGCCGGGAATGTTAGAAGAGGTGTCGGAACCAGTAGCACTTAGAGTGGCTTTCTGCCAACCACTACCGACATTATATTCCACCCGTGCTTCTACCTCATCAGCGTCCTCCGCGTCATCAATTGTAAACTGCACTGTTACCCGACCATCACCATTAGTAGATTGGGCGCCAGAAACAGAGCTAGTGACGGACGGGGTTTCGGCTCTAATGTCGCTGCCGATAGCTGTATTTCTGACACCGACATACAATGTATCACCCAAAGATTCCATGGCATAGGTAATAGTATTATTAGCTGAAGAAAAACCGTCAGCATTTACCTGCTCCCAGATTGCCCCATCACCTGACTTCCACATTTCCGTGCCAGTGGTGACATTGGTGGTGCCCAGGAAAAGTTCATCGCGATATTCAACACCCGAAGTAATTTCTGTATTAGTCACATCACCAAAACCGACATCAATCAATGGCCAGGAAGTGCCATTAGAAGTACGTCTTAGTTGGCCACCATTGCTATTAAGAATTCCAGCATACAAATAGCTGCCAAATGGGATTAAAACGTGGGTATCTATATTATCGGGATTGCCATAACCATCGTTATTGACTTGCGTCCAGTTGGTTCCATCAGAAGTTCGAAATACTTGTGTTCCAGAAACAGCATTATAAAGAGTGCCAGCGTAGAGATAGCCATCAAAAGAAGCTAAAGAATAAATAAAATCATTATTACCATCGCCAAAACCATTGTTGTGCAAAGCGCCCGTACCAGTAGCCGCTACTGCACTCCAAGTGGTGCCATCGCTAGTTCGCCAAATTTCCGCCCCAGCAGCATTTTCAGTGGCAGCGTATAAGAAGCCTCCGAATTCTTCAAGATTAAGAACACACCTATTACCAGCATCATTATTAAAACCTCTAGTATTAACCATCGCCCAATCAGAATAAATAGGACTACCAACAGCTTGGGTTCGCCATACTTGGGCTCCCGCAGAATCAGTACAAGTACCAACATATAACTGACTATTAAATTCGGCAAAAGAACGCGCTCCCGAGACATCACCCGCTGGATCTCCCATGCCCACCTGGCTAACAGCCGTCCAGGTCGCTCCATTAGTTGAAGCATAGACTCTATCCTGACCACCCTCAACGGCGGCGTGTAATTTACTATTATAAGATTCCAAATCATAAACGATATCACCACTAAATGGATCAGAAGCCGTCTGTCGCCAATCATACATGGCTGCTCGAACTTCGCTGAAAATAAGTAAGCTGCCAGCACTTAAAACAAACAAAGCCAAAACAACGAATGTCTTAGCTGGCCTTAATTTCTGGCTAAATTTTCTACCGCCAAAAAGCCTAAACACGTTTTCAGGTTAAATGAAATTCTAGAGTAATTATACTACAATTTTTCCAGATAACAAACATTGATAATTTTCCGAAAAAAAACCAGGTGAGTATTAAGCATTTGTTGCTTAACGTTCACCCGGCAAACCCGGCAAATTCTTCAACTACGGCTTCAGGAAGTTGTAATAGCTTTTTACCTCAGCTGCTGTCCAGACATGGCTATCTAGCTGGAAATCATCAATGTCGCCTTTTAGCGCGCCGACATCGGGAGCATCTTTCCGGTGACCAATAACACCCAGCTTAACTCCGGAAAAGTCTATTTTATACGATCCATACACTATTTTATTGGCTTCACTAGTAACAACTGCCCCGTCAAGATAGAAAGCTCTCCAGGCAACAGTCGTCGTAAAAACCGCCAGATGCCACTGGCCATCAATTACGAGAGCGCTGCTAGTGGTTGCCCCAAAATGAAACTCTTGATGGTGTGAAGACCCCGGCACTTCGAACCAACCTCTCACCGTACCCAGCTGAAGTCCCGGGTTAATTATCGCCGCCCACCGGGGTTTGCTGGTATTAGAAGAATCATTTTTCCCAAACACGAACAGCCAGCCAGCCTCGGCTTTTATTTTGGCCAGATCGGACGTGCGGAACCAGAAAGCGATTGTGATATTTGTGCCAAAGGCAATCGGGAAATTGACCCGGCTCTTTTTCCCAGCAAAACTCAAATACTCACCACCCTTGATCCCGCCCTTCTTCGAGGAGACGCCACCTTGCAGAGTGCCGTGTTTACCCTTTCCACTATCGTCAGTTACGGTTTTACCGCTAACCTTCCCACCGAAGAAAATCAGTGTCTGACAGCCCTGGTTCTTGTCGCCATCACAGTTGGTGTCCCGTCCATCGCCGCAGATCTCGAAGCCAATAGACAAAACCTGTCCCTGACACGCTCCCCACTGGCCTGTATTTTTATCCCGCAGCATGACGCCAGCCCGACAAATCCCCTGGCATTTGTACACACTCCCCGGTGTACCGGTGCAGCCTGAGGAGCTAGTGTAGCACGACATCTTGTTAGGATCACTGTCCGGCGGCAGAACCAGATCGGGAACCATTTTCCCATCCCCGTCCGACGCACCGTCTCCAGCCAGATCAGACACCGCTGCATCCCCGCCCTTCGCATCGCCTATCACATCCAGCCCCGGTTGCTCTTCCGGACATCCTCCCAGCAACGTTACCAACAAAGCCAAAACAAGCGCTTTCATCGTCTTCTCCTTCTACCACTATTGCGGTATTCCTGAACCTACTACGTAGGTTGTAGTTGAATTTGGTAAAGTGCCAACGAACTAACACTTACACGATCTCCAGATGATAACCTAAAATTTTAAATTATTCCAGCCAATATTCTTCCTGTCGTACCAACAATTCCGACGCTCGCAGTGGCTCTGTCATTAGCTCTTTCACGATTTTTTCCATCCGCATGGCCTGTGAACCTTTTACTAACGCCAGATCCCCTTCCTGTAAAATATTATTTTGGATAAATTTCCCGGCCTCAACTGCTCCCGCGAACTGAAATATCTGATCCTGAGCCAGGCCGGCCTGCAACGCTTGATCAGCAATAAATTTGGCCGACTCACCGACGGTCACTAAAATATCTGCCGTAGCAGCGAGACGACCAACTTTACGATGACCTTCTTCATTTTTATCTCCCAACTCTTTCATGTCTCCTAACACAGCAATCTTTTTTCCGTCGACTTTGAGTTCACCAAGCACCATCAGGGCAGCTGTTACCGAATCGGGAGAAGCATTATAGGTGTCGTCAATGAGGTAGGAATTTTTGATACCGCTTAGTAGACTCATCCGGCCAGGAGCGGGTTTCAGCTCAGCCAGAGCCTGCGAAATTTCTACTAAATTGAGTCCTAAAGCAATGCCGCTAGCCGCTGCCGCCAAAGCTGCATATATCTGGTGCCGAGCGAGAATATAAGGCAATCGCACCGGTACGATACTTTTTTTATACTGGAGTTTGAAAGTTACTCCCCCAATACCATTTTCTCGCTTCGTAAATTCAGAGTCCGTCACTATATTACTAGCCTTAACACTAGCTGTTTCTTCGATTCCAAAAGTGAGGGATGAGGCCTTGATATCTACCAGGTGTTTTTTAATGATCGGGTCATCGGCGTTGATAATAGCCCGCTTCCCTTTTCCTAAGCTACTAACTAACTTAATCTTTTCTTGGGCTAATTTCTCAACACTTTTAAAAAATTCAAGATGGGCTGGTAAGGAAGAAATTTTTGTCAGAATACCAACATCCAGTTTAATAAAATCAAGTAGGTAATCCATATCTCCGGGACGATCAACGCCCATTTCTAAAATAATAATTTGCGGATACCGACAATAAATAATTTTTAGACTCGATTTAATAAACACCCCCAGCCAACCGAGAATTGATCGGCCAGCTGCAGTCGCTCCTAAAATAGTTAAAGGAATACCGATTTCATTATTATAATTGCCCGAACTGCGCCGGACAGAATATTTTTGCTGTAAAACTAAATAAACTGCTTCCTTGGTGCTGGTCTTGCCCACACTACCGGTAACACCAACGATTCGCGGTCGATAACGCTTGATGGTTAACTTAGCTAACCAGCGCAAAACACGTTGAATTATTTTTCGTGATATTTTTTCAGCCATAAATATTTATCATTTAACTTCTTCCGATGGCGGGATTTGATAATAGCGAAATATTTCTTCGGCGATTTCTTTGAAGACAGGGGCGGCTGTACTAGCTCCCCAAACATCCCCACCCGGATTATCTAACCTAACCAGCATAACAAACTGGGGATCCTCCACGGGAGCAAAGCCAATAAAAGAGGTTATTTTTTGACTGGGATCGTAGCCCGGCCCGTTTTCATTTGGCACCTGAGCCGTACCAGTTTTGCCCGCAATCTTATACCCGGGCACTTTGGCTGGTTCACCAAAACCGTTTTCTACCACCGAAACCATCATCGCGCTAGTAGTGGCGGCGACTGCTGGAGAAATTACTTGCCGCGTTTCTTTACTGGCAATAATTTCCTCTTCCCCGGCCGAGTGAACAATTTTTTTAACTATGTGAGGCTGGACTAATTTACCGCCGTTGGCAATCGCTGAAGTAGCTGTTACTAACTGAATAGGTGTTACCGAAATACCTTGTCCAAAAGAAACGGTGGCCAAGTCAGCATCACTCCACTGCTGATAATCTGCTAACTCTGATGACGCCTCTGTGTCTAAATCAATTCCCGACAACTCGTTAAAGCCAAAATTATCAACGTACTCATAAACTCGTTCCCGCCCCATCTTCTGCGCTATCTGCACCATACCGATATTAATTGATTTCTCGAGGATCTCTGTCATGGTAACTGTACCACTAGCTCCGCCATCAAAATTACGAATGGTAAACTCATCTACTTTTATCGCTCCACTGTCTTCAACGGTGGTGTGTGGTGACACCAAACCCAAGTCTAGCGCAGATGTCATTATTACTGGTTTAAAAGCCGAACCCGGTTCGTATAAAGAATAGACTGCGGTATTAGTGAAAACATTGGCGTCCTCTACTTCCGAATATTTATTGGGATTAAACGTCGGGAAATTAGCCATCGCAATGATCTCACCAGTGTGTGGATTAGCTATAATCACTGTCCCGCGCTGAGCCCCAAACTTCTCGACTGCTTCTTTGATTTTAGTTTCTACTTTAAATTGAATGAAGCGATCAATGGTGAGAACCAAATCATCGCCATCAGTTGCTTTTTGAAAAGATTTTTCACCCATCGAGATCAAGCGGCCAGCGGCATCTTTCTCCATCGCTAAGTGCCCTTCTTTGCCCGCCAACAGATCATTATAATATCCTTCGAGACCATAACGACCTTTTTTCCCATCCTCAACGAAACCAACAAAACCTAAAATATGAGCAGCGAACTCACCATCTGGATAATAACGCCAGTCTTCCGGCTGAAAACGAATCCCCGCTAAATCTAAATTTTTAATTTCTTCTACCTTATCATCAGTCACCCGATGTTTGAGAGGTTCGTAAAGATCATTTTCCTTGCTTAGCTTCTCTTTTAATTCATCGGCGGGCAGTTCTAGAATATCCGCAAGTTTCTCGGCCACACCATCAATATCCTGGACTTGCTTGGGAATAGAATAAACCAAAGTTAGCCTTTTGTTTATCGCCAGCGGATATAGGTTTTTAGTGAAGCGATCCTCAATGTATATTCGGCCCCTTTCTGGGACTAAATCTTCATAAATTTTCTGTTGACCAGAAGCCAGAGCGAGAAAATAATCATGCTGGAGGACTTGGATGCTAAAAAGTCGCCAAATTATCACTAAACAGAAAAAGACCGTGACCATGATTAAGAGGTCTGGACGAGAGATGGTTCCCTTTTTGGTTGTTTTCTCTTGGCTCAATTTCGCCTGGTTAACACGTTAATAAAACAGGTTGTAGTTTATAGTTAGTAGTTAGTAGAATATCACGATTTTTATCGTCTCTACAACCTGCCTGCCAATACAGGCAAGCCTACTCGCTACAATCTACAACCTATTTATTAACCACCACCACTGAACCACCAACCTTCTTTAAGTAAACAACATTATTTGATTTTACCATGTTGAATTTCTCGACCGATTGATTAACATTCTCGAATGATCGTAGTTCAGCTGCTTTAATCTCTAATTTTTTATTCTCATCCTTTAGATCGCCAACTTGATCACGCAAAGCAGATATTTCATAGCCCTTAGTAGAAGTTTGGAAAAGTTGCGCCAGAAAAAGAAAACCAATCAAGGCAAATATCGATACGGTGGTAACTACAAAAGTTACTGGACCAATGCGAACGTTTTTGCCTACCGTTCTTTTTCGAACTCCTCTTTTCGCCGTCCGGGCGTTAGTAATGGTAAGATATCCGGCCATTTTTATTTTTTATCTAAGTTTATATTTTTTCTACTACCCGCATCTTGGCACTACGACTGCGGGGGTTAGTTTTAATTTCCGACGGGGTAGGTATAATTGGTTTTTTCGTAATCAGTTTAATCTTCGGCTGGTGATTACAGCGACAAACAAACACTTCCGGGGGACACTGACAGGCCTGCGCTTGTTCACGAAATAATTCTTTAACAATTCGATCTTCTAGGGAATGATACGAGATTACTACTAGTCTTCCCTCACTGGCTAAAACATCTAGGGCCGACTGCAAAGCTGGCGATAAATTCTCAAGCTCGTTATTAACAGCAATGCGGATTGCTTGGAAAACACGGGCTAGCAACTGGTTGGCTTTCTCTGGCCGCACCCTAAGGCTCTCTTTGACAATTGCTACTAGCTCAGCTGTGGTAGTAATCTTTTGCTGGCGTCTTTTCTGCTCGATACCGATTGCCAACCGGCGCGCTTCCTTTATTTCGCCAAATTTTTTAAAGATACTGGATAACTCTTCTATCTTGAAATCGTTAACGACTTCTAAAGCACTGTCTGGTTGCTGTCGATCGAAACGCATATCCAGCTCCCCGGTTTGCTGAAAGGAAAAACCCCGGGTCGGAACTGTAATTTGATGAGTTGATACTCCCAGATCAAGTAGAATACCTTGGACTGACGAGAAATTTTTCTCAGCAACGATATTAGCTAAATCAACAAAGTTACCTTGAGCCAACTCCAATCTCGCTGCGAAGACCGACAACGCTTGCCGGCAATAACTGATCGCCTCGCTATCAGCATCAATCCCTAACAACCGGCCGTCAGGACTAGTGGCTTCTAGAATAGCCTGGCTGTGTCCACCGCTACCGAGAGTACAATCGATGCAATTATCACCTGGTCGTAAATTTAAATGGGCAATCACTTCTGTTAATAAAACTGGCTGATGGGTGGTATACATCCTCGCTATACTCCTAACTCACCCAAAGCTTCCGCAATCTCGCCTGATGATTCTTCAGTCTTTTTCTTATACTCTTCCCAACGACTATCATCCCAAATTTCCAAACGGTTAAGTAAACCGGCAATAACTGTTTTCTTTTGTAAAGAAGCAAACTTCCGTAAATAATCTGGTAAAATAATCCGACCCTGCGTGTCCAGCTTGACATCCATCGCTCCCGCTAACATCAAGCGAGAAAACGCTCTCGTATTAGCTTGACTGATCGGCAACTGACTCAGTTTAGCGGCTAATTTATCCCAATCTTTCTGGGGATAAAGAAACAAACAATTGTCTAAGCCCCGCGTCACGATCGCTCCCGCTTTGAGTCGCTGGCGAAATTTGACTGGTACGGCTATCCGACCTTTTTGGTCGATCGTGTGACTGTATTCTCCAATAAACATATTTAAAAATCTTATTTCAAACGAAAGAATATTTTATATCCTCCACAATCCACCACAGTCATACACTATTCCCTACCATGGCTCCATTATAAACCACAACGTGGCACTGTCAACCCTAAAAGGCAGAAAAATAAAAATCAAGCTCATCATTTTTGGGCTTGATTAAGCACCACTGCCAAAAAATAAAAACCCACCGAGGGTGGTGGGTTGAGTTATCAACAGTTGTGGGAATTTTCGAGGTGTGTCAGGAAGGCCGTTTGTTTAAAATTATTTATCCTCTCCATCCAAACTACCCAGTAACTCAATCTTCTCATTATTAATGACTGACAGCAAAAACCTGTCCCCTAGCTCGAGTCGATAGTCAAATTCGCTAGTCGGCATTACGGTATAATTTATTTCCTGACCCTGCTCCTTTTCTAGTTCCTTGATAATAGGAGTTAGTTTGTTCTTTTTAACATCACCGACAATGAAAAAATCTACACGGGCTGGCGATTTAGTAAACATCCCGGAAAGACAAGCATATTTTACCCGCCCGGTCTTTTTTAATCGGTCGGCCAATCTTTCCTTAGAAGTAGTTGCTCCCTTCAAAAACAAAGCCTGAAATTCTTTGAGTAGATAAAAACTTTTGTTCACTTGGTAATAACGCTTGAAATTTTTTCTTTGATTAGTCAGTAAGCCCATCTTGGACAAATTTTCCAGTTCCCGCCTAATAGAATTTATCCTCTCTTTGAGCTTTCTGGTAAGCTCCCGTACATAAAAAGGCTGGTCAGGATTACGCAAGAATAAAGTTAACAGTTTGACCCTAGTTTTAGAGCTAAATACCCGCTCGAGTTGGTTTTTCATGGCTATTTATAATAATATAATCAATCCGCATAATAATTTTACTCAATAACTCCCGACTGAACAATATAATATTACACCCTCATTGACTTCATACCAGTATACCTAGCCACTATATGTTGTCAACACCTCAGGGCTCTTCACCAATTTGGGTGGTGCATAACTAAAACATGGTAGTCTAATTAGGCAAAAAGTGACTAATCCCTAATAACAACTACCATGTCTAGCTCTAAATCTACTCTGAACAAGCTTTTCTGTCTAGAAGGATTACTAT
>JABMPQ010000007.1 GCA_013202585.1 Parcubacteria group bacterium | reverse complement strand
TGCCCGCAGTATGGGCAGTAAAAACAATGCCCGTGGAAACTAACCTCATCGCCCGGATAACGGTGATCTCTGGTTCCCGCAATGTGAGGTAATCTCTGGAATGCAAGCCGCGAAGCACAGCTTCCGATACGATCTTCGACAGTGGGCGGTTCTTCAGGTGGGAGCTTAGTCGAAAAATTCCAACTGGACATCGCTTCCTCCTTTGTCAAATCTACTCAGACATTAACTCAAAAAAGATCAAAGTAATCCCCGGGAGTACAACAGTGGCTAGTATTGGCGACCATGATTTTATCTTTATCTGACTTAGGACAGTCAGAGCCAATAATTCGCCGCTGGTTTATTCTAGATAACTACTACTCCCGAGGATTTCGTATACTACGTTCAGTAAACCCATTATACTCCTATTGCAATATTTGTTAAGAGCAACCAGTTTAGACTACTTTTGGACAACTTGTGTCTATGCTGGTATAATCTATAGTATAAATATCCATTATGAAGACTATTTACCTCTGTGCTCCCATTAAATTAGGCGAATTAAATCACCAGCTGATCAAAAAAATAGAAAAAGCTGGATTTAAAGTTCTCTGTGCTATGGTGGACACTGCTCAAGATTTATCTTACAAGGAAATATTTGCCCGCAACGTCGACTTGATCAAGCAAAGCGATCTCTTGGTGGTCGTCCTCAAAGATTACGGCAAAGACCTGACGGCTGAAGTCGGTATGGCTTATGGCCTTGGCAAGCCCATGATCGGAATAAATTATAACGCTGATAAAGAAGATGTTATGTGCTATTATGCTCTTGATGAAATAATTAAGCCCGAAGCAATAGAGTCAGTCCTAAAAAAATATCTAAAAAGCTAATTTTAAGCCTATGAAAACAGTTTTAAAAATCATGCTAGTAGTTATCTCGCTAGCCATTGTCGGTCTAGTTTGTACGGTAATTGCTCTGTTAGTTCTTAGTGACACTGACTCGTCAGACGATTCGACAACTACCACTACTTCGTCAGAAAAAACAGACGAGGATGAAAAAACGGCAGAAGATAACGATAGCGACAGTGATGGACTCCCCAATGACTGGGAAAACAAATATAATCTCGACTCCAATAATGATAGTGATGCCACGGAAGATGGTGATGACGACCAGCTGAACAATTTAGAGGAATACAAGTATGATACCATCCCTAACAACCCCGACACTGACGGTGATGGTTTCTCAGACGGCGAGGAAGTAGAAAATGGTTTTAACCCTCGCGGAACGGGCGAGTTATCGACTGATGATAAAAGCTCTTACTACGTGGCTCCCACCGGCAACGATTCGGCCGCTGGCACGCAAAGCGCGCCTTGGCGTACTTTGCAGCAAGCAGCTGATTCGGCCAAAGCCGGAGATACTGTTTACGTTTACACCGGCACCTACAGCGAAGAGGTAGAATTTAAGAAATCGGGGACGGCTGCGGCACCGATTACCTTTACTGGAGTCGAGAATGAGATAGTAATAATTAGGGGTAGTTTTGTTATTGACCAAAGCACTACCCACCTAAATATCTCAAATTTCACTATCCAAGATTATGAAGTCTGGGGAGTCACTCTGATGGGTGATAATAAAAACATAAAGCTTAGCAATCTAACGGTTACTGGAGGCGAGTCAGGCATCCATTTAACATACGGCAATTCTGACGAGAAACCGACTGGTGGATCTGTTTCTAATGTCACAATCGAAAATAGCACTATTAAAAACCCCCAATATACGGCGGTAGATTGCACGCCGGGGCCATGCAATGATATGATTTTTCGTGGGTTAGAGGTGACGGGAGCGGGACTGCAAGGCGAAGATTCCTACGGTGCTGACGGAATTGCGGTAGAAAAGGGTGAGAATATTACTATTGAGCAGTGCTATATCCATGACAATGGTGGGGACGGGATTGATTTGAACTCGCGTGATCGAGATGGCAATGCTAAAGGGATTAACGTTAAACGCAATCGCATTGTCCGTAATCATAAAACTGGCATTAAGCTTTGGGGCGGCGGAGTGATTGAAAACAATGTGATTTGGGGACAGGGCTTTGTCCCCATTGTGATCGGAATTTTCCCTGGTGATTATGAGCTACTGTACAATTCTGTTGCTTACAATATGTGGGATACAGATTTCAGCGTTCGTAATTATTCGTTGTTGGCAGGTTATCCTAATGATGATACTGGTGTGTCAGCTAAAATTGACCTGACTATGTTAAATAATATTTTTGCTTTCAACGCCGAAGCAATGTCCGAAGGAGCCACCGGTCTTTACTTGGGCGAAAACGTGAACCTAGTTGACGAAAGTAATAATATTTATTACAGCCGATCGGATTGTGAAATTGAGGCTAATTTTACCGGGCAAGCAGACGCTTGTTTCAGTCGAGAACAAATCGCTAGTGATACTTGGACAGAAGCTAGCGGACAAGGAGCGCAAAATAAAGTAGTTGATCCTAAATTTATGGCTGGTTGGCCGGAGGTAGATTTAAAATTACGGACTGGCAGCCCCGCCATTGACGCGGGCACTTCATCTCAGCCAGTAGCCGTCGACATTGAAGGCAACGAGCGTCCGATCGCTTATCATCACGATATTGGAGCCTATGAGTATTAGAAATAATTAAACTATTATGAAAAAAAAGATTTTCCGGCTGAGTATCCTTGGTGGGGCTTTACTGCTGGTGTTTTTATTGACTGGTTGTGGAAATGGGGGTGGCACGGAGAACACCGACATAGACACTAGTTCTGTCCAGGAAAACCAGGCTGACACGGCCCAAGAAGACGACTATTCATCTCCAGATGCAGTAGTTTCTTCCGACGGAGAAAACCGTACCGTCATTATGATGGGTCGCTCTGTAATGTACAGCTGGTTTGAGCATTGGGGAGCTGAAGACGGAGAGTACCAAAAAGGACGCTTCGCTCTAGAATATCAGGAGCTAGATTCACCGCCGGGTATTACTAAAAGCGTGGAAAAAATAATGAAAAAATTGCCAGCAGACAAGAAAGATGTAGTTTTTTTCAAGTTCTGTTTTGTTGACTTCGAGGGAGAAGGTGGAGCTAGTACTAATTTGGAGCAGAATAAAAAGTATATTGAGGAAGTTTACAGAATTGTGGTGGAAGAACACGACGCTAAGCTCATCATTGGTAACGCCCTGCCCCAAGTTATGAACGACAATGATATTTACCTAGTCTGGAATCACCAACAATATAACGCCTGGCTGAAAAAATTCTGGCAGGAGCACCCAGAGAATGTGACCGTCTTCAATATGTACAAACAATTATCCGACGACGTAGGAGCACTAAATGAAGATTACGCTGTTGACGAATATGATTCCCATCTGAATAAGGAGGGTTATAAAGCTCTCGACAAGCCGTTTTGGGAAATGATGGAGAGTTTATATTAGCTTCTAAAGGCTAAAAAACAGCCTTGCAGTAAGGCTGTTTTTATATTGATCTATTTATACTGACCCCCTACTCAAAATCCCCCACCGCCACATAAGTCCCGCCACGGAAAGTAGTAGCGTAAGCAAAGAAGTCGTTAATAG
>JABMPQ010000006.1 GCA_013202585.1 Parcubacteria group bacterium | reverse complement strand
CCTGCCGGCAGGCAGGACTTCGCAAATAAGAGACTTCGTCTCTTGTCTGCTCGTTCGTTCGAAAGAACAAAAACAAGTTTTTGTTCTTTTCTCACTCACTTCGCAAATAAAACTTTTCATAAAAATTAGCTTAAAAATTTCGTTGGGCAAAAAACTCTAGCAAACTTAAAAACATATCTTTCTCCGCTTCTTTGATTAGTTTAGTATTTTTAATAACTTTGGCGGCTCGATCTAGTTGACCAGCAATTTCTTTTTCCACTTCAGTCACAGCGCGACTTTGCTTTAAATGTTTTTTAAACTCGGCTACATCTCGACTAGTTGCTTTTTCATTACCCCAAGTCTTTCTTAACAGCTTCTTGGGTATAATACCATATTTCAAGGCATAATGAATCAGAAGAGTCATTTTGCCCTCGGTGATATCGCTACTGACTGATTTACCTATTTTCGACTGCTGGCCAAATACCCCTAGGACATCATCGCGCAGTTGAAAAGCTAATCCCAATGGCTCAGCTAGCGTCTGAAAAAACGAGTGAAATTTCTTTTCTTGACCGACTACCGCTGCTCCTAAGAGTAAAGGTTTCTCTACTGAATAGCGGGCTGATTTTAGAATAGCGGTATTGATAATTCTCGATCGGGACGGAGTTTTATTAATTTTACTGAGAAACATATCTTCGGCTTGTCCGATCATCAACTCGCTTTTCATTTCGTGGTATAGGCGTGAGACGGCTTTATTATCTAGGCCGTTAATTAGCTCGTCTGCCCAGGTGAATAACATATCGCCGCCAAGAATGGCCATTCCTACACCAAATTCTTGACTGTCTCCCCGCCACTTTTTCTGCTGGTGCCATTGAGTTAATTGCTGATGTAAAGTAGGCTGCCCCCGTCGTGAGTCAGCTCCATCCATAATATCATCGTGAATGAGAGCAAAATTATGAAACAACTCTAAGGCTAAGCCTGCCTGATTAGCTTTGACGCTGCTCTTGGCTCCTACGATTCTCCGACCGCGACATAGTAAAAAAGGTCGCAAACGTTTACCACCCGCCAAAGTATATTTTGCTAAATAGCGTACTAAGACAGCATATTCTCCACTGACTTTTTGCGCTTCCGCTTGTTTTTGGACAAAAAATCTCTGTAACCGTTGATCAAACAGCTTTTTGAAGGCTGTAATGTCTTTAGTGAATGAATTTTCCGACATGAATATATTTAGCTAGTCATCTGATATACCAAAATTCTCTCCTCTTTTTTCTCCGGTTGCCAATTAGGAAACTTAAAACCGTGGGAAATTACTCGCGTGCCCGGACACAATTCACTCTGCAATTTCTTTTCCATCCGTCCCATTTTATAGGGAATGAGAAATAAAAATACGGTGTCAAAATCACGCAAATCCGCCGGCCAATAGCTGCGCCGATATATTTTTATTCTATCACTTAAGCCGGCTCTTTTCACCTTATATATTGACCACAGCCACATTAGAAAATCTAGCTCGTAGCCGACACACTTTACTTTGGCGGCTTTGGCGGCGGCGATCAGAATGCGACCATCACCGGAACCAAGGTCAACTACTTTTTGTCCATCCTGGAGATCAGCTAGCTCTATCATCTTGTCTACTCGCACCTTTTTTGTCCCGGCGTAAGGCGCACCCGAGATCATGGCGTAAGTACGATAAAACATAAAAACAGCACTGCCGAGAAGGAGCGCGAGAGCTGTAATTAGTACAAAATAGTAAAAAAAGATGTCGATTGCAACAACAGTTAGCATAGATGTTAAATTATGAAATAGCCACCTTAACTACGTCGGTTATTTTTCATCCGGCGGAATCTTTTTCTTAAAATTGATGGAATAGCAACGACCTTCGAATTCTGAGGGATCATGGCCTAAAGCTTGTTTTATTTCCTGACTAGTGATTTCTGGCCATCTCTGCTGCTCATATTTAGTGTAGGCTGCTGCTTTATCTTCTTCACTGCCTTCATATTGTTCCGTGAACTCCTGTTCGAACATATCTCTATATTCTTCAAGCGACAATAGCCAACCCTCTCTATCTCCACCCTGATTATTATAACCATTAGCAGTTACCACCTTAAACTCATCACTATTACCTTCTGCTAGCAGCTGCAATCGCCTAGCGTCCTCCGCTAATTCTGGCTGGTATTTCAGGCCTTGAGCAAACGCAGCTACCTCAACTTGGGAAGCCGAAATAACGATAGTTTGAGTTTCACCTGTCCGATTAGCTTGTACCTTAGCACAATTCTCCATCATCTCCATCATTCTCGGTCCAACGATCAGTCCTCGATGCTCCTTAGCAACTAAGTTATGAGCCAGTTCCCATCTTTGCTCTTCTGGTTGCACCGAACAATAAAAATTAGCCACTTTCTTGCCATCATCGGTCTCTTGCAACTTTAGGTCAACAAATCTCCTTTCGTCATTAACACTCTTCCAAGTTGAGACTTGAAAAACTGCTTGGTCATCACCACTAGCAACTTCAATGAATTCATCTTGCTGTTGTTCTAGGCTAGCTAATATTTGTTCGGCTGCTTGCTGTATTCCCGCTGTGACTTGCTCATCTCTCCACTTCACTTCTAGAGGTCGAGCAGCAGCTTGTTTTTCACGTTGCGGCGGTTGATAACCATACATTTCGTAAATTTTTCCGACTGTCGGTAGTCGAGGTACCTCCAAAGATTGACCTTCGGCTGCTACTTCTCCCTGCTGCTTAATGTCAGTGGCTGCCTGTTCGGCCAGTCCCGTAATTGCTCCTTTAATGTCAGCCAATTCAGAAGGTTCACCAGCCGACTCCTCTCCTAGCCGAGCTGCTCCTTCCGTTAATACTTCTTCACTGCTGGTGATTGCTTCTTGAGCTTGTCCCTGGACAGCCTCAACTTGGCTATTAATAAATCCGCCCAGTTCAGCAGTGGTTTCTGGGCCAGGAGCTTCTTGTTCGGAAGTAACTTCTGGTGTTGCTCCAACTTCTGTTGCTTCGGTTGGTGGGGATGTTGCTGGATCTGATTCTTGATTGCTAGCTGGCATTCTATTGATCCAAATTATTTAAGATATCTTTGGTTTCCGCTATCTTCTTCTGCTCTAGTTTTTTCATATGCTCATCGATAACTTTGTTCTGTTTCTCTTTCAGTTTTTTCAATTCTGCCATATATATATTATAAATATTCTGGATCTCGGCCGCTTTCTGCTTTATTTCTGCAGGAGTTAGATTGTTTTTTACTTGAGGCATTTTTTTATTGTTCGACATAACCTTCTTCTCTAAAGGCTGTCATGACATCATTATGATTGTTGCTTCTTGCCAACTCTTGTATTTTTAGCCCAAATAATCCGCTTGAGACATATTCAGCTGGTAAGCCAGTTTGTTCTGCAATTCCTTCTTTAGCAGCTTGAAAATCACCATCCTCAGCTAAAGAGAATCCAGGAATCTTTCCAAAATTTTCCATAGCTCTATCAAAACAAAGCATCTGAAGACGCGTATCTGCTTCCCTACTTATTAAATCAACATTAGCGCCCTTTGTCATAAGCTCCCCTGTGGCAGCCTCAAGAGTCAAATCTAAAGTTTGTTTCATACCCTCATAGTCAAAAGAGTCTTCATCGTGAGTTTCCATCATCTCTTCAACTAAATCACTAACCAGATCTCCCACTGCAATCATCTCTGCCATTTCTCTCTCGGTGACTGCTCTAAATTGTTGTTGTCCTGGATCATAAGTAACCATCCCACTCATTTCAAATGTAGCCGCAGTAGTTAATCCATTAACATCTTGATCAATTACGGCAAGCTCGGCTGGCATTTCCTCCCCTTCCGTCGGTTCTCCAGTTAATTCTGCTTCGCCTCCAGCTAGTCTTTGCGCCCCTTCCGCCAAAACAATTTCTCCTCGTCCCACTACTTCATCGCCTTGGCGCTGAATTTCCTGCACGTGTTGCTGGGTGAACTGATCTAATCCCTCAGCTGTCTCTGGCAACTCAGTTGCTGGTGCCTCAACTCCCTCACCAGTAGACTCTACAGCTTCTCCGCTGATCTCTTCTTCCGATTGTGCTTCAGAAAGTGGCATATAAATATAAATTAATTTTCTAACCAAACATCAACAAGTCCGGCCGCAGTAGCAGTAAAACACCGAGAATCAATATCACGATCCCGCCAATCAAACTGGAAAATCGACTATATTTTTTACTAATTCCGACAGCCTTCAGAGTAATCATAGCAATAAAGAAGACAACTAGATCATCCAGCATAAAGATGAAAATGTAGAGCAACAAATAGGAATAGTACTGCCAGGTCGGCAACTCCGACGAGCTTAAGATATTAGTGTAAATGGCTGGCAACCCCGCTGAGCAGACTAGCTCGACCAGATTAATCGAGAAAGCTACCAGGACAATACCACCCAGAGCTACCCAGAATTTCTCGCTGCTAGAAAATCGACGTAATTTGTCAAATACTTTTTTACGCTTTTCCCCGCCCGCCGCCACACAGCCCCGATCTCGATTTTTCCAATAGTCACGGAGATGATAAAGACCGCTACCCACCGCTATCAGACCGATAACCACGCGAATCCAAGTAACAAAACTTAAAAATTGAAATACATTTAGCCAAGCCGCCAGGAACAAGAAATAGCTGGCCGCCGAAGTGACGATAAAAGCAATACCGAGCGCCCACATCCGCCGCCGATTCTTCATGCCGAGTAGCAAGCTGATCAGAAAAAGCAGCACCCACATCGCGCAAGGATTGAAGCCATCAATAGCGGCGATAATAATCGTGAGCGCCGGAATAGAAATGGATTTAGTATCGATTTCACCGAACACCGGCAAATCAATTTTTTCCGGAATAGTTTGCTTATTCTCAATATCAGTTGAGACTTCAACTTTGGCAACGTCCTCTTTACCATCTCCACCAATGATGTCTTTGACTAAATCATCACAGCCCTGCGTCTGACACATGCTGACGGCCTGCTCGATTTGCTTGCCCGTAACCTCATCATCCATATAGCCATAGACGACCATACTGTTAATCAGAGTTACCGGCACCGAGGAAGTTTTCAGTCCCAGCTCCGAGCTCAGTTTGGATAATAGCTGGCGATTGTCGGCGCTACCCCGTAGCTCGTAGCGCTTGATCTCCACCTCCGGATGCTCTGGACCAAATTTATCGAGGAACTCATTTTCCTTTTCGCAATGCGGACAGCCCTCTTGCCAAAAGAAATAGATGGTAACATCGTTGGTTGCGGCCTCTTCGGTTACTGTTTCAGCTTGGTTTTCTTCGGCCTTGACTGCCGAGCCTGAAAAAACAAAAAAACCGGCTAGCAAAAAAACAGCCGCCATCAGCAAAAATATTTTCCCCTTAATTCCTAGCTTCATTTATCTTTATTTTCCTCAATTATTTTAATAAGCTCCTTCCGATCTATCTCGCCTTGTAGCCGCAAAATCTCCTCGCCATCCTGACCCAAAAAAACAAAAACCGGATAATCTTCCAGATTATATTTTGCCACTAGCTCTTCATTTGTGTCGACGTCGATATACTCCGTCTGTAGCCATTGTAGCTCTTTTTCCACCTTTTCCCAACGGGATTTCATAATGATACAAGACGGGCACCAAACGGCACCAAATTTGAGGATTTTCATAATTTGGGTAAACTTATTCCTTAAATTCCATCACGTAATCACTAACCTTATTCTCAGGCACAATAGATTTTTCACTTTCCAGCTCAAAAGTCCGCGAGCCTTCCGGATCGTCTGCTAGCCCCTCAGGCTTTGTTTTCGTCGTCTCGATCCAGTACTGCGAAGAGTCATAGACTGTCACGTCATAAAGTCCTAAAATCTTTTCGTAGGAATCATAATAGATCTGCCCCCAAATCAAGAAGGTCGAAGTCTTTTCTTGGCTATGAGTGTCTATTCCGCAAGCTTTGGCACCGTAAATTTCAAACTTTGTGTCCCACTCTGATTTGTCCAACTGCTTAGTTTTATTACACAAGACAGGATAGAGGAAAACGCCAAAGCTATTGCTGCTATTCTTTTGTGAAATAGTCTTCTGGGCATATTCGTGACGGATCATATCCTGACATCCAGTTGCGCCTTCAACTGAACCACCGCAAGTACCATTGACTGGTAAATCGGCAGTTAGCAGAGCGTGGAATTGAGCTTTGAGACTATCGTCTTCGCTGTCGTAGGTTAGCCAGACTTTGCCTTCGATGTTGTCCTTATCGGAGGTAATTTTTAATACTTTGCCATCGTATTGGCTGAGATCGACTTTGGTTGCTTCTTCTGTTTGTTCTGTTTGCTGTTCTTGCGTTTGCTCTTCTGACTTGTCTTTGCTGCCAAAAATACCAGCCGTGCCGTCACGATCGGAGAGAACAAAGTAAAAAACTACACCAAGCACTAATAATAGTAACAGGACGATTATCACAATCATCCAGAAAATCTTGATCTTGTTTTTGGGATTCTTGGGTTGGTTGTTGGGATCGAGGGCTTCCATTGGATCTAGCTTGGTCGGCTGTTCAGTTTGGTCTGCATGTTCATCAGGCCCCGGCATCTCTGTCGGGATGTTTTGTTTTTGCTCCATGGTTTTTTGTTATTTATGATCTTTCAGTCACCCACATTATACCATTATTGCCTTAATTTTTCTCGGATAATCGTTTGTGCTCGTTGTATTTCCCTAACTTCTCCCTGACAGTTTTTTCCATTTCCAAATGGGAAACATTGCCAGAATCTCTCAATATTTCTTTATCATTGAGAACTATAAAACCATCAAGTTTTTCAATCCAATTATTCATATACATCACCCGCTGCTCTACGCTCTGCAATTCAGCAAAGGATAAAAATTGTTCTACTAATAAATTTAGCCTTTTAAGTTCTAATTCCTGTAAGTAATTTTTGGCAATCTGAGCTTGCTCTCGAGTGACTATTTCTCCCCGCCAATTTGTCAGCCCCATGTTTTCTTTTTTACTATCCGCTCGATCACTGATAAGCTCCGCCGCAGTCAGACCAGTAATGGCAAAATGAAATTTATTTTGCACCATGGCAAAAAATCTCTTAGCATAATCAGCTTTAGAATTGTAATCTACGCTAGTGGCAAAGACATCCCTCACTTTTTGGTAGAAATTAGCCTCCGAGGTTCTGATTTTCCTAATCCGCTCTTCCCATTCGACAAAGTATGTCCTGGCTACCCGGCCATCAGATAGGCGCTCATCATCCATGGCAAAGCCTTTGATGATATAGTCTCGTAATTTCTGCGTTGCCCAGATGCGAAATTGGGTGCCGCGGAGAGAATTGATACGATAGCCGACGGAAATAATCATGTCCAAATTATACAAAGAAACCTCTCTTTTTATGTCACGACCACCTTCCTTTTGAACTACTAAGGATTCCTTAGTAGTTGCTTTTTTGCCTAATTCACCACTTTTAAATACATTTTGTAGATGAAAAATGATATTTTCTACCGTGCAATCAAAAAGCTCAGCCATTTGCTTTTGACTGAGCCAAACTGTCTCATTTTCCAATTGAACTTCAATTTTTGTCTGTCCGTCTTCGGTACTGTAAAGAATAACCTGGTTGTTTCTTGGTTTCATAAAATTTCCCTCCTAAATTAATAAATGGCTTCGCCTTTTTCGCCGCTTTCTAATTGGCACCCTCCTTTATATGCCGTTTTTTAAGTTAATTATAAATACTCAATTCCGTCCAAGAGGCAAAGAGCGAGCCAAAAAATTAATTCGCCAAAAAATACCGCACGGTGTCAACAAACTTCTCCGGATACTGGAAAATCAAACCGTGGCCACTGCTTTTAATTTGAATGACGGAAGAAGCCGGAATCTGCTCGGCCATTACGAAGGAATTCCGCGGCGGAGGGATAATATCTTGGCTACCAGCAATGAATAAGGTTTCCTGCTTTATCTGGGGCAGACGATCGTAGGTACTGACCCATTCCTCCATAGCTTGAGCTTGGCGGGCAATATTTTCCGCCGTCGCCTCTTCTTTCACTTCAGGCATATATTCTGCCGGGTTGGGATTGGCAGCCAGCCACTCGGGAGGAAACAAAGCACTCAGTAACCGTTCCAGCCTTTCCTCTTCGCTGCCGGAGGTGTCAGTTACTTTGGCCAAATCTTCTGCTTTTTGATCAACCACGTGTTCGCCACCACAATCCGCCGCGTAAAGAATAAGCTTGTTAACTTTATCCGGATAATTAAGAGCCAACTCTTGCGCGACGTAGGTGCCCATGGACCAGCCCAACACGTGCGCTTTCTCGATGCCTAAAGCTTCCAGCAAGGCGACCGTGTCATCAGCAAAAAGTCTGATAGAAAACTCTTCCGCACCGGCTTCGGTATAGCCCATACCCCGGTTATCGAAAATTATGACCTGATAATCTTGCGCCAGCTTATTTATCACCGCGGGCGGCCACAAATCCATCGTGCCACTAAAGCCCATGATCATGACCAAGGGCTCCCCTTGACCAAAAGTCTGGTAAGACATTTCGATGCCATTGACCTCTACCTGCTTGATTTCTTCTTTATTCTCCATAAAACGTAAAGTAATAATTAGAGATATGATTATAGTTATCAGGAGGAAAATGATGATGAGGGCGCCTTTTGTTTTCATTTTTTTTGTTTGTTTTTTTTAGCCTCTTTATATTATAACGCTTTACGGTCGCAATGTCCCAGCAAATACCTGCCAAGCCAGCGCGCTTTTGGCCACCAGACTAAGGACAATATATATCCACTCGCCATAAGAATATTCCCGCCACTTGCCAATTTTTTTGTACTGTAAGATCATGTTGATGGCAAAGCAGTTGAAAAAAACAAAAATACTAACATAAATCCAGTAAACGAAAGTTGGGATATCACCTGTGCCATAGGCAGCTGCTGTCCAGAAATAAACCGCTATCACCAACCACGGGATAGCACCTGCCAATACGCCAATTATATAGCTAACCCACTTAGTTTTCTCCGTCGTCTGGTTGTGAATTTCCATCACTAGTCCCATCAAATTCATCACCGCTGTTAGACCAAATATCATCGCCAGTTGAGTAATCTCATAGATACCAACTAACATGGCAATCGCTACCATCATCGTACTAGCTGACAGGCTATATTCAAACCAACGGGCGCGGTTCATGCCTTTGCTCAAATCCCTTTCATATCCCCTTTTCCAAACAGTGGCAATAATCAGATGCGCCAGAGAACACATGAAGAAAAAGGCAGCCACTAGATACGCCAGCGGGAGGTCAAATAATGTTTGGCTGGCTGGTTCCAGCTTTTGAGCAGCTACGTTAAAATTAAGATAGCTAGCTGTGAGTGGTAATTTAAAATCAGTGCTCAAGTAAAGCACGATAAAACCCTGAATGGCGTGAAGAGCGGCCATAACCAGATTCCAACGGCGGAGTTTGGGGTAGCGTTGGGTTTGTTCCATTTTTTTTGTTAATTTTTGTTATTTATATTATACCATTATCGCTCTAATTTTTCTTGGCATTGATAGTAGTGCGCTGGAATTTCCGGCGTACTGAATTTTTCGCTGATTCTCCTACTACCCTCTTTTTGAACTACTAAGGATTCCTCAGAAGTTGAGTTCTTCGTTAATTCTCCCTAGAAATAGATGTGATCTGCACCTACCTTTCCAATTCTTTCTTCTTTTTATTACTAGGCAAGAAATTATCTCCACTTACTACCTTCTGCCCAGTTTGTAATTCATAGTCTTTCCGCGCTCGCTTAGCTACTCCGCCGCCCTTATGAGCAGAATCAGCGTTCTCATCATAGCCTTTAGACTTATCTTTTTTAGCTACGCTAGTTGTCGAAAGTTCAGCCAAAGCTGTAAAAATCAATTCCGCTTCAGACATATTATCACGCAAATTTTCAGTTTTTAAGTTTTTGAGAGTTTTGTGCTCGCGGGTTGTCAAATCGGCCCATTCTTTATGAATAATATCTGTTAATTTGGCAAATTCTACCCCTTCTTTGACCTTATTGTCACCCCAATAATCCGTTAGTTTATTTCTGACTTCCTGCCCCCGCATTCTCTGCTCAATCCATTTAGTCGAGCGACCAACAGTTTTCCAATTACGACGAGCACGATTTACTGCTCGTTCCGGATCAACCGTTTCTTGTAGTCTCTCATAGCCGACTTTGGCCAGCCAGCGCTTGAACGGCTCAGCTTTTTTGGAAGGAATGGATTGGATAATGCGGAAAAGACCTTCAACATTAGCGACGTCTGTTTTATAGAATTTACCATCAGTAGATTGTAATTTCAGTTTGTCACATTTTGTGACAGACTCATTTCCTTCTTGTTTTAGCCTATTTTTAAGCGTTGTCCAATAACTTTGTGCTTTTTTAAAATTAGCCTGACTCGTAAGAACAGCTATAACATCAATAATTGAAAAATACCACTTCTCTTCCTTTTCGACCCACACTCGCCGCACTGGCACGTCATCAAAAAGAATAATTGATTTGTCTGCCGAAGTAGCCTTCTCCTTATTTTTTGCTTTTTTACTTGTTGTCATGTTTTTCCCTCCTAGTTAGTAAATATTACACATTCTAGCTATTCGGAATTCCCGAATGGCTGGAACCATACCCTAAACCATATTGACGCCCTCCTTTTACGTCGTTATTTAGTTGTTTTTACTTGGCTGTTGGCTTGTACCGTGGGTGTCTGCCCTCTATATATACCATTTTATACCAAAAGGTACCCATATACAATCCTCCGGCTAGACCGGCTACTATGAGGGTAATCTGTAGCCACAGCGGCAGCGCGCAGGACTTGCCGAGGTATGAGTTCCAGGTGATGGTATAGTTGCGGCTAGTGGCGAGGTAAAGGTAGAGTAATTCGAGTGAGGCGTGAATGATGAAGCTGAGTAGGAGGCCGAGGACGGTGGTGGCGAGGAGGTAGAGGGGTTTGAGGAATTTTTTTGACATGGGAGTTGGTTAATTAAAACTTCTTCAAAATCACGTCCACTAGCCGATTAATATACTTCGTAAAATCTTTAACCTTTATCCGTTCCTTATAATCTTTCAAAACTAATTCCTGGAGCGATCCCTCGACTCCGCTATCGCTTAGTTCGAGATGACAAAGAAAACACTTTCCTTAATTCTTCCAATATCCTTACCATGGCAAAAGTATCCAATTCGCAATATTTAATAAGATCATTATATATCTTTTCCGCATCTTGCTTAGAAGTCTCCGGATCAATCATATCACCCCATTTGTTCGACGCCGTCGCACCTTCATGAATATCCATTTCGGAATATGAAAGATCGGGGCATAATACCGGCAATACTTTCTTAATAGATGCGCCGCCGTGGAAATCCTTATGCACATAAAAGCCTTTGCGAAATATAGACATCAAATCAAACATTCTGTTATTAATATCCTCAAAAAACTCCGCAAATTCCGGATACCTCTCCCCCATCTCTCGATTGCACCCTTTTTCAAAGCTCATATTCCAGGCAAGAACAGTTCCCTTCTTGCCTATCAGCTTTTTTAACTCTTTCGCCAATCCTGGTGAAGGATCCTCCCATCCCTTGGCTAAATATTCATAATGTTTTAATTCAGCGCCTTCCTTTTCCTGGACATGCAAAGAATATTGATATGTCATGTGCTGATAAGGGCGATAGCCGTCAAATAAAGGCACTCCGGGATAAAAAGTTTCATAATCCAAAAAATACAAAGGATATTCAAGCTTTTCCAGCTCATCCTTTATATTATCTTTTTCGATATGTACTTCACCTGTTTTTTCCGCATTCAAATGCCGAAGCCCCGCCTTGCTTGTCACCACACCTTCCGGAATATCCTTAATCTCTACAATCCCCTCATCTAAAAGCATATTCAGCTTCTTTTCATTCAATCTGCCAGCTATACTGTAAATAGACTTCTTAGGAATATCCTTCCAGCAATGGCCTAAGAGAGTGCACTCATAAGGTTTATCACACTGCTTTAATATCCTCTGATCAGGCTCATCCTTCCCCTCTATAATCTTAAGCGCTTTTTCTATTTGAAGCTTCGTTTCTTCCTCCAAATGTTTAACCTGATCCGTTACGTCCTCAAGTTCTAATAATTTATCGGGCTCTATTTCTCCCGCTCGTACATATTTATTATTGATATGATAAATAAAAATCTTTCCGACTTTCAAGCCCGCACCTTCCGAGCAAATCTTTTGAAAAGCCATATCGTAAATATTGATATCTTTTACAGAAGTAGAGCTCTTCACTTCGTAAATATCATGCGACTCGCCATTATCTGCAAGTTTTAATATATCACAGCGACAGAAAAGGTTTTTGGCGGAAAAGGTGGGTTGGAATATGGTGGGAGCTTTCTCTTCTACTAGTTTGGTAGTTTTAAATATAGATTCTTTAAATTCTTCTACTTGTGCATTTTGGCCCTCGGGGAAAAGCTTGTAGGCATAGGTTTCTATTTTATAGCCTTCAGCAAAAATCTTCTGCAAGTTTTCATCAACCTCCTCAGGCAAAAGATCTTTTCTATTCTTAAAAAGCCATAAGTACTTTTTGCACTGGATGAATTTTATAAAGTCTGATTTTGTGAGCATATTATTTTATACTAGCGAGTGCCTAGATATAATCCCCCCGCTATTCCGGCTAGCAGTAGGCCGAGGATGGTGGGCATGGGGGAGGTTGGGTTATAGTTTCTTTTTAATAAATTATTCCGCCCTACCCCTCATAATCCATTTTCATTAATTTGATCTCTTCGTCTTCTCTCTGTCTTGCCTTCTTAATACTAGTCTTTAGGTCTTTAATCATTTCCTGTTTGAACTCCCTGACCCTTCTATGATCTTTCTCGTTAGGCTTAATCTCATTTAACTTACTTTTATAAGCCTCAGATATTCCATGCTCACCACTAACCATACCTGTCCTATACATGGCCGCGCCAACTCTTTTCCATATTTTCTTATCATCCGTTTTCTTGATAATTTCAAAACAGAAATCAAAACCAGGCGGATGAACACCTTCTGATAAGTCTATAACCTTATTTAAATTATCTTCATCACCCTCTTTAACCATCTTTAATAAAATGTCATCTACTCCACCAATAGCTTGTAATAAATTATTTAATTCCCAATTATAGGCCGTCTGATCGGATGTCATACTCTTTATCCAACTTCCTACTAATTTGGGGTATTCTCTATTCCTCTTTATATATTTCTTTAAATCATCATTAAAATGAGGGGGTATCGCATCATACTTAAACCACCCATCTCCCTTAATTTTCAATTCACTTACTTTTTTAATCCGCTCGATAAATACATTCATCACCTCTCTGAAGTGTTCTCTTGCGATAATAAGAAGTAATCTCTGAGCATTATAATCCAGATTTTCCAATTCAACTATTTTATCTAAAACAGAAACTAAATCCAGTTTACTCCATTTTAATAAATCAATCTTTTTTCTATATTCCGCAAAATCTAATTCTTTTACGACCCAAGGTATATAATTATCATTTATATTCATTAAGCTTTTTATCATTCTCCTGACTCTAAGTTCGTTCTTTTTGTATAACTGTAGCAACGCCCGCATCACATTATAATGAAGTAAATTTAATTTATTACTATCGACTTTTTTCAAAAACTTAAAATCCTCTCGCCTTTCTATAATAATGCCATTTAACAAATCAACGTCCTCTTTTCTAACATGTTTTGGATCAATGTATGCCAATGAAGCTGGGACATTTATTAATAAATCTATATCTCGTTCTTTAATTATTTTTTTAACATAATCATCATAAATTTCTGTATTATTGCACTCCCTAAAGCCAAATAAAAAATATAATATAGATTTCTTCAAGTGTTTACTTGAATTAAAAGCATCATCTAGTATTTTTTGAGCTAATTCCGTTTTTTCACTGGCAATTCTACCTAAAAACCTCCGAAATTCTATAAAATCCCAATCCTCTTTTATTTCTTGGTCTCTGGCAATCAAATTCAATTTCTCAATCCATTTATTAATATTTTCCTCTCCTATCTTTTTAAATTCTAAATCTATCTCCTTGTCTCTTTCTTTCTTTACGGTCTCTAAATCTCTTTTTTCTTCGGAAGACACATAAACATCACCAACTAATAATCTATATAAGTGATAGAAATCATCGTTTCTAATCTCTTTTAATAAACTGGCGGCTTCCGATATTATATTTTTTTTCTTTCTGTTAAACCAAATCAACTGTGATTCTATTTCTTGTACGACTGGCATCTCAGCCACAATTTCCTGTTTTTCATTAAAAATTATTTCTCTATAAAATTCCGTTAAATTTTTAATGTCTGAGACTATCATTGAATCCATTTCACCCTTTATCTTTGAATAATCTCCTTGAGAGGGATATCTAGAGGCATTTTCTAAAGACTTTAATAGGTCAATTTTTGTTTTCACTTTATTCTTACCTCTGACACTCCCATACAAAGTAGTAATCAACTTTATAGATTCTTTTCTAAGTTTAATTAAATTCTTATCTGGATTTAGCGCTCCTGAAGTTACTACAAGTGTTTTGTAATCTTTCATTGAATGACCCCCGCAAGAAGGTTTTAAAAAGCTGCTTATTGCAAGTTTGATAATTTCAACATTTTTAGTTTTTTCTTCGTCTCCCAATTCTTTGATAATATTCAAAACAGTTCGTTGTGGTAAATAACTAATTTCTTGTAGAGTATAAGGATCGTAGCTAATCAAACTGTTCAAAACTTCTTCAGCTTTTTTCTTCACATCTAGATTTTGACTGGAATATAATTTAACTAATAAATTAAAAACTTCCGAGATTTTTATATATCTTATTTTGTCTAATAGCTCTAAACATTTTAAAACCAGGTCTGCATGGGTTTTACCATCATGTTCGCCAAACTTCGTTTTATGAATTGTGACTTTATTCGATTCCTTATCTTTTATAACATTGTTAGCAATCCTCAAGGCTTGGTCCGAAACCTTATAAATAAATTCCTCCAATAACTCTAAATTTTCAAATATTTCGTCATTATTTTTACTTTTTGAAATTTTGCTTTCAATCCCATTGGCAAATTTAGCTAAATATTCATCTGCCTTTTTACTCTCCAAGTTCATCAATGTGTAAAATATTTTTTTGTTATTCTTCATGTTTCTTTAATTTAACCAACTCCTCTATTTTAAACACATCATCATCAATTAAACTCTTTAATATTTGCTTACCAGTGTTTGCATTTTTTAACCACAAAATATTACCTGTTCTATATAATATTTTACTTTTTAGTAATTTATGAATAATAAACTTTTCTTCTAATTTGGTTATCCCTAAATATTTTATTACACGTTTTCTGAAATCTATATTATCTTCATAAAAAGGAGAGAAAGAATAAATTAAAGCTTCTAACCCCAATACTGCTCGCTCTAATTCTACAAAAATACTGCTTATTTGATTTTTATGATCAGTCAGGCTAATTTTTTTAACATCCACAAGTTTTTTTGTAAAACAAATAGAACCAAAAGGTAAATTATTTTCTCTGAAAAAGTTTATAATCTCATCCTTGTTATTCTCGTCAGTAACAAAAACTAATTTATTATTACTAGTTTTAAGCTTTAAATAATCAAACAAATTTTTTATCACTATATGAGCATTCCATACGACGGTATAGTTATCGGGGACATCCTTAATTTCATGTAAATAATTGTTTAAATCAATGCCTGGAGAAGGCCATCTGATAAATGCAAAATCTTTTTGGAGTATCTTGTTTGTTTTTTGCTCCTCAAAATTTTTTTGAGCGACCATCCCCATTAAATGCAAAATAAAATTGCAATTTATGCAGTATACTAATAAATGTTTCGAGTTATTACTAAAAATATCAGATTTTAATTCATCTATATCACTTGAAATTATCCTCTGATCATCCATAGAAAACTCCCCTTCCCGTAAAATTTCTTGATACCTTTCATAATTTACAAGCAAATCATCTTTCATATTTAGATAATTTCTTCTTATGTGAAAAAATTTAGGGTCAGTTAAGGGAAAAAGTAAATTATCTCGACCAATAATAAAAGCTTTTTCACACTCTAATTCTTTTTTGCAATATTCGTCCGCGGGAACACTGACACCATTAATCTTTATATTTTTATCACCTAATTCACGATTAGAGGCAAAAACAAAAGTTTTTATTTTTTTTCCTTTATTTTTTTTGACATCTTCTTTTAATTTACTCTGCCAATTTTTATTTGTGCTATGTTCAAGGTATATGCCGAGAGATTTTATTTCTGCATCAGTGAAAGAAGGAGACTTTCTGGTACTACTTTCTTCCATATTAATCCCAGGAGAATCAATAAGAGTTTTAATATCTAATATATTCTGGAAAGCTCCCTGATATAACAAAAAGTTTATCAAGCATTCAAACTTGGCTGATTCTATTATGCTCAAAGATTGAATAATGTCTTGATCGCTATTCATTCATTTACTTTTTCTTTTGTACTCATTTTTATAATAACTACTCCCTCTCTAATTCTCCTTTAAAAAACCTCAATCAACCTCCTACCCGCTTCTTAGCCATCTCAACATATTTCTTGCTTTTCTCAATTCCAATCCAATTTCTGCCTAACTTTTTTGCAACGACAGTCGTTGTGCCGCTCCCTAGAAATGGGTCCAAAACTAACCCCCCCTTGTTAGACGAAGCAATAATAATTCTCTTGAGCATTTCTTCCGGCTTCTGCGTTGGGTGTAAAGCACGCCCATTTCTACCATGTAATCTTTCTTTTCCTTGCACCAAAGGCATTGCCCAGACATCTCGCATTTGTTTGAGTGAGCCGTCTTTTTGCTTTTCTGGATTTATATTTTTCAGCTCCTCATAATTGAAAATCCATTTTTTACCCTTAACAGCCCAAACAACAAATTCCGTTGAATGCGTAAAAACTCTTTTCGTCATATTCGGCATGGCATTTGTTTTTTGCCAGACGATAACATTATTTATCTTGAAATCAAGTTGTTTAAGTACAATCATGACCTCGGCAAGATTATGATAAGTACAGGAAATATAAATCGCCCCATTGTCTTTTAACACTCTATGACATCCACCAATCCATTTCCGCGTAAACTGCATATACTCTGGAGCAGTCATCTTGTCCCATTTTTCATTGACCATATACCAATCACCTCCTGTTTTATTACCCTTCCATTTCAAGCCGTTACCTGAAAGGTTGTAGGGAGGGTCGGCAAAAATAAGATTAATAGAATTTTTATCAATTTTTGCGTTGAGTATTTTTATGCAATCTCCGTTATAAATAATATTTTTTTTCATATTTTTTATTTAAAAACTAAGGCTTTCTTGCCAGGAGGAAATAACGCCAGGAATATTTTGTAACCACCCACTTGAATCGTCAAAAGAATTTGAAGAATTCAAGATTTCATCATACAATCGAGAAATTTCGCTATGTTTCAAAAATTTATTTTCTGTTTTAATCTGAACTAGGATTTTCAAAATTGAAACAAAGTGTTTTATTGACAATGGTACAATCTTTTGCGGTTTCCCTTCGTATTCATATTTTATTGCTGCCCAAAAAGTATTGATTGTATCACGGTGAAGTGTGGGAGCTATAAACAAACAATAAGATGTCTTATCCGGATGCTTGTCTTCAAAGTCTCTCAGATGTCTCATGACTGGTTGCCCCTCGTTGTACCACTGATCTCGACCTTTCAACATTGTAACTTCACAAATAGCATTAAAATTTTCATAAAAGCACTCAATATCTGGAGTATTCGCAGGAGCGGTAAAAGTTGGTTCGTTATCATCTCCAACAGGATAGTTTGGTTGTATTTTTAATGCATCATTAAGGGCATGTAAGCCAAAGGTAGATAATTTTTCAAGCAATATTGGACGATCATCAAAATCAAAAATGTTTTCGAGATCTTTGATATAAGATTTGATCTGCGCTGTATTTTGAGATTTTTTGTGATTTTCTTCATCTTGTAATGATCTTCTATATGCTCTCAATTTTGCGATGTAGTTTTTCAATTCGTTATTCTGCATTTCTTGATAGTCCTCAATCTCTGTGCTTTCTTTTTCCGAAGCAGTTTCGTCCGCTCTTATTTCATTAATAAGTTTTTCAATGATCTCAATGTATTTTTCTTTTGTCTCCCAGGGAAGCTGGGGTTTTGAAATATCAGAAATATAATTCAAATACTCTTCTTTTGATTCAAAAGATCTCGATTGTGCATTATCAAAACCAAGCAAAGATTCAATTTCAACCGATCTTCTTGGCTCTAAATCAATATAAAAACCACCACCACGGATATGAATGTATCGCGTCAGGCGAAAATACCGAATCGCATTATCACCATAGTCTTTCAAATTTTGTAAAAACCCGTTGATTTCTTCCCGATTTGATGTACCAAGAAATTCTTGAACAAAATCTTTTTTATAGTTATCAAAAATTATTTTTTGTTCTTGTTTTCTTTCTCCTTTTATTTTCTTTCTAAGATTGACTATTTTTTCAGCATACAATTCAATATCTTTAAAGTTTATGAGAGTTGGACAAAAAAGAGAAAATTCTTGTTTGCTTATTCCTTTTACTTTTTCTCCCAAACCTAAAGATTTTTTATTTACCTCATCGATTAAATGTAAAACTCCAATAAATGGTTTAATGTTATAACCATCTTCGAGTTTATAATCACTGCTATCTGGATTTGGAATTTGCCATTTCAAAAAACTTCTGAAAAATATTTCTCCAAAATCAAAATCATCTTTCAAAAGTAACTTTCCCAGCGCCGTAATGACTACTTTACCATCCTTTACTGATACCAGTCCCATTTTCTTAAGTGGGTTTAGGGACTGCCGGCCACGCATCGCAGGATCTTCATAATTTTTTGCATTGAAAATTCTCTCCGCTTCTTTTAGAGAAATTTCTTTCGACGTATCATCAATTAAATTAATTTGATTTTGAGAAAGTCCGTCATAAAACTGGTTACTCCCATACCCATAGGTTCTGCTTTGAATTAAAAGTATTTGGTATTTCTTTTGACTTTCTAAGTTCCATTCTAAATTTTCAAGCTGTTGTAAAACAACCAAGAAACTTCTCAATCTCTCGGGATTTCGTAGTGTCGTTGTAATTGACCAAGCTTTTCTCATAATTATTTCGTAACTTTACAATAAAAAACCCGCTCTATGTGTCCAGCAGTATCACTTTTTCCTGTAGTAAATGCTTTGTAATCTCGTTCAAAAATATCTACTTCGCCACGAGATTTTAATATATCGATGATTTGCTTATCGTTGATTCGAGCATTTGATCTTCCATCTTTGGATTCACCAGTATTATTATATGAAAGCAAAATATGTTTGCAATTAGCATTTGAGATTAAATCAGCGAATGCTTTTGATGCAGACTGTAAACAATAATTACTTTTAATGTGCGAGCGATTCATTTTTTTTGCTTTACCATGCACCAGCGGCTTTTTCCAAGTAGCCAGATTTTCTAGAAGATGGTAGGCGTCTGAATACTGGCGTGAATTGTAGGGAGGATCTATGTATAAAACATCACAGCTGATTTTTCTAATGAGCTGGTTTGCATCTTCTTTATATATCTCATTATTCACATTATTTTCCGGTTCAAAATCCGGAACTAAGAGTCGCAACGGCTTAACAGTGTCTAGTTTTTTTCTGTAAGCATCATAGTGACCTACTGTGTTTGCAACTTTATCGGTAGCACAAAGAAGTGATGTAATCAGAATCGCTTTTTCATTTTCATTATTTGTAATTTTATCAATCTTCTCTCTAATGGCTCCGATTCTGCGAGCATTCTCTAAAGTAAAATACGTGTCGCCAAAATGCTTAGAAAAGTAATTATCCTTGTGTGCCTCTAAGTTATTAAGTGCATCTATCTTCTTTTCTATTTCTTCAAAATCGACTGTAACAGTACCCAGGAAAGCTTTCAATGGGATGTAGTTGCTTGTGAGAAAGTCATTTGCGATCACCTTAATATCTTTTTCGTTAAATCTTTCCCCCACAACACCTGTGCCAGCGAAAATATCGCAAAATACATTAAAATCATCACATTTTTCATTCACTATATCCTCAATAAAACCAAGTAGCTTATATTTATTGCCTAAAAACCGTCTGTTTTGTAACTGAAAGCGGCCTGGTGTGACTCGCTTATTTGGAGAAAAATATATCTTGTGTATTTTCTTGATTGTTGGGCTATAAATAGGTTGCCCAATCTCCAAAAGATCAAAAAGAGAATTTTGCATACCGTCAGAAATATAAGTCAATTTCTTTCTTGCTGTTTGTGAGTCTGCGAAAATACTGTAAATATCTGTTTTACTAACAATAATAAAGTCGATAACATTTACCCCCATTATTTTCCCAGCCTCAATAATCTTATTTACCACCTCCATATCCTGTTTGCTCGGCTCTACATCGCCAGAAGGATGGTTGTGAAGCAAAACAACTCCCGCTGCTCTCAATTCAACAGCCGGACCAAAAATTTCTCGCGGGTGGATTATACTTTTATCTAGGATACCAATAGAAATAATCTCTTTTTTTAGTAGAGTATTTCTTGCATTAAGATAAAGACACACCAGATATTCTTTCTTTTTATTTCTAATTTCAGAAGTTAGAGAAACAGCATCTTGCGCAGACAAAACAATGTTATCTTTTGGTTCCAGTTCTTCATAAAATCTTTTGACTAATGCTAGAGCAGAAACAATCTGCAAAGCTTTAGCCTTGCCAATCCCGGAAATTTTTAAAAGATCATCAACTGTTATATCCAAAAACTTATTTCCAAATTTTCTTACGATTTGCTTAGAAAGCTGTTTTACATTCTTTCCCTTAACTCCACTGCCAATCAAAATAGCCAAAAGCTCGCTTTTAGACAGCGCATCGGAGCCTTTCTCTAGAAACCTCTCCCTCGGCCTATCAACTCTTGGAATATCTTTTAACTTCGGCATACTTTTTTATATTCCCCCTAATACTACACTTTGCGCGCCCTTCAGTCAACTGCCTAAAACAAAAAAAGCCCTTGTTTAAAGGCTTTTAGGGCTCATCCGCGCAAACCACAACTATCGGATCAGCTTATAATTAATCTTAATCTTGAGAAGACCTCAATTCTTTTACCTCATCATCGCTCCCTAAAAAATTCTCCTCCGAGATCACACTTCGCCCTATCTCCTTTTCTGTCTCTTTTCGGGCTTTCCCCGCCACTCCGCCACCACGCCTGGCAACTTTTTTATTAGCCGGCATCTTTTTTGGCTTTTCTTTTTTAGAAATTTCGGTGGTTACCTTTTCGCCTAGCATTGTTTAAACGGTTCAGCTTTCTGACTAGGGATTGATTGGATAATTCTAAAAATATTTTTTATATTCCCAGCCAGTGTTTTTCTTTTTTTCTCTGTACCGGTCAACATTTCTACCTGGGGACAATTTGTCCCTAGGTAGGATCCCAGCTCCTCATCTCTTTTACGAAGCTTTTTTAAATAATCCGTTGGGTTGGTGCTTTCTGTCAGTGCCGCTACAATATCAACCAGTGAGTAATACCACTCGTTTTTATGCCAAGATCGCCGAATTTTTCGGCTTTGGAAAAGCACGATTTTTTTGTTTTGTTCTGATTTATTTTTCTGCTGAGGCATAGAAAATTAAATTATTTCTAATTTTTCAAAATAAATTGTAGTGCGCAACTACATTATAGCACCAATAATGCTACCCTCAATCACCATAATATCCCCGCGTCATCATCAATTTGTCCACTACCCCTTCTCCATCTCCAAGATCCGATCGACGCGGAAAGTTCTGTCCTCTCCCCGCTTCTGGCAATGCGCCTTCATGCCCATATATGACTTACCCTGATACTCCATCTCCCCCACCTTATAAGGCTCGATGACGCGCTGGGATTTGATATCATTGGCACGCAAGTAGGTCATCTTCAGCGTCGCCTTTTTCCCAATCACCTTATCAATAAAACTCACCTTATCAGCCAACGACATCCCTTCTTCCGACCGGTCGTATTGAAATTGCGTCAGAAACCGCACAATCTTCCAGTCCATCCAGATATGGTTTTTTAAAATCGGCTTCTTGAGCACTATCCCCTCCAAGCTCCGACAACGACTCAGCGCCACGTAAGTCTGCCCGTGCGCAAACGTCCCCCGCCCGATATCTATTATCACTTTATCAAATGTCTTCCCCTGGCTCTTGTGGATCGTCACCGACCAAGCCAAACGCAGCGGATACTGTATGAAAGAACCGAGCGTCCGCACATCCAGCGCCCCCTTCTTAACATCAAAAAAATACTCATACACATTCCAGGTATGCCGCTCCACCGTCACGATCTTCCCGCTGGTCAACTTTACCTTTAAGATATCATGCTCTTCTTTATCACCCGGCTCAATGCCAACGATCGTCCCAATACTGCCATTGACCCAGTTGCCATCAGGGTCATTGTTGAGCATCATGACCTGCGCGCCCTGCTTCAATTTGAGATCCAGCATCGTCGGCAAATGACTGTCGCCAAATTTACCATCAACTGCGCCCTGATAATATTTTTGCTTAGTCTTGAGCTTATTTAACTTGTGTCGATTGATAACGTCCGAAGCCTTATTGGTCGGGGTCAGAGTAATGTACTGACTATCAGCGGTCAGCTTAAAATCCGACTGGTAGCGCGCATTGAGTATCTTCATATCCTTCTCCTCAACTGAGTTATTGCGAATTTTATTGAGCAGATTGATAAATTTCTGATCCTTTTGTCGATAAATCTTTTCCAGCTCCACCATCTCGATCGGCAAATCAGCAAATATCTCCGCACTAAAAAAATACGGGCTTTTATAATGATTAGTAAAAAGATCGCGCTCCTCTTGACCCGCTACCACCGGCGGCAATTGATACAAGTCACCAATAAAAATCATCTGCACACCGCCAAAGGGTTCTTTTTTCTTGTTGCGAAACTTGCGCAGCGCCTGATCAATATAGTCTAAGAGGTCTGCCCGTACCATCGAGACCTCATCGATCACGATCGTCTCGAGCTCTTTGTATAATTTTCGCCGCTTGGTCGATAGTCGCTGCTTTTTTATCTCTTCCTTGGTGATCTGCGGTGGAAACTGAAAAAATGAATGGATTGTCTGCCCTTTGACATTTAGCGCTGCCACACCGGTCGGAGCAAGGATGGCCACATTTTTCTCAGTCTGCGAGCGAAAATATTCTAGCAAAGTCGACTTGCCCGTACCCGCTTTACCAGTAATAAAAGCGTGGGAGTCAGTATCTTCCATGATTTCCAGCGCAGCCTTAAATTGCTGGTTAATTTCTATTTTTGTCTTGAGTTTCTTCTTTGGCATCTAAACAAGTATAGCGCATAAAAAAGGCGAGGGAAATAAAGATTAAGAATCTTTGATTACTTACTCATTCGACCAAATAAAAAAACTCCTGATCCCCGCCCCGATGGCAGACCCAGAAGCCTTTGTAGAAGGGGAAAAACTTCTCTTTAGAACGACAAATTAAGCATAACCCATTGATTATTTTAATAAACATTAATACCATAATGTACAGTAACCTAACGCATCATTTCGTTCCTTATCCAACCAAACAGTAGAGCTGACTAATTCATGCTTTGCTGAACACCCAACCAATCGATGAGAAAAAGGAGAAAAGTTATGCAGGAAAAGCTGACATTCAACCGAGTCGCAATGTTACCCCTAATACTACTGTACACCCTCTTCGCCCTGGCAACATGGGGTTGTAGCGATGGGCCTTTTACTCCCGATAGTGGCAACAATTCCCTGCCCATAACGTGGTCCAAAATGACATCGGGTACCAGTAATGATCTATATGCTGTTTGGGGTGACAGCCCAAACAGTGTTTTCGCTGCTGGTGAGAGCGGTACCATCCTACACTACGACGGTAAAGCTTGGTCCGAGATGAAATCAGGTGTTAGTGATACCCTATACACACTATGGGGGACAAGCGCAAAAAACTTTTTCGCCGCGGGCGAGTGTAACATTCAATTCAAAGGCATTAACGTTCTACACTATAACGGCAAAGTTTGGGATGAATTACTAGTTAGTAAGTCTTCGTTTGCTCTCATTGACATTTACTCTCTGTGGGGATTCGACTCGTCTAGCGTCTACGCGGTGGGTAGTAACAATACTACTTTCCGCTGCGATAGTGAACGCTGTCGTCAGTTAAACACTGATCTACCCTGTAGTGCCAAGTCACTCTGGGGAAGCAGCCCGAGCAACATGTTCGCTGCATGGAGCAGCTGCTTCAGTCACTACAATGGCAAAGTATGGACCAAAACAGCTTTGCCCGGTGCATACAGCTTCATACACGATGTATGGGGGAATAGCGCCAGCAATGTCTTTGTTGTAGGGACCGGTCTATACAGTGATGAGACATACATTGCACGCTACAACGGCAAATCCTGGTCTAAAATGGACAACGTCCCAACTAAATCCTATCTTGAAGCCCTCTGGGGCAGCGGCACGAACAACGTCTTTGCCGTGGGTTTGAGTGGAAGAATTATTCACTACGACGGCAACTCCTGGTCTAAGATGAATTCAGGCACAAAGGTTAATCTTGAGGCTATCTGGGGCAGCGGTCCAAAAAATGTCTTCGTCGTAGGAGAAAAAGGAACAATTCTCCGCTACAGCCCGTGATCGAGACACTGTCAAAGAAACATCCTTACAAAAACTAGACTTACCAGCTCCTTATCAACAGCCTCCCAATCTTGGAAGCTGTTTTTTCTTGTTAGAATTGTACTCCCCTGTTAATAACTTTTTTACCAAATCTCCACTTTCGTCTAAAAATATATAAAAAAATAGCTCCCCCTCCTAAAAAGCTATTTAATGATTGATGATTTTAGTTAACCCCTCAGTCCGCAAAATCAATACTGGTAATCACGCCACTATAGAATTCACCACTAATAGATACATCGCTTGGCATAAGACCATTAGGGTGAGAAAAGATAAAGTAATAACCACCGTCCTGCCCCATTGACGTCCCGGCGAAAGGAGAATCCTTGACCTCATTCCACTGACTGACGGTATAAACGCTAATACGAAAAATTTCGACCGTTCCCGTTGGACATTCAGAGGAACCATAGCTGTTATCTGTCGTCTGATGACAATACAGATAGGCAGCCGTCACTCCCTCAAGTGGTACGGTCTCTTTTTGGGTGATCTTTTTCGCCTTGTCTTCGCCCACTGTAATCAGAAAACTATAATCCGTATTCTCAATCATGCCCTGGTCTTTGTAATAATCGGCGTCCTTGGTAGTCGACTCAGATTTGTCGCTGCTTGTATTGGTATTGGTTGAAGTGTTGGTATTTACTTTGTCCAGCTCATCACTCACCTTCTCCGCTTCTTTCATCGCCTCTTCCGCTTCCTCCTGAAAATCCTCCAGTTCACCAAAGAAATCCTTGGCGGAATCAATTTTGTCACCGCTTTTCTCATACACCCAGAATCCGACGGCGGCTGAGACTAATAAGCCAGTCAAACCCAATACCCCTACTAATACTAGGCAAGAACCCCACCACTTTACTTTCTTCACTAGCATAATGATAAAAGCTGCCAGGCCACCGGCCAGAACTAGGAAGGCTGCAATCCCCAGGAGAATAACTGCAATCATTTTTTTATGTTAATTTTTATTTACTAATACTATCCTTAAAAGTCGCAAAATCCGTTGGGTCAGCGATCGCGATGCCGGCTTTCTCAAATTCTTCTTTGACCGCCATATTTATTTGATGCTGCGTATCTCGCCAGACATCATACTTGCGGGTGGCGATATAATACAACGTTTCATACTCCAAACCCGAACTGGAGAACTGCTTGAAATAAGTCTTATGATAAGAAGCTTGATCAACACCATTGATAATCTTCTTCATTAAGTCCGGAATTAATTCTAGCTTTTCCTGGGGCGTCCCGTATTCCAAATAAATTCTGAAAATCACCCGCCGCTTATCCATTTTCTTAAAATTGCTCACCCGCGACTCAGTCAGTTCTTGGTTGGAAATAATCAACTCCTCACCCTGTAAAGTTTCCAGGCGAGTGGATTTAATGCCAATCTTTTTCACATGTCCCTTGTCCTTGCCAATCTCAATATAGTCACCGATTTGAAATGGCTTATCAAAGTAGATTGAGAATGAGGCGAAAATATCCGTCAACACACTCTGCAAGGCAAAAGCGACCGCTACGCCACCAATACCAAGGCCGGCGACTAGTGTTGTAATCTCGTAGCCAAGATTTTGCATCACCAGAATCACCGCTACTATCCAGATCGCACCTTTAGCCAATCGACCAGCAAAGTCCAATGAAGCCGGATTAAAATCTGGGTCGGCCTCCTGATGTTTGTCGATCGAGTGCTTGAAGCCGTAACTGATCAAATACTGCACCGCCTTGGCGATATAGTAAACAACTACAACCAGGATTACATAAACTCCTACCCGATGCACATATTCCGGCAGCTGGAGAAAATACGAAGCCACGTAGAGCGCCATTACAATATAAAAGGGCCAATTGAAAGCGTTCAAGGTAGCCACGACTGCGTCATCTAATTTACTCTTGGTGTGCTCGGCCACTCGCTTAGCTCGCTTGATAAGGACATACTTGAACAGCCAGAGAATTAAAATAGAAGCCAAGACTATTAGGCCAGCGATCATATAGTCACGCGGAGTGTTCGCCGCTAGTTCGGCTGGGATGAACTCGTTTAAATTAAAAAGCATGTAATTTTCGATTACTCTTATTTGTACTTGATTGTAGCAGATTTGGTTGGCGGGGGGAAGTGAGAGAGGGATGTAAATTGAAATAATTTGTAATAAAAAAATTCCAGGGCCAAAGAGGGTCCTGGAAAGTGGGAACAGGGGCGAAAGGGCAGGGGGGCAGCTACTTGACGCAGCGGTCGTTCTTGGCCGTGCAGTAGCCGTCCTTGGTGCAGACTTCTCCCAGTCGGCAGTCGGCGTCGCTGGCTGCGATGCATTTGTTCCAGCCCGGATCGATAGCGTGCACCTTGACGGTACAGAGACCACCCAAGAGGCAGACATCTGCCCACAGGCAATCCGCGTCGGAACTGACGATGCAAACGTCGATGCTCGCATCGTAGACGCACCGCCCGACAGCCGTGCAACTGTCGATGCTCCGGCAGTCCTTCGTCGTCTGTGTAATCAGCTCTCCCTCGGTGGGTCCGACCGACTCAGAAACGATCTCCCGTCCACCACAGCCGACGAGCAACAACATCGCCATTACAGCCAAAACCAAGCGTTTCATCGTTTCTCTCCTTTTTTGTGACAAGCGTCTAGCGCTTGTTATTTGCAAAATTCAACTACTATATTTGTACCACAAACCGCTAAATAAAGCAATAGTAAATTAAGGGAAATCTTGGGGACAGAAAAAGCCATTTTCCCACCAAAAAACCATAATTAACACTATAAAACTAGTTGCCAAAAAACGCTATCTATAGCCAAAAACTCTCCACCACGGCTCTGAACAACTTTATTGTTCGGTAGCTACGCTTCCGATGACAAACTACAATCTCCCCTCATAAGCCTTCCAACCTTCTTCGCGGTACTTCTTCGCCTCCGCCGCTGGATCATCCGCGCCATATATCCCCCGTCCCACAATAATCACATCACTTCCCTGCTCACCAATTACTTTAGCGGGAGTATTATACTGCTGCCCTAAATCATCGCCACCTTCAACTAACTTCACTCCAGGCGTAAAATTAATAAAATTCGGATCATCGAGCTGCTTTTTCATCGTAATAAAGCCAATCACAAAGTCCGGATTATCTTTAGCCATTTGTAGAGTTTTCTCAGTATACTCGCCTGTAGCCAGGTTACCCTCCGAGCTCATTTCCGCTAACAGAATCAATCCCCGCCCCTTTGACTCACCCACCTCTTTGAGACCGTCAATGATCCCCGGGCCAGGCACGGCATGGGCATTAACCATATCAGCCCAGTCAACAATGTGATAAATACCCTGCGCGTATTGCATTTGCACCGTATTGCCAATATCAGCAAATTTGCGATCCTCGAAGATCATAAAGTTGTGCTTCTCTTTAAGCTCAACCATCTTGTTAATCAGCTCCGGACTAAAATCAGTAATAATATCAATGTGGGTTTTAACTAAGCAAATCTCCGGACCAGTTTTATCCAATATATCCAAGAGTTCAGCGGCAGAAGTCACATCTGGCGACACAGCCAGATTAGTCTTTTTCTCCTCCATTAAGCTTAGTAGCTTCTTGGCAGTTTGATTGGTGCACTGCTCGGCACGTTCGGCGTAAGTGGACATATTTTTTTAATTATTCTTCGCTTTTTTTCTGCGAAGTTAAGTTGGAATACAAATCCCAAAAATCATAGGTAAAACAACCCAAAACTAGCAATACAGCCAAAATGATGAGAGGATTAGTAAGCTGAGGAATGCTGATGCTGCCAATGATCGTAGCCAAAGATATCGAGAAACAGATTATTATTAAGAGGATAAAAGTCGTAATATCAGCTAGAATACGATGCTCGGAGGAGAATATATTGGTATTAGCATAACTGAAAGCAAAATAAGCAAACATCGCTCCCAAGGGGAAAATACTCAATAAAACAAACGCATCAACTCCACTGTCCCCTAGTCCTTCCAGGTAAGGTAGCACCCAAAGGATTAATAAAGTTGTAACTAGAACAACCGTAATATTTTTTAAAATATTCTGTTTAATAATAATTGTATTTCCTTGTCGAGTGTCCATGTGCTTATTGCTTGTTGGTGTAATCTTGACTGCTAGCCCTTACCGGCTCGGAATGGGGTTGATTATTTACTAACGCTGCCGACTCTTGTTTATTATTTTTAAGGACCATAATGCAGTGAACCATCAGATAGACATATAAAGCAACTAACGGAGCCAAAAATGTTCCTAGACCATCTAGGGTCGGACTAATAATTGAATTTTCTACGTAGAAGAATCCATTATCGATACCAAAGGACGTGGGAGTCAAAGCGACAAACAGTAAACGAGCTAGACCGCCGGCGATAATAGCGTACAAAGCCGCTTTGGCGTAAACTTTCTTGAAAATAAAAGCAAAAACAAATGGCACTAACAAGCCAGCAAACATAATGTCAAAAGCGACCGCAATCAACGCTCCCGGCGATGGCAACAACATGGCAAAAATCACCGCACTGCCAGCAACCGGAACCAAAGCTAGACGGGAAAAATAGAGGTGGGATTTCTCTGACTCAACCGAGTTGTTTTCCCCCCAGCGTAAGTCTTTCTTAATATTTAGCAAATTGTGAGCCAAAACATTGCCCATACTTAACATCGCGCCGTCGATAGTCGACAGAGAAACGCCGATAATTCCGCAAGTCAAAAGGAGAGTCACAACTGCGGGCATAGTCTCCAAAGCAAAAGCCATCAACACTGGAGCCTCCCCCGCCGGAACAAAATTTAACCATTGCAACAATAGAGGCAGAATAGAAAAAGGAATGCCGAGTAATAAAGTTAAGACGCCACCCAGAAAACAAGCTTTGCGCGCCGTGCCAGCTGATTTGGCGGCCAGAGTCCGAGCGACAAAATCAATTGCTAATAAATTACCAAAGCCGAGAGCAAAAATAGTAGCCCAGTTAATTAAAGCACCGTCCGCATTTTGCGTCAGCTGAGTTAGGCTTAAGCCGGAACTAAATATCTCGGAATTGAAAAATTGAGCTAGGTCGTATTTGAAGAACAGATAGCCGAAAGTTGACAATCCACCAATAACTAGCAAAGCTACTTGGAAATAATCGGATAAAATGTCTGATAAAATACCGCCGCGAATTGAATATATAAGAGCTGCCAAGCAGATTAGCACAACCGACGTCTGATAATTGATATTAAAGAAGAGGTTAAGCAGAATGGCGACTGCGGCTAAGTTACCAGCCAATAATACGCCAAAGCTCAACAACATCAATAAAGAAGCTAAAACTTCAATGGTACGGTTATATTTCCGGCTAAAAAAGTCTGCCAGAGTTAGAAGTTTCAGGGAGTTCAATTTGGGAGCGAAAAACAGTCCCAGTAAAAACAAAGATAGAGCTAACCCGATTGGTAAAGCTGCCCCCGCCCAAAAACCAAAATCAAATCCTAGTGACGAATTTCCTAAGGTAGCATTACCATCAATCGACTGCGCCACTAGAGCTACTCCGACCATCAAGAACGATAATCGCCGCCCGGCCACGTAGTAGTTTTCTACCTTACCTTTGACTCTCTTGCCTGTTACCCAGCCAATAAGAACAGTAATGGCCAAGGAAACAATGATTCCTACCTGGATTAACATTTACTTTTTGCGATTTTTATCTGCTCCATAATTTTATCATGTAAAGTTGGATTCGCCATCACTAAATCTGACCGCCCGGCTTGCCAGGGATTGCCATCACTGTCAGTTACTTTTGCCCCTGCCTCTTGGCACAATAAGACGGGTGCGAAATAATCGTGATCAACGCCGCCATTAGTGACTATAAAGTCTACTCCCCCAGTTGCTACATAGCATGAACCTAACATAGTGCTGTAATTCCCCAATCTAGCCTTAGTGTTAGAAGCAAAATGTGACAATACTTTTATATAAAGGTTAACTCGACCACGACGATGCGTACGCGTGCAAATACCAAAGCCATAATCAATCTCCTTTTGCTCGCTTACTTGTATTTTACTATCATTAAGATACGCGCCCTTGCCTTTTTCCGCTAGAAAAAAGCTGTCAGAGATAGGATTGTAAATTCCGCCCAGGATAGTCTCCTCACCCTGCCGCAAAGCCACTAGGTGACACCAAAAAGGAATCCCGGCGGCAAAATTACGTGAGCCGTCAAGCGGATCAACTACCCAACGATATTCGGCTTCCGGATTGATCACATCCTCTTGTTCTTCATCTTGAATACCATGTTCCGGATATTTCTCGCGAATCTTTTCGGTAAAAAACTTACTAAGAGCCTTGTCCGCCTCCGACACCACGTCATCCGGATCAAGCTTAGTGGCCGCGATATTTACCCCTTTGGCAAAATAGTCCGAGGCTATCTCGCCCGCTTCGCGAATTGTTTGTTCGAGAAAGTCTTTCATTATTTCTTTACTTGGTTATCTTCAATATACTTTTTCACCTTATCATACATTTCCTGCTCAATTTTTCCTGCCTCCCGCAAAACATCTAATAAATAAGTCATATTGAAAATTGAGTGGAGATTATATCCCTTACCGCTCACATTTTCTTGGGCTCCCTGCTCTCGATCCAGCAGAACCACAATATCAGTTACCTTCATGCCTTCATGCTCTAATGGTTCAATTGTCTCAAACACGCTAGAACCACTAGTAACCAAGTCCTCTATGATCAAGCAATTTTGACCTTTTTCGTAAGCTCCCTCAATGGCATTCTTGGTACCATAGTCTTTTACTTCTTTACGTCGCATTACCATCGGCTTATTATACGCCAGAGACATCGCAGTAGCGATAGGCAAAGCCGTGTAGGGCACTCCGCAAATGACATCAAAATTTAGATCCTTTACCTCTTCCCACATTATTTCTCCCACCGCTTGCAAAATATCCGGATAAGAAACGGTCACGCGCAAATCGAGATAGATTGGCGAGATACTGCCTGTTTTTAATTTGAACTCACCAAATTTAATAGCATCGATCTCGGCCAGCTTGAGAATTAGTTCTTTTTTGTCCATTTTTTTAATACTTAATTGTTGTAAATAATTTTAACACATAAAATCCGCAGCTCAAATGCTCACTTCACCTGCACCAGTGCCAGCCCACCAATTGTCACCGCCCCTCCTACCACGATATACCAGGTCAGTGGCTCATTTAGAAGCAAAACTGCCAACACTACCGCAAACACCGGAATCAGCAACTTAAATACCCCCGCTTTTGTCGGTCCAATTTTTTCCACCCCAAAATTAAAAACAACAAAGGGGAAAGTGGTGCACACCAAGCCAAACAAGATTAGCCAAAGCCAGTTCAGCGAAGAAATGCTAAATAATTGTCCCAGATTACCAAAAAGAACGTTAACGATTGTCAAAGTAATTGCACCAATTAGAAATACATAAAATGATATCGCCCAACTACCATAAAGCCGCAGGTACTTCTTAAGATAAATAGTGGACAGACCGATGGAAAAAGCAGACACCAGGGCAAAAATATAGCCGTAAAGAAATTGTGAAGATAGAAACTTGCTAATATGGCCTCCTTCCGTCATTACCAGAATGACACCCCCAAAAGCAATTACTGCTCCCAAGTAATTAACTATTCTATTTTTTTCTTTGATTAAAATAGGAGCTAATAGAGCAATAAACAACGGGTTAGCATTTATCAGGATAGAGGCCACTGAAGCATTGGCGTGTTTTATCGCCAAAACATTAAGCACTGTGGCCAGGGCGCTGTTTAGCAGTATCCAAATAATCAATGCCATACCAGATCGACCTCGCCAATTTATTTTCTTTCTTTGCTTCGATAAAAAATAAAACGGGGCGAAGGCCAATAAGGCAAAGATATAGCGGAAGAAGGCAATGTTCAAAGTGTCAATCTCGGCCATCAGCCGAACAAAAACGTACATGAAACCCCAGCAGATAGAAGCTGCTGTTAATAGGATAAAGGCAAAATATTTTGAGTCTTTAAAGCTCATGTTTTACTCCAGCCTTATCGCGGTGATACTGGCCGAATTCAGTTATTTTGGCAGCCATTTCTCCCGAAAAAACCGGACCAGCTTTGCAGATACAAATTCCGAGCGGATCAACCGCGCATTGCCCGCAAATTCCAAAGCCGCACTTCATATAACGTTCCATACTAATTTCACAAGATATTTTATGTTTAGCACAAACATCAACTACGCCCTTCATCATCACTTCGGGGCCGCAGGTGTACACTTTGTCTGTGTCTTTATTTTCAGTCAGAATTTCTGCTAACTTCTGCGTGGTGAATCCCTTGAAACCGGCTGAGCCATCGTCAGTGGTGATGCAGGTATCTGATAGAGCATCTTTGAATAACACGTCCTTACTTGTTTGCGCGCCGGTTATAAAAGTCACTTTGCAGCCGGCTTTCTCTGCTTCTTCGCCAAGCATCCGTAATGGTGCCGAGCCACAACCGCCGCCGACTAGCACAATATTTTTTTTCGGCTCAATATTAAAACCCCGACCATAAGGGCCAGAAATGCCAACCTTGTCACCTTCTTTCATATCGAATAGAGCTTCAGTTGCTTTACCGACTTTGAAGACTGATAAATCAAAACTGCTATCTGTCTGACGCGAGATGCTAATTGGTTTTTGGTCTACCCGCGGAATCCAGAGCATGACAAATTGACCCGGCTCAGCTCCTAATTTGTGCTCAAAAGTGTACGTTTTGATCGCGGGCGTCTCCTGAACAATTTTTTTGATCGGAAGGATGGTGGGTTGTTGGCTGTTGTTTTTCATGGTGTTTTTGGATAACTTTTATTAAGATTTATTGTCCTTCATCTTCACTTTCACTACTTAATAGCTGTTTAACTTTTTCGGCAAATATTTCCCGATTTTTTCGTAAAAAACTTGATTCATTATTAGGATATTCTGACATATAAAAGTGCATAGCAGCTGTTGCTCTTCTTACTATCATTAAGTCTAGTAATTCTTCGTTGAAATGTTCACTTTCCCCAACTTTTTCTTTGAATATTCTCACCAGTTCATCGCGATCTTTGATATCGATAAACAGTGTCGCCATATCAAACATTGCATTATCTTGTCGTGCCGATTCAAAATCAAACACCTTTAACTCCCCGTCTATTTTTTGAACATTCCGACGACCAAAATCTTGATGCGAAAAACCTTTTTTCGCGCCTTCTATTAAACCTCTTTTACTCCTGAATAAATTTTCTACCGCCTTTGCATCATCAATTAATCCAGCCGTCTCTAAATCCTTCATCTTCCCGAATATCTCTTCATAATAATCCCAAGGTACTTCTGGCAGAAAAGAGGCGTCAATTTGGGGAAATCTCTCTAATCCTAACTCCACAAATTCTTCCACCATTTGCTCACTTTTACCTGTGTACTCGAGTTCTACCTTTTCTAAAGCTAGATAACGTTCATCAGCATTAACCTCTACGACATTGACTAGTATGTCTGGGGGAAGATTCTGATAGCAAGCCAATTCTGTGTCAGCCCTTTTGGGACTATCCTCACCTAGTTCAGTGCGAGGTTTGTAAATTTTTATAAAGCATTCTTGTCCCTCCTTAGAGGCAAAAAAAATGTCATGAGTGCTTTGCAAATCAGCTCTAGCCACATCCTTATAGCCACGATTTTCAAGCATCATTGCTAATGCCATGTCTCTTTTCGGATCTTGCCCAATGCCCGTTCCTTCTGGATCCATATATGTTAATTAAATTAGCAACATTGTTTTTAATCGCAAAAATACTGGCTGGTTAATCATCAGACTTTACCCCACCAATCATCTCCATCAAATCCTCAATCCCCTCTTCTTCCATAATCTCCTTAATCTCCCCCATCATATTTTTAAATACATCCTTGCCGCCACCGAAGTGGACACCCGAGCCAACCCCAACTAGAGTTGCGCCCGCTAGCATCATTTCGAGCACATCTTGTCCGGTGGTCACTCCCCCGGTACCAATAATCGGAATCTTGACCGCCTGGCTGATATCATAAACCGCTTTGACGGCCATCGGCTTGATAGCTGGACCAGAAACCCCGCCAAATTTATTGTGTAAGACAAATTCACGGGTGCGAACATCGATCAGAGTGCCATTGAAAGTATTAACAGCACAAATCGCATCTGCTCCGGCCGCCTCTACTGCTTGGGCAATCTTACCGATATTTTCCACATTGGGCGATAATTTCACGATCACTTTAATATCAGTGTTTTCTTTTACAATCTTCGTCACTGCAGTCGCGAGTTGTGGATCAGCGGCAAAGGGTTTGCCAAATTCATCCTCAACGTTCGGGCAGGAAATATTTACTTCAATAAAATCAGGGCTGGCTTCGCTAATTTTCTTCGTTACTTCGCCGAATTCTTTGATATCACCAGCAAATACGCTGGCAATCAACGGCGCCTGACAGTTCTCTTTATAATACTTGATTTCCTTAACGCTATTCTCTACTCCGGCATTTGAAAGGCCAACCGCATTGATCATAAAATGTTCGCCCGTGGTAATGGTTGGATTGGGATGACCCTCGCGTGGCTCGACGGAAACTGACTTCATGGTTACTCCCCCGACTCCCTTTTCTTTGACATTATTGACCATAGTGGCGCCCGTTACCCCTAAAATACCCGAAGCGGTCACGATTGAATTGGCGAATTCTTTGCCTAAAAACGTGATTTTAGTGTTCATATTTTTTTATTCACAATTATATTCTTTACCATCCAGCTCTACTTTCACCGGCCACCCCTTCAACTTCATCCCGGCATAGGGCGACCAACCACATTTAGTTTGCAAATCTTCGTCTCGCACCTCTTTAGCTAAATCCATATCTACTATTGTCTTTCCGCTCGGCGGCTCTAGTCCAAAAATCTTTACGACATTATTATGCATCAGATCAGCTAGTTTCTCCAAACTAACTTTCCCCTGATTAACGCTATTCAACATCAACGGTAATAAAGTCTCAATCCCTGGTACTCCCGAAGGAGTGTTCCAGACATTTTGGTTTTTTTCTTCAAGCGTGTGCGGAGCATGGTCAGTACCTAATGTATCAACTATGCCATCGCTTATCCCCTGCCACAAAGCATCAATATCTTCTTGATCACGCACCGGTGGATTCATCCTCACTTTCCCTTTTAACCGCTCATAATCTGCTGTCGTGAAAAATAAATGATGGGTGCAGACCTCGGCATATACTGGCAATCCTTCTTTTTTTGCCTCCCGAATCAAATCCAGCTCGAGCTTAGAGGAAACATGGCAAATATATAACCGATTGCCCACTTCGCGACTCAAATTAATCGCTCGCTCGACTGCTTTGGCCGCCGCTTCTTTGTTGCGCACCTGCGAGTGAACACTAAATTTGTTCTCATCTTTGAATCTCCCGGCGGCCTCTTTTATCATCTCCTCATCCTCAGCGTGTATCGCCACTACCAAGTCCGCTTCTTTGGCCGCCTGAAATACTTTGGCAATATCCTCATCTTTGTCTACTAATAAATCACCAGTAGAAGAACCCATAAATAACTTCACTCCGGCTACTTCTGTCGGCTGTAACTTTTTAATTTCCTCGCAATTATCAGCCGTTGCTCCAAAATACAATTTATACTGCAGAGGATAGCCCGATTCAGCTATCTGCTTATCGATAAGTTGTTTTTTCTCAGTCAGACGCTCCTGCGAATCAGTTGACGGACTAGTATTCGGCATATCAAAAACCAGCCCTACCCCGCCGGCCAAAGCAGCCCGAGAAGCAGTGATCCAATCTTCTTTATGTTCCCCTCCCGGCACTCGAAAATGCACGTGCGGATCAATCACTAGCGGAAGTTCTTTTAGCATGAAAATATTTTAGAACGGCGCTTATTTTTTCATCTGCTCCATCAGCCACACCATCAGGCCATTTTGGGCATGCATTCTATTCTCGGCTTGATCGAAAATTAATGAATTAGAGTGATCGATAGCATCACGGCTGATCTCATAACCAACATGGCAAGGCATACAATGCATTACCTTAGCTTCCGGACAATTATCTTCCAACAACTTAGCATTGAGTTGATAAGGCTTGAATAATTCTTTACGCTTTTTGTAGACATCTTTGAATTCGTCTTTGACCTTACCATCCTCAAAATATTCCATATCCATCCAGGTGTCAGTGTGAACATAACGCACTCCCTCTAGGCCTTCCTTTAGATCAAGAGTTTCTTTGACCAGTCCTGTTTTATCAGCTATTTTGTTAAGCTCTTCATCCACACTAGCCTCATTTACTTCCGGCGCGATGATGCTAACCTCAATACCTAGCTTAGAGCAGGCCAGCTTTAAGGTATTAGAAACATTATTCTGAATTCCTAGCCAAGCTACTTTCTCGATCTTATCTAGCCCGCCGGCATCTTCAGACATTGTTAATAAATCGCCCAAAGTCTGGCAAGGATGATATTTCTCACTACAAGCGTCGATTACTGGAATGTGGCTAACTTCAGCTGCTTTCTCCACGTCCGCCGCCTGCATCGCCCGAAACATCAAAATATCGCCAAACCGCAACACGGCCTTGATCTCATCACTAAAATCGGTTAAAGCAAATTGCGAAGTCTTCTGATCTAAGAAAATTCCGTGACCACCCAGTCGCGTCATGCCCGCCTCAAACGATAGCCGGGTACGAGTAGAAGATTTCTGAAAAAGCATGATTAGTGTCTTGTCTTTCAGAGTCTCAGCGTATTTCTCCGGATTAGCTTTTATCTCAGCTGCCTTGGCTAATATTTCTTTTATCTCCTCAGCCGTAAAATCTTTCAGGGAAATCACGTGTCTTGGTTTCTTCATTTTTATCTAATTTAATTATTTATTACTAACTTTTTTAACCCACTCTTCACATTCTTGTAACTTGACGCCAATCTCTGTCAGCATTTTTTTGACTTCCGTCGGCGCCGGTCCACCTTGACTAGTATGAGCCTGGACACTACTCTTGGCATCCGCTATCTCAGCAATTTCTTTCTGAGCCATGACTAATTTTTTACCCAGCACTTTCTGGCCAGCAGCTAACAACAAAACTGGTGTTAGCTCCGCTAAACTTTCATTCAATATACCATCTTTTATCAGATATTTCATCACTTTATACGCCTCGCGAAAGCTCACCCCCGTCTTGAGCGCGATTTGAATACACATGTCCGGGGCGGTGGCAAAATTTTGCTCGGCCAGCTCGGCCAGGCGCTTTTTATTGACCTTAAGACTTACCATCACTCCTTTAAACATCGCCAAGCCCGGCAACATCGTGGCAAAGGCCTGGAATATTAATGGCTTTGTTTGCTGCGTATCACGCATAAAACCAGAAGGCAACATGTCCATGATCGAAATCGCCTCTTGATACAAGCTCGGCAGCTTGGCCATATTAGCCCGCAGCACTTCAAGCGTGTCCGGATTTTTGAGGTTAGGTTGAGCCGTGCCACCAGTAGCGTAGAGATCGTCGATCTCCAGTAGACCAAATTCGTGGGTGGAGAAGATTATAACCTCATTCATGGTGCGCCTGATATGTAGCGCTAGCATGCTCAGGGAAGAAATCACCTTCGCCTCTAGCTCACCGCGCGTGTTAGCGGTATAGAGACTATGACCCGTGCTGCCGCTAAAACCTAGCTTATCGCTTAAATACTGACGGTCAATATCAAGATGAGTTCCGGCCATTTCGAAAATCCCCAATGGGCACCGATCAACCTGAGTAAAATCATGCTGCAAGTTATCCACATCATCCAATAAATGATAGATCTTGCTGGTCAAGTAGTGCGCGTAAGTGATGGGTTGGGAAATGCGCAAGTGAGTATAGCCTGGCATGATCGTATTAAGGTGCTTACCAGCGACATCAGTCAGCGCCCGAGCGGTATCGATCGCCGCCTTTACCGTCATCACCAACTGATCCTTCATATATAACCGCAAATCAGTATAGACTTGGTCATTGCGCGCCATCCCGAGGCGTAGATTCCCTCCTATCTCTACGCCTAGCTTATCGATAACGTACTTTTCGACATTGGAGTGGACGTCCTCGAGGCTCTGATCCAACACAAACTCACCCTGCTGATCTTTGTGCACGATCTCATCCAACACAGTGATGATTTTGTCGACCTGCGCCTGACTCAATATCCCCTGCTTAGCCAACATCGACATATACGCCTTGTTGACCTGGCATTCGTATTGCACCAGCTCCTTGTCTAGCACTATGTCCTCACCAGCGGCGTACTCGACCGCGTATTTGCCAAAATCAGCGTTCTCGCCATCATTCCAGAATATGTTACTTTGTTTTTTACTCATAGTGATTAATTAATTACTAAAATGCTGGCCAATTACCTCCGCATGTTTGCTAGCGAAAGCATATTCCTCAAAACCATAGGGCACCTTGTCCATTGTTTCCTGAGACACTAAGTCCTTGGGATCAAGCTGAGTCAGGGTATTGGCGCAGACACGCTTTATCACCGAAACTTTACCTTTGTAGAGCTGAAGAGTGACCTTGCCGGTGACATATTGCTGCGTCTCGTCGATCAACTTCATCAGCGCGCTGGTCAGCGGACTGTAAAAGAACGACTTGTATGCCAGCTTGACCCATTTTTTGTCAGCTATTTCCTGCTTGAAGTAGAGCGTCTCGGCGGGGAGGGCTAGTTTCTCCAGCTCCTGGTGAGCTGTGATCAAGATCTCAGCTGCCGGCGCTTCATAGACCCAACGAAATTTATTACCGTAAAGTCCATTTTCAATCATATCCATACGGCCAACACCATGTTTACCGCCCAGCTGATTGAGTTTGACCATTAGCTTGTCGAGGCTGATCTTCTGGCCGTCCAGCGACACGGGCAAGCCCTCCTTGAATCCTAGCTGGATCTGTTGCGACTGAGCAGGCGCCTTCTGAGTTGGAACCGTCCACTTGTAAGCGTCTTCGGGAGCTTGTTCCTTAATGTCATCGATCGATCCGTAATTGATAGCATTGGAGAGAATGTTGTCGTCATAGCTATAGGGGTTGTCTTGCGGCACCGGGACGGGGATCTTGTTGGCATAGGCAAAGTCGATCTCCTCCTGACGCGTCGGCCACCAATCGTTGATCGGCAAGACCAGCTCGATATCATCCGGCAACAAGTAATTGAAAACCATGTTGAGACGAAAGGCATCCGCTCCCCTGCCCTTGCAGCCGTGAGCAACAGCATCGACCTTCTCTTGCTGGGCTACTTTGACTGCTAGCGCCGCTTGCATCGGACGAGCGAGCGAAGTTCCCAACGGATAATGATCGTCGTAAAAGCCGTTAGCCTTGATAACCTGCGAAATATACTTGTCGGCGAATTCTTTCTTAGCGTCATAGACGATCGTCTTGATCGCACCGAGTTTTTTCGCTTTGTCCGCCATTTTTTGACACACGCCCTCATCCTGGCAAACATCAATCGTTAGTGTGATAACCTGGTAGCCATAGTACTGACTGAGTAAGTAAACACAAATCGAGGTATCTACTCCGCCCGAATAGAGCAAGAGACATTTCTTGTTGGCGGCCTGGTTGTCCTCGCAATGAGGTGATTTGGGTGGTAATTTTGACATGATTTTTAAATTAATTGAGATAAAGGGATTTTGGTGTTGGTTTTTATTTTTTCGAATGGAATTAGTTGATCGCTGCCCAGCCGCAAATAATGTTTGGTGGCCTTGGGTCGCAGGAGCTTACCCCGGAGGGCGTGCTTGATGACTGTCTCTTTATCAATATCCTGATGACAACGTGATTTGATTGCGACCTGGCAGCTACGATAGTTGACTAAAATACACGGAATCTTAGCATGACCAAGACGCTTGAGTGCCTGGCAACGATGATGTCCATCAAGAATAATTTTGGTCGTACGATCAATCACGATTGGATGCGTGAAAATTCTGTCACGACTGATCTTTTGCTGTAAACAAAGCAAGTGATCCGGGCAAATCTGCTCGTGGGGCTTGAGTTGGCTGATTGGTATTGTCTTGATTGGTAGCAACATAATTTTGACTAAACAAAAAATCCTCGTCTCTAAGATGAAAATAAATTTCACCTAGGGACGAGGATTCTATAAAAAGAGAATTCCCGTGGTACCACCCTGATTCCTTTGGTTGGTTTACAACCGCCAGCACTCATTGAGCTATTTGGCCACGGGGACTACCCGCCGGATCCTACTTATCTGACTGAGTCAGATTTTCTTCGGTCCGTACCTGATGTGGAGCTCGTTCGAAAGTCGTCTACTGCTGGACTCGCACTATCGCCAGCTCGCTGTGAGTTAGATGAACTTCCTAATATTCTCCTCGGTAAGCTTTACCTAAATTGTGAAGGTAGGTTTAGTGTATGTTAAAAAGTGGTGGGTTGTCAAGAGGAGGGGTATTACTATCCTTATTTATTTTTGAATATATCAATATATTTATGGAATTCATTCTGATCAAAACTATACAAAGCCCAAATTTCTAATTTACCGTTTACTTCAATACTTTCATGATGGACTAACTTAAATATCGGAGTAAGAAAATCATTTATATCAAAAGTTAACAAAAACAAATTACGCGGATATCTGCGTAATAAGCCACCATGAACAAAGTCCACCATAGAAATATGCTTGTAGTGATTTGAACTCACAAAGCGACATACGCAAGCAAGTTCAGAGGATAAATTATATATATCAAAAAGATCTTCTTTCGAATATAAGTCTATCTCTGTATAAGTATCATTCAAATAATCGCGAAATCCTTCAAATTCATCTTTTGATTTCGACTGTCTTAAATATTCAAATCTTATTAATGATGTTATAGCTGGAGTAAATGAACCAATCCTACTCTGGACAGCACTCAAAATCTTTGTAGCATCTCCTATCACTGAAATTTTTGAGATAGAACATGTATCAAATAAAACCCAATTTTTTTCAAGAGATATACTTTGTGACATGCATCCTATTATTCATTTTTGTCATCATCATTTTCACCTTCAGCCCTTTTTATCCTTTCCGGATCTGATCTATACATTTCCGAAATGGTTCTTGTGTTCTCATTGAACTTTTTTATGTCTATGGGATTCCAGGGAGCTGGTTCATTTTTTTCTTTTTTTTCTTTTTTGTCCATAAATTTTATTAATTGTTGTGCGATTTTATTAGTAAATTTCTACAATTAAGACAATCAATTGCATCACAATAATACCTATAGCGATTAAAAATAATGACCACAGCAAACCCATTGCCATTTTATATATTCTAAAATTGCAGAAGTAAGATTTTGTATTGTTCGAATGTGCTTCATACAACATCTCTCCCAACAGTAGTCCTTTTGCATTTATCCTTATTCTTTTTGGGGGACTTTGTGAATCCCTAGGAGATCCCTCCTCCGTAACAACTGCAAACTCTTTTACGACTAAATTTCCTTTGACAAAATTTAATTTTCCAATTTCTTTACCACTATTTAATTTTAAATCTTGCTTTAAGTTATTCATCTCTTCACGATAGTCAATGTTCATCTTTTCTTGCAGCTCAATGAACTGACCAGAGCAACTATTAATTTCTTCACCTTCCTTATCTAAACTATAAATTTCTAACAACCTATTTGTATCAACGCTAGAATATAGATGCTCATGTAAATCAGAAAACGCCCACAGAAGAATTATTTTTTCATGCTTCCAGTAATCTTTTTTTTGTGTTTCCCAAACGGAATTTGGAGAAAGATAATCATGGTATAATTTTAATTTTTCAACAAATCTAATTTTAATAGATGGAATATCCATAATTCTGTAAAATTACAATTTTTTTCTAACAAAATTAATCACTTTCGAAAAATGAGCTGTATAATCAAAGAAGGAAAAAGCAAAAATGATGATAACCATTAAAATAATAGCGTAGATTTCCATATTGAAATTTATAAATGAGATCAGCATGAAAAAAGAGGCTGACGAAAATAGAAATATTACAACTTCTAGAAAATAGTCCATATTTCTTTTTACTTCCATTTTTTCGCTGGTGTCAATCTTCTTCTTATCTTCAATCAATCTTCGAACCATTGGGGTTGAAACCTTTATTTTCTCATATTCAATCAAAGATTCCTGTGTAAGTTTATTTTTCTTGAGAAATTTCTCTACATTCCCCCTTCGCTCCTCATGTACCTCCTTGAACCGCAAGCTATCTTTTTCTAAACCCTCAATATCATTGTCGATTTTACATCTGATATATGACAAAGAAAAAATAACAACTGCCATATAGAGAAATATGCCAATAATAAAATAACTATATATAATAGTACCTTGCTGAGCTTTACTAATTAAAGTAGCCAAACTTAAAATACCAGCAGATATTAAAATAATATGTTTCAAAAAATCTTGTCTATGATAATAGGTCCTAATCCTAAGATCCATGTAATCTTTACTCATCTGATTATGTGATTGTGTAATCCTTTCTTTTTCTGCCATAAAAGCCTCCCTAATTTCATAATCTGGAATTTGATCATTTTCCTCTTGATTATCAATAATATTCATATTTGCTTTTTATGAAAATGCCTTTCTCCAACATACCTATACTATCTACCTTATACGTACTAGTCAATGACTTGAATCAACAGACATTGCATTTTCACACCAAAAAAACCCTCAAACAAGGGCTTTACAGAAATTCACGTAAATTTATAACCTAGCCTCCGTATCACCTAAACACACTTGATTTCGTCCATTCCACCATAGAAACTGCGCTGCCTGTAGAGAATCAGAGTCGGAACCACTAGATAACATTTCTATGCGGCATTTATTAAACTTCTCTTTAGATTTTTCTGATGCTTCTTGCGCAGTCTTGCCTTTTAGAAGAGAAATCATCACTTGATTAGATGATTCCCTAAACGGTTTTGCTCTTGGATCCTCTAGCGGTCTAGTCACATAGCGGTCATCGCTAATAAAGATAAATTCATCCTTATAGCCAATATAGGTTGTATTCCTATTTTTAGCGACTTGTTCTCCCAATGTCTTCCCGGAATTACAAGACAGAGCATAAGTAACTTTATCTTTTAAAACATTATGATTTTCTCCAGATTTAACTAACTGCTCATTATCATGTCCACAAACACAGTTATCACCTCCATGACCATTTAGAAATACCAGTTCGGGCTGTACTTTTTTCATTCTTCCTACAAAACCATCTTTATTGGCTTTATCTTTATTCAAATCAATAACAGTAACGCCTTTTTTTCTTGCCAAATCAATAATCTCCTCTGCCCAACCAGCAAGATATCTGGTAGTAACATCATGCTGCGGCCGAGTTACAATTATTCTCATATTTAATCCTCCTCCGTTTTATCTTTAAATGATCTTAACCAAGCCAATTGAATTTCCGCCAGTTTTTCTCCCACTTCATCGCCCTTCTCTACTTTTTCTACTAATTCATCGCGCGTAAAACTTCCTTTTTGACCAAGAGAAATTACTGTATTTTTTGATAGAATTGATAAACGAGCAAGTACGAGCTTGCGTACTGCCTTGTCAGATAATATTTTTTTTGTCTTTTTTCTATTTCTTTTCCGAGGCATAGAAAATTAAATTATTTCTAATTTTTCTAACTTCTTTAAAATAACTGCACTCAGAGGAGTATCTGATTTTATTTCCACAAACGCCACCTCCCAAGTGATTGGCTCTTCATCATCCAAAACTAATATTATTTCTCGCCTTACTCCCAAGGGCAAATTAGCGTAAATTTCTAAAAATCTTTCTTTCAAGCCTTTTTTGTTTTTGGAATTGCCCGATTTCATAAAGTTGTATTATGTGATTGGATTATAGCACCAATAGCCTTACTTTCAACCATCATCATATCCCCGTTTCATCATCAGCTTACCCACCCCCTACTTATTATTAATTTCCGCAATAATTTCTTCTTCCGGGAAATTCCGTTCGCAATAATGACAGCGGAAATCGTATTCGTCTTTCTTTTTAGCTGCCGGATAAAACTTAGTGATGACCTCTTCCTGCCGAGTAATACAATTCGGATTAGGACACACTAGCAGTTTCTCGATCATCTTTGGCATCTTGGCCTTGAACTTATCCGCCACCTTATAGTTGCGAATAATATTAATGGTGGCTGTCGGCACTAAGATGGCTACTTGATTGACCTCTTCTTGAGATAATTCCTTGCCTTCCACTTTAACAATGTCTTTTTGTCCCCCTTTTTTACTTTTAAAGTTTAGCCCTAGAGTAACGATCTTATTATGCGCCGGTAGCTTGAGTACCTTCACTAAAGTGAGGGCCTTGCCCGCCGGAATATGATCGATCACCGTCCCCCGCTCAATCGCAAACACGCGGAAGGGACGTAGCTTTTTCATTTCCTCTATTTTAATATCTTTTTTCATTATTATTAATTTATTTAATTTTTCCTAATACTAGAGCCAACAACGCCTGCCGAGCATATAAGCCATTTTCGGCTTGTTCGAAATAGTAGGCGTGCGGAGTGGCATCTACTTCCGTCGCAATTTCGTTAACTCGTGGCAAGGGATGCATCACGCGCAGGTTCTTTTTGACTTTCGCCAAATGATCCTTGGTCAACACGTAAACATCTTTTGCTCTTTCATAGTCGAGCGGGTCAGTAAATCGTTCTTTCTGAATTCGCGTCATATAGAGAATATCCACTTTGTTGATCACCTCGTCGATTTCCTCGTGTAGTGAATATTTGATCTTTTTGGCTTTTAGCTCTTCAAGAATATAGCTAGGCATTTGCAGCATTTCCGGAGCGACGAAATGGAGTCGCGCGCCAAAGTGCGTCAAAGCTGAAGCTAACGAATGCACTGTCCGACCATACTTAAGATCGCCCACCATTGCCACCTCTAAGCCATTTAACTTTTTCTGCGTCTCGTAGATGGAAAATAGATCTAACAACGTCTGAGTGGGATGTTGGTTGGCGCCATCGCCGCCATTGAGAACTGGTTTATCAGTAGACTCCGCTGCTCGCCGGGCTGATCCTTCAACCGGGTGACGCATGGCGATCACATCAACGTATTGCCCGACAATCTTCATAGCATCGTAGAGGCTCTCTCCCTTTGATGAAGAAGACACGCCCGCTTCAGCAAAGCCAACCACTCGCCCACCCAACCGCTCCATCGCTGTCTCAAATGATAAACGTGTTCGCGTTGATGGCTCAAAAAACAAACTGGCCATTACCTTGTTTTTCAGCAACTCCGGACGGGGCTTCTTTTTTAGCTGCTGGGCTACTTGGAGAATTTTCTGGATATCCGCCTTGGTCAGATCTTTGACCGAGATGACGTCTCTGTCTCGAAAACTTTTTGCAGGCATAATATTGGTTGTTAATTAATTTATACAAATTTTGTCGGATGGGGTGGCAGCACGCGAGCGGGGCGGCGACGCACACAATTACTCATACTCACGCCAACTTTTAACTTCCAGCTCTTGGGTAGATTTTTCGGACATAGCTTCTACTAGTCGTTTAGCCAACTGCATATTAGTAATCAATGGGACATCGAAATCAACGGCTTTACGTCTGATGAGGTAATCATTGTCCAATTCTTCTCGCTGCTCATTTTTAGGAATATTGATCACCAAATCAATTTTTCCGTCCGCAATATAGCTAAGAGTGCTCGGTTCCTTATTTTCCAACGGCCAGTAGAGAACCTTAGCTTTAAGCCCGTGGGTTTTCAGAAAATCAGCCGTCCCCTTAGTAGCATAAAACTCAAATCCCATTTCGGCAAGCTTTCTCACACTCGGTAAAAAGTCCGCTTTGCTTTCCACCGGGCCAGTTGATAATAATATTGTCTTCTGAGGCATTTTAAAACCAACTGCCTGCAAACTTTTCAAGAAAGCTTCCTGAAAATCATCCCCCAAGCAGGCTACTTCGCCCGTAGAAGTCATTTCTACATTTTGCACTGGATCGGAACCTTTGAGACGAGTGAAGGAGAATTGCGGCGCTTTTACACCCACGTAATCTAAAGCAAAAGATGATTTTTCGATCGCTGGCACCGTTTTACCCATGATAACCTTAGTGGCCAAATCAATAAAATTCAGCTTAAAAACCTTGGAAATAAAGGGGAAACTACGTGAGGCGCGCAAATTACATTCAATTACCTTCACGCTATTATCTTTGGCAATAAATTGGATATTGAAGGGGCCGGTGATCTGCAAAGCGGCGGCGATCTGACGAGCGATCTTTTTAATCTGTCGCATTGTGGCTAAATATGTCCGCTGAGGTGGCAACACTAAGGTAGCATCGCCAGAATGTACTCCCGCGTTTTCCACATGTTCGGAAATAGCATAGCAAACAAGCTCTCCCTTTTCAGCCACCGCATCGATATCAATCTCCTTGGCCTTAATGATATATTTACTAATAACTACCGGATATTCTTTATTAATAGCGGAGGCTTTCTTGAGATATTTTTTTAACTCTTCTTTATTCAGGGCAACACTCATCGCCGCGCCACTGAGAACATAACTCGGTCGAATTAAAACGGGATAGCCAATATTGTTAGCGAAATTCTCGGCTGCCTTGAGACTAGTTAATTCTTTCCATTCCGGCTGATCAATTCCTAGTTTATCTAGCAGACCCGAAAATGTATGGCGATTTTCTGCTCGGTCAATGTTGCCCGGAGTTGTTCCCTTGATTTTTATCCCCGCCTTATGCAACGGCAAAGCTAAATTGTTAGGTGTCTGTCCGCCCATCGCCACTATCACCCCCTGCGGCTTTTCCTGATCGCAAATATCGAGAACTCTCTCCAGCGATAATTCTTCAAAAAATAATTTATCACAGATATCATAATCAGTACTAACCGTTTCTGGATTACAATTGATCATAATTGTATTGTAGCCCAGTTTCTCCAAAGTCATAATGGAATTAACACAACACCAATCGAATTCCACCGAAGAACCGATCCGATAAGGGCCACCCCCGAGAACAATAATTTGCTTTCCGGCTCGACTATCGAGGTCGTTGCCAGAGCCGTCGTAAGTTAAATATAGATAATTGGTTTTGGCCGGATATTCCGCCGCCAGCGTATCTATTTGTTTTACAACCGGCACAATACCCATTCTTTTTCTCTTTTGCCGTACTTTTGTTTCCACGCTACCCGTCAAGGCGCCTATTTGCACATCAGAAAAGCCCCGACGCTTGGCTTCTTTTAGCAGCGGCTTAGGTAAATTTTGCAGGCGGTGTTTTTTTACTTCTCGCTCAACCTCGACAATATTTTTGATTTTACCTAAAAACCAGCGATCGATTTTCGCCAGTTGGTAAATTTTATCAAGCGAGTAGCCTCTCCTAATCGCCTGAGCAATGGCAAAAAGTCGCCTTTCCGTTGGCTTGGCCACTGCTTCGGAGAGATTACGAAATTTTTTCTGGTTACCCACTAATCCCACCATCCCCGTATCCAACATTCTAATCGCTTTTTGCAGCACTTCTTCAAAGTTTCGCCCGATCGCCATTACTTCCCCCACCGATTTCATTTCTGAACCCAGACTATCACTGACTTTGCGAAATTTTTTCAAGTCCCAGCGCGGGAACTTAAGCACAATATAATCTAGAGCTGGTTCGAAACAAGCTGAGGTTACTTTGGTAATAGAGTTTTCCAGCTCAGTTAGATTTTTTCCTAATACTAATTTAGCCGCAATGAAAGCCAGCGGGTAACCGGTCGCTTTCGAGGCTAAAGCGGAACTACGACTAAGTCGAGCATTGACTTCGATAATACGATAATCATCCGATCGCGGATCAAAGGCAAATTGGATATTACATTCCCCGATCACTCCCAGATGTCTGATAGTTTTAATCGCTAACGCTCTCAGCCGAAAATTTTCCGTCGCCGTCAAAGTCTGCACGGGCGCCACCACCACGCTCTCTCCAGTATGCACTCCCATCGGATCAATATTTTCCATCGAGCAAACAACAATACAATTATCGTCCTGGTCTCTGACGACTTCGTATTCCAGCTCTTTCCAGCCCTCTAGATACTCTTCAATCAAAATCTGTTTGGCATGAGAAAATCCCTTCTTAACTAAGTCAGTTAACTCTTGCTGATTATAAGCAACTCCCGAGCCTAACCCGCCCAGAGCAAAAGCGATCCGACACATTACCGGATAGCCAATCTGATCAGCAATCTTCGCTGCTTGTTCCACCGAAGTGGCCACCTTGCTAGTCGGCGCTTTAAGTTTAATTTCACGCAGCTTCCTAACAAAAAGATCCCGGTCCTCTGTGTCCATTATAGTTTTAACTGGCGTGCCCAGCACTTTAACACCATGTCTTTTCAATATGCCCTTTTTGTCTAAATCGATTCCTACGTTCAAAGCTGTCTGACCACCAAAACTCAACAACACTCCATCCGGCTTCTCCTTCTTAATAATCTTGGTAACATGGTGAACATCTATCGGCAAAAAATAGACCTCGTCCGCCAAATAGTCAGAGGTCTGAATAGTAGCAATATTTGGATTTACTAAAACCGTCTTGATCCCTTCTTCTTTTAAAGCTTTGATGGCCTGACTACCAGAATAGTCAAATTCACCGGCTTGGCCGATTTTGATAGCTCCTGAACCTAGTACTAGTACTTTCTTCATTACTTATTTATTGCCTGAATCCGGAAACTATGCTTAAAGCCAAAAGTTATTTCCTGAGCTTGTCGAAGGATAACTTTTTGACTCATTTTTAACCCTTCGATAGGTTCGACAAGCTCACTACAGATAAGCTCAGGGACTAAAAATGTGAGGATTTCCGAATTCACATATTTACTGCTTTGACAAAAGCGTCGAAAATAAACTCGGTGTCGTCTGGTCCCGGTGAGGCCTCCGGATGAAACTGCGCTCCGTAAAAAGGCTTGGTCGTATGAATAATGCCTTCGTTAGTCTGATCGTTATTGTTCACAAACCATTCACGCCAGCCGCGAGGAATGGAACGTGAATCAACCGCATAGCCATGATTCTGGGAAGTGATATAGCATCTCTTGGTGCCGACTTCGAGACAAGGCTGGTTTTGACCCCGATGTCCGTATTTTAGCTTATAGGTATTTGCCCGAGCCGCTAAAGCCAGAATTTGTGCTCCCAAACATATTCCTAAAATAGGTGTGTTTCCTTTTAGAGCTTTTCTAACATTGCGGATTGTTTTCTGGCACATTTTAGGATCTCCCGGCCCGTTGGAAATAACAATGCCGTCAGCTTTTTCCCGCGTGAAATCATAATCCCAGGGCACTCGTAGCACAGAAATATTCCGACGTAAAAATGATCTAATAATGTTGTTTTTAGTGCCACAGTCTATTAAAATAATCCGGCGCCGGCCTTTTTTATATAAAACAGGCTGCTGGACACTGACTTCGGCCGCCAAATTTTTCTTATTCGGATCGATGAATTCAATATTATGTCGACCGTAAACTATTTTACCTAACATCGTTCCCTGCTCGCGCAACTTTTTCGTCAATTCTCTCGTATCAATTCCTGTCACCCCTGGTATATCATGTTCCTGCAACCACTCCCCTAACGATTTCTTGGCATTCCAATGAGAATAATTAGCGGAATAATCAGCTACGATCAAACCTTGGATATGAATCTCGTCTGATTCGAAATACTTGAGTAGGCCGTCTTCTTTGGCCTTGCCGGGAACACCGTAATTACCAATCAGTGGATAAGTCAGAACTAATATCTGACCGCGATAGGAAGGATCCGTCAGAGTTTCCGGATAGCCCACCATGCCGGTATTGAAGACAACTTCACCGGCCACTGCTTTTGGTTGACCAAAAAAAATCCCCGTAAAAGTGGAGCCGTCTTTAAGAATAATTTTAGCTGGTTTTTGGGGTTGAGTCATAAGAATTAATTTTCAGAGGATTTTTGGGGTTGAGTACAATTCGAGGCAGAAGCGAGGAGTGAAGCGAGATGTATTTTGACATACATTGAGCGAGCCCCGCAGCTTCTAACGAAGAAGTGTGCCAACCACAAAAATCCTTTAAAAAAATCACCCCTCCGTGGGTGATTCAGGCTGTCTGATATTTAAATTCATTGGTCAGTCGTGGGAATAATTTATATTTCTTCTAGTTTAAGTCAACTTAACAAAAGTGTCAAAAGAATTTTGTCCACATTTGAGCTCTTTAACGCATTTCGACAAAAACCGGGCTGTCACTCAAAACAATCTCGCTCGCTTCCCTCTCCTCACTTTCCCCATAAATATCCGTGACTAAAACTTTACCGGTTATTTCAGCTGGCAATTCCGCCTGACCCCATAAAACGTAAACTGATTCCTCGCCGCTAACAAATTTATATTGCCCCACCGTAGAAGTTGCTCCATCATGCTGGCTGGGGTTTTCCTGGTATTCCTCTTTAATCGTCTCGATCTGATCAAAGCCATTAAGTTTATCTACCAGATTTAGATAAACTTTATGAGTGGAACTATCCAAAGCAGCCGGGTCACCTTCTTTAAATTTCTTCTTTTTCTCTTCTTCCTTCATATCTACTGCATCAGGAGATTCTTTCTCCTCCAATTTCTCCAGCTCTTTATCTGGCTTAAGGTAATGATCTTCCTCGTCCCAATACAACCAGTTTTCAATGTAAAATAGCACGTTCGCTCCTTGCGCTAGAGAAAACGCTGTACTTCTGGCCATCAGTTTTTCCAAGCCCACTACATCCTGAGGCTTACCCATTAGATCCCCATACTGTACCTCCGTAATCCAAATCGGTTTATCTCTAATATCATACTGCTCCAAAAACTTTTTATACTTTATTATGTACAAATCATCTCGACGCTCGTTCGTACCGATAGTATGAATATTGGCAATATCAAAATAGTCCCCACCTCCATTCTCCAGCACTGGTCGCCAGAAATCTTGAAATTCTTGATTCACCCCGGCCATTCCCGCCGGGAGAACTTTAGCTTCGGAATCGACTTCCTTAATAGTCTGATACGAAGCCTTAAGAATATCTAAATATTCCTGCGAGGTGCCCACGAAAAATTTCAAATCTTCACCCGCTCCACCGAGTGAGCCACCTTGCATTGTAGGTTCATTCATAATTTCCCAATATTTTAACGGGATTTCTAGGCCTGGCATATCATCCTGCCCATCACCATCATATCTCTCTACCACTTTGGCTAAAAAGTCAGTGTAAGCTGTCATATCGCAAGGTTTACCCACTTTTACTTTACTTCTGCCTTTAGCACCCTCAGCTTCATACTTCGCTTCCGGATGGCAGGTGTCTTGATCCCAATTAGTAAAAGGCTTTAAATTGGCCAGTGGATAAATTCCTTGCTGCTGTAAATGTTTCATCTGCTCATCAGTACGCGACCAATCAAACTCGCCCTTAACTTCCTCAACATCATTCCAGACAACATCAAAATACCTAGCCCAATAGGCACCTTTAGCGTCAGCCACTTTAGAAAGATGAGTAGCCTCTTTGGTAGGATCTAATTTCAATAATTCGACTTTCTCAACTTCTAACTTGCTTTCCTGAGACTCATCCGATTCAGTAACCGATTGAGAAGTTTCTTTATCCTGGGATTCTTGGCTAATTTTTTGATAGCAAAAATAGCCAGCGGCCGCTGCTCCCGCTAAAAACAAAACTGCTAAAAAAATGATAATGACAGCAGTGATTTTTTTCATTGAATATGATTACTGTTTTCTCTATTATATCAAAACCATCATCAGATAGGTAGTATCAATATTCACCGTGAATTCAAGGTTCTATTGCCCCACCTTCATTGTCCATTACCTGAGCAATAACTTGGTTAGGGGTTAGATAGTTAAGTGATTTCCTTGGTCTGTTGTTAAGCTTCTCTTGGATAGTGTATACGTCTTTATCTGTTAGT
>JABMPQ010000067.1 GCA_013202585.1 Parcubacteria group bacterium | reverse complement strand
CCGATCTCGGCTGTCGAAGAATTTTTGACCAAAAATGCCAATCAATTTAACCCAGAAGCGACTGTCCTTGACGTTTGCTCCGTTAAGGTTTACCCGACTGATTTAATGAAAAAGCACTTGCCCCGCAGTTGCCAGATAATCGGTACTCACCCGATGTTTGGTCCCGATAGTATCAAGGAAGGAGCGGGGGATTTACGTCTGGTGTTATCACGGGTACGACAAAAGCCAACGACCTATAATTTCTGGCGCAACTATTTTCAGCAGCGCCAACTCAAAGTAGTCGAAATTACGCCTCGCCAGCACGATAAGTTAGCCTCTGAGTCACAGAGCATCGCTTTTTACATTGGTCGGGTATTGGGAGAATTAAACCTCAAACCTACTCCAATTGACACTCTTGGTTTTAAGCGGCTGCAAAAGATGATTGATCAGACGTGTAATGATAGTTGGCAGCTTTTCTACGATTTACAAACTAAAAATCCCTATGGCGAAGGTGTGCGTCAGCGCATCGAGCGATCGTTTAAAAAAATCAATCGCGAGTTGCAAAAAGAACAACACGCTGTGCCGGTTCTTGGCATTCAAGGGGGACAGGGTAGTTTTAACGAAGAAGTAGCCCGTACTTACGACAAAGAATTTGGAGTTGGTGAATACAAGATAAAATATTTGTATGATTCGGCGCGCGTGATTCGGCAGCTCAAGTCAGGTAAAATAGATTATGGCCTAATGGCGATCTATAATTCTGTTGGGGGACCGGTCTTGGAAAGCATGCACGCCCTAGCCCAGTGTGAATGTCGAATGGTGCAGATAGTGCATCATCCTATCAGGCATTTTTTGTTAGCGCAAAAGGGTGTCAATTTAACGAGTGTCAAAAAAATAATTTCTCATCCGCAGGCAATCAAACAGTGTCGAGAGACCTTAAAGAAAAAATTCCCCCGGATTAAAACGGCGAGTGGTCAGGGCGAACTAATTGATCAAGCCACTGCTGCTAAAGTCTTAGCCGCCGGTAAATTACCGCCTTCTACAGCCGTTCTGGCCAATCGAGTCTGCGCTGATTTATTCGATTTAAAAATATTAGCCAAAGATCTCCAGGATCAGAAAAATAATGTTACTAGTTTTGCGTTAATTAAACGAGCTTAAAATGAAAAAAATCGAAATAATTCCAGTTAAAGATCCGATCAAGGGCGAAATCAAAGTGCCGGGTTCAAAAAGCTATACTAACCGCGCGTTGGTGATGGCTAGCTTAACCAAAGGTACAAGCGAGCTTAAAGGCGTGTCGCGCTGTGATGATTGCGTTGCTTTAACTGAAGCTTTGCGGAAATTAGGGATCGGGATTACGCAAAATGGGGGCGAGGTAACAGTGATCGGCAATGGCGGTGATTTTAATGAATTCAAAGGCGAAATAAATGTTGGTCAAGCGGGAACGACGATGCGTTTTCTGACGGCGGTGTGTTCGTTGGTGCCAGGAGAGATTATTCTGGATGGCTCCGATCGGATGCGTGAGCGGCCGATTAGTGATTTGGTCAATGCTTTGCGCGGTTTAGGGGCCGACATTGAATACGTGGACAAAAGAGGCTATCCACCTCTAAAAATCAAGGGCGGTAAAATGAAAGGTGGTCAGGTAAGTGTTGATGGCGATGTCAGCAGCCAATATTTTACGGCGTTGCTTTTGATTGCACCAGTATTAGAAGAAGGCATTGAAATAAAAGTGGTCGGCGAGCAAGTGTCGCCGTCATATATCAATATGACTATTAGTGGCCTGCGCGATTTTGGCGTGGAGGCGATCAATAATGATTACCAGGAATATATTATTGGCGCTGAGAGTGATTATCAGCCGTCACAGTATACGATCGAGGGTGATGCTTCTGGTGCTTCGTATTTTTGGGCGTTGGCGGCGGTCGCGGGCGGCCAAGTAAAAGTGCAGAATATCGATCCGCGCTCAGCCCAAGGCGATGTTGAGTTTGCGGACGTGTTAGTCAAAATGGGCTGCAAAATGAATCAAAATTCAGCGGACAAGTGGATTCGGGTAATTGGTCCTGCTCAGCTCAAGAGTATTGCAGAAATAGACATGAATAGTATGCCTGATACCGCTCAGACTTTAGCGGTAGTAGCTGCCTTTGCCGAAGGGGAAACCAAAATTACTGGTCTGCAAAATCTACGGGTTAAAGAAACAGACCGACTAACCGCTCTGCAAGCCGAATTAAAAAAACTAAAAGTGAAGACTGAAATAGGCGATGACTATATTGTAATCCACGGCGGTAACCCCAAGGGGGCAGCTATCGAGACTCACCATGATCACCGGATGGCGATGTCGTTTGCCGTGGCGGGAGTCAAAATATCCGGAGTCAAAATATCACAACCAGACGTAGTTAATAAATCCTTCCCTAATTTTTGGGAGGGGCTAGAATCTCTAGGAGTTAAACTTAAGCGCAAATGAAAAAAATATTAGTGGTCAACGGTCCTAATTTGAACATGCTCGGTCAGCGTGATGTCCAGCAGTATGGCGATTTGACACTGGACAAAATTAACCAGCTGTTGGAAAAGGAAGCGGGTGATCAGGCGGAGCTGCAATTTTTCCAAAGCAATCACGAAGGCCGGTTGATTGATTTCTTGCAGGATGAGGCGGAGGAGTGTGCTGGGATATTAATTAATCCGGGCGCTCTGACGCATTATAGTGTTGCGTTGTTGGACGCTCTACTGGATACCGGTAAGCCGTTTGTCGAAGTGCATTTATCGGACATTTCGCAGCGGGAGGATTTTCGGCAGCGGTCATTGTTTGAGAAGTTTGCTGCTAAGCAGTTCAAGGGAGAGAAAGAAGAGAGTTATTTGGCGGGGTTAAGGTTTTTGTTAAAGGCATAATTACAGCCCAAATTAAAACCCCATTCCTACCTACAGTCAGCATCTTTTCTTACTGAGAGAGTGAGTAAGAGTAGATGAAACTGTAGGCGGGGGTGGGGTTTTGTAATTGAATAAGTTTTCCTTGAGAATACGAATTGGTGGATTCACATTCTCGAGAAAAAGGAGGAAGAGAGAAGGGTAAAAGTACGCTCTCTTCCTCGTTAGCTAGCAAGTAGGGGGGTGCAGGGCTGCTACTTGGGCAGCCTCTCATTGAACAGCCAGCGCTGCATCAGGTTGATCCGTTCGGCCAGCGGGGTGATCTTTTTGGCCACGGTGGCCGCGATCTCCTCCAGCTCGGCTGGCAGTTCGCCATCGGCGAGGGTGGCCTCGGCGACCTGCTTGATCCGCTCGTGGCAGGGGTAGATGTTCTGCCCGCTGCAGATCAGGAGGATCACCGCGGCTGCGCCGACGGAGTCGAGGTTGGGCGTCTCGATCAGGAGGGTGGTGTTGTTCAGAGGGAGCATTGAGGATACCCAGGCGCTCGGGGGCTGCGTGCGTTGGCGGGCGGCGAAGGTGATCGCTGTCTCGCCCTCTTTGACGGCGGGCGGGCAGCTCTCCATGAACCCCCCGTTGTCGTACGTCTCCCGGTGGTGATCCCCGTGGGGGTTGATGTTGCCTTGCGTGCAGGCTGCGAGCGCGGCCTGGTCAGCAACGTTGATCCCCATGTAGGGGGTTTTTTTCTTCTCATTCCCGATCATCTCAACTTTGATGCCCATTTTTCTTCCTTTATCATGGGGCTTTACCCCGCTGTTTTTGATCATTCTCGATCCGAATTAATCAGCAGTGACTAACTCAAACCGAAAATGATCCTCTGGGGACAGGGAATAATTGCTTGCTAGTTAATTGTAAGGTACTTGTAAGTCACGAACAGTGTGCTCGCGACTCCTTCAGAAAATGCAAGTTATGGCTTCCATTCTCTGAAAGGAGGAGCGGTACTTGTGATAGTAGCGCTCCCGGGTTGAAAGGTCGAATGAACTGTGAGGGTTTGGATGGAATCCCGTGGTTGCTCACACCTCATGAGTGAGCGGGGGAGGTGGGGTACTCCTGGTGGCTGGCCGCTAGTCGGCGAGGAGCTGCTCCAGGCCGGGGCGGACCGTCTCCGTCCACATCGCCTCGCTGCAGTGCAGGAGGACGGGGATGTTGGAGATGATGCCGCTCGTGGGCGAGGACTCGACACCGTCGGGCTTGAGACCCATCAGGTTAATCTTGTCCTGGGAGGACTTGACCACGGCCAGCGAGATCTGCACGCCACCGAATCCGAGGCTGGGGTTGGCGATCGGGCCGTTGTCCTTGCGGATGACGGTGACCTTCGCCTCCAGAGCCACCAGCTTGTTGGTCAGGGTGGTCAGGTCGTAGCGTTCGGCGCCGACCGTGTCCACCATCACCAGCCCGGGGACCAGAACCTCGGCCAACTCGGCCAGGCGCTCGGCCTCGGCCACAGCCACAGCTGCTTCGTAGGCATTGACGCGATTTTCCAGCGCCTGGTGAGCTTGCGGGCTGCCGGCCACAGCTGACGAGAACTCGTTGAACAGCATGGATTTGGCGAGCTCGCTGATCTGCGGTCGCTGAGGATTATACAGCGGGAGAGTAGAGAGACCCTTGCAGAGGAGCAGCGCCAGGGGGCTGAGGTTCTCGGCCGTCTGTTCGCTACGGGCTCCGTCAAGGATCGCCGCATCGGCATCCAGCTCGGGGTAGATGTTACCCACCGCCTTCATCGTGGCGGTCAAGCCGTCCGGATCTGGGTCGGCCACAATGACTGTGCCCTTACCCTTGAACTCACCCATCTCGATGAGGGTCGAGCAGGCGGGGTGATTAGCGCGATCGGAGATGATCGCCGCGTCACCCAGTAAGTTACGGATGGCCTGGGCGGCACTCTTGACCTGCTCCTCCCGCTCGTTGTTGGGGAAGAGGACGTCGTGGTGGTCGCGGATGATCACCCTGACGTCTCGGTGGCACAAAACGGTGATGAGGTTGTACAGCGGGGACGTCGCAGCGGTGTCAATGAAAACCACCCGCTCGGCGTTGCCAATGGCATCCAGCATAGCGTCAGCGTCCTCCTGCTTGAAGAACTTGGACATGAGAACGGGGACACCAGCGATCGTAAGGCTCAGCATTGTAAAGCTCCTGTGAGGTTGTAATTTTTCTCAACCAGTCAGTGTAGCTCCCAACCATCCCGCACTATGCGGAATTGGGCCTTTACTGGTTCAGGATTTCTTCCCGCCTTTGCTCTCTAACGCAGTTGAGAACACAGGCAGAAAGAAATCCTTGAAACCAGTAGTAGATGTAAAGTTCAAACATTTAACCATCCTAGAGAAGAGGGAAGGCCCGCCCACATACCTAAGGCATGTAAATGGCGGGCAAGCCTTATTCTCCTCTCTAGGCCGGTTAACGTGACGGTGGCGATCAATCACCAACCGTCAAAAAAAGCTCTTCCGGACACAAAGAGAGAGCTTTAGTATTTTAACCCAGCTTTCGCCGCGCTAGTCACCATAGCCTGGATAGGCCGCAGGTGCTCTCTCTTGTTATATTCGATTGTAATGTTCTTCGACGCTCCCCTATCGTAATGCCACATACTAACATATATGTCAAATCTTGTCAAGGGTTTTTGAGTGATTTTTTCCCAAAATACCCAGAAAGCCTTTATTTAAGCCAAATTTAGTCAACAAAAACCCTTGCTTTTTTTCTAATGTTTTGCTATAATATAAATATGCAGATTTTAATAAGTAATCTGTGTATTTGCCTGCCCGCTAGCGCCTGAAGCGCAGCTGATGGCGGGCGGGTGTAAATCTGCCTGCCCCGCAGGCTTGCGGGGTAAAAGTTTGCGTTAAATCTGTGCTCACATGAATATAAATCAGTTTATCAAACGCCATTCCCACCTGGTTTGGTATACGAAGAATTATGACCAACTCTCGCCCGAGTCTATTGTCGAGGCGGTTTTGAATTATGGTGATTGGGATGAAGTGCAAGAGATGATTAAGATTTTGGGTATTAAAAAGGTAGCTAAAATATTTCGGGAAAACGCCAAAAAGTCCGCCATGGGCAGATGCAATTATCGTCCCGAGATAATCAATTATTTTAATTTATATTTTACTAGATATGCATAAAGAAATACTGACGGAAGAGCAAACTGAATTATTTCCCTTACTTAAAGTAGTCAGTGGTGATTTTGGATTGGTGGGAGGTACGGCCATCGCTTTACATCTTGGGCATAGACGATCAATAGATTTTGACCTCTTTTCTTATAAACAATTTGACAATAGAAATATTGCCAGAAAAGTGAAATCGTTTACTCCAGTATCTAGAATATTAGTCGATAAACCAGGTGAGTACACTTTTTTATCCAAAGAAGTTAAAGTAACTTTTTATAATTACCCTTATAAAATTCAATACCAAAACAGCCTAGATAAAATAATTAAAATACCTGATCTTTTAACGCTAGCAGCTATGAAAGCCTTTTCTCTAGGTCGACGGGCGAAATGGAAGGATTATGTTGATCTTTATTTCATCATTAAGGATCATATCACGATCAAGGATATTGTTATTAAGACAGAGGATATTTTCCGAAATGAGTTTAATGAAAAACTTTTTCGGGTACAGTTATCATATTTTAAAGATATAAATTACACCGAGCAGGTTGATTATCTACCTGGCTCTGCGGTAGATGATGAAATAATTAAAAAAGGACTGGCAGATTTTAGTATTGCTGCTTGAAGTTATTTTCCTGAACAGTCGGTTTATACTTAAAATTTAAAAGATGGACAGACTTGAATACCAATATTTTCAGACAGAAAGGGAAAATGAGCGTAATAATCTAAGTCAGCGTGAGCAAGAGTACCAAGAGTCAGTGGGTAGAATATATGAAATTGTCGGGCAGATAGATCCCAGCGATATTAAAATTAAAGGAACTTCCGCTGAATCAATAAGTTTGGTTAATGGAAATAGGGATGACGTGAAGCAGTATGGCTCTTCTCAAAGCAGAGCCCTTCGTTGTCCTCAACGTATTAAAATAGATGTTCCGATTGAGCCCAATAATCAATTGTCAGAAAATCATCCTCAAAACGCGGGAGTGTTATTGTCAGCAGTGGAATTTCGGCAGTTAACGTCTGCTTGCCAGAAAGGTGATGACGCGATGTATGCGCAGACGGCAATTGATATCAGAGAGGTAATTGCAAGGGAATATGATAGGGCTAGAAAATGGGATGATGAAGCTCTGATAGCGGACACTGATATTACAATTAGTTCGTCAGCCATTGCTGGTATGATAGATGCTCTACGAGAAGTGTGGGAGCATCTTAAAGAAGAAAAAACGCCAGGCAATTTTCTAGACGAACGTTATGATGTGTTGGTAGCGGATATTAGCCGACAGCTAAAAAGAGTAAGTGCGTTATTAGCAGAAAAAGGTATTGCTTTGCAATTTAACGATTTTTTACGAGCAGATAGGGATGGAAGAAAAGCGCCGGAGCAAGAAGAACAAGAAAGAACTTTAGATTTAATGACGAAAATAAGACGAGAGATCCCGGATGAGCTAGAGATAAGTATTGAGAGTAAAAGTTTTACTCTGAGCTGTTGGGAATATATGGGACTTGAATCCGGGAAAGGTATGTATTTAAATACTTTGTTTGATGGGTTGTGGGAATCGTTTTGCCGTCAGACAATTACAGAAGGTGATTTAGAAGAGTCCTCACCACAAGTAAACACTATTGCTAAAGAGTATAAACGAGAATATTTGCGAACGATAAATAAATTCCAATCTTATTTAACAGAAAAAATGCAATCCGAGATGAAATCATCTCTTACTAAGATGGACATTCCTACTATAAATAAACAAGAAGCTAAAATTATTTTTGATATATTGTTTAAGCTATGGCAAGCTGAGACCCAAACGAATTTAATTTATTGCCAAAGCGAAAATAAAGAAAGGCCAAAATTAGAAGATGAAAGGGTGTTAGTACATTATGCTTATCACGAGGTAGTCCAACCAGGAAACGCGGTTGATTTTTTTGGGGAGAAATCAGAGATGACCAACTGGAAAACTGAGAAGATGGAAAAATTAGCGGAAGACCTACCGGATGTTGAACAGCGGGCGCAGGCCGAAAAATTGTTAGCAGAGAGAAGAAGATCATTTTTTCTCACCCGAGAGAAGGGACTTAAAAATCGTGGCTTTGTCACCTTTAATATTGAGCAGCTATTAGAAAATGGATTTATAGTTATCGAAGCTGATAATAGTGCGGCTGATGAAGGTGATTTAGAGAAGTATCTGGCCAGTAAAAAGCCGGTTGGAGGAATAGATGATTTTCTAAAATATCAATCCGAATTATATGAAAACTACGAGGGTGGCACTTCCACTGAAATCTATCAACCTTATTGTCCGGAATACTTAATTTTACCGCCTAGTCGTGATTCCCTAAAACAAATGGTTGAGCAAAAACTGTCAGAATTGAAAGCAGCAACGGATAATTTTTTGCAAATCGATCCTAATTTCACGCATGATCGTAGTGATCGAGATAAACTTGCGGATCCAAATGCTCAGAAAATTGATTTAGATCAGCTTGATCTTAATAAAGAAGATCATTATCGGATTCTGGTTAATGTTTTATTCAATAATTCAATTATTGAAGCATCATCAGCTCCCAAGTCGCAAATTTCTGGCTTTAGTATATAGTTTTTGGTTTAGAGAGCAATTTTCATCATGACTGGAGAAAAAAATTTGGGAAAAGCAGTTGAATCTGAAGCTCATGAACCCTTTCCAGAATCGTATAAAGGGTTTCTTGAATTTAAAGATGGTAAGTATGTAAATACGGAATATAAAGAATCAGCAAAACATACCGCAGCTGGCTATGAAATTCCGGCAATGGTCTTATCTACTTCGCCAGCAGAGATTGGGCTAAGTCAAGATAGCCGTCACGCTGAATTGGATCACGAAGCCTATTATGATGAAAATGGTTTCCCCTGGGCCGAATATGAGCATTATAATGGATTAAAAAATTATCATTTGTATTTTAAGGAGGACAAACCGTTATATGTTTTTGATAATCATGTTCATGCCAAATTTGCTTGGCAGGAAGCGAGGGAGGCTGGTGTTTTGGGAGATAAGGTAGCTTTAATTAGACTAGATGCGCATTTGGATTTGTTGCCTTGTCCTGATTCTACCGCGAGTTCGAGGGCAGATGTTAAACAGGAAATAGTTGTTGATAAATTAAACATCAAAAATTTCACTGAGCCAGATTTGCGGGCGGGACTAATTGACAAAATGTACTTTTGCAGTGGTCAATCAGATCTAAATGTTGTCGATGAAGCAAATAGAAGAAAATCACTGAGGGGTAGATCCAGCCATGTTTCTACTCCAGAAGGTATATCAGAAATGAATACGGTGTTAGAATATGCGCGACAGGATAGGTTTGAAGATATTTCCCCGGAGGTGATGAAATCTTTTACATATTTAGTTGAATTAATGCAAGATTTAAAGCGGCAAGGCTATGATATTATTCTAGACGTAGATTTTGATATTTTTGGGAAGCCGGGCACGGAGCAGTTACTAGAGAATTTGTTGGCGGTAGCTGAAAATGCAGATGTTGTCACATGTGCTACTAGTCCGCGATATGAGAATCAAGGGAAAGCGGTAACTAACGTGAAGAAGTTTGTGGGAGAGTTTTTGCGGTAGTTTGAATTGAATCTATACTAGAAAATAATCTGAACTTCAGATAAAGGGTAAAATAGAGAAGGAGTATACAAAAAGTATGTTAGAAAAATAATTATGAGTGAGTCGGGATTTGGAAAATATATGGAACTACGACCGGATGATGAAGATTTAGATTTGGATAAAGAGGAAAGGTATGTTATGAGTATGATTAATGCCATGGACGTGGCTGGGTATTCTAAATTGACTACTAGAATAAAGAGAAATATAGATACGGCCTACGAACCATCAGGTGTGATAAAACCTCATCGGCTGCGGTTCCTCCGAAAAAGGGTAGAAGATTTATTCCATGGACACTACAAATATTTACAAGAGACTTCGGTAGAGTGGGTTAAAGAATTGGATCAGGCTCCGGCTCAGAGAAATTTTTATTGTGTACCCACGCGTGATATTGGTTATTATGGCCTTGGTCATGTTAATTTTACTAGATCAGAAGACGGTTTGAGTTGGGAAACATCGGAAATTGGCTCAGGGTATACCACTACGGCCAGCAGCAGCCCATCGTGGTTAAGAGATTATGAAAAAGGCAAGGCAATTGAAGATGGAGAATGTTGTGATGGTCGTTGGGAATCAGGTAACCATGGCTTTAGGTATGCTAGATTGGAAGCAAAGATCGTGGGAATTCCAGTGATAATTTTAGACACTGATCGTGTTCATGAGAATGGTATGTGTGGCAGTTATACATTTGAATTTTCAAATCGGGAGTTAGCCGATCGTTTTTCAACTTTTTTACAAGATAAAGAAAAAAAGGCTTTTACTGAATTTACGGCTGAAGATAAAATACGTTATATTATAAGTGAAACAAGGTCAAAATTTAGGGGTAGATACGTAATAGGTGATTTTTGTATCGATACGTTGGTAAATAGTTTGCATTTAATTGATCCAAAGTATATTTTTCTGGAGTTAAATGATAAAAGCATTCTAAAAAAACATGGAGTTTCTCCAAATACTCATTGGTCAGATCTTGAAGGAGCTAGAATAGGTTATAAGAATGGCCTTAAAAAAGAACTTCGAGAAATTCTTGTTTCTCACCTAAAATCAGAACCTGAAGAGCCTATTTGGCCGAAGATCGAGGAAATTCTAATTGGGTTTGAGAAAAAGATTATTGAAGGTGTTCGGGCAAGTTTGTCCGATTCAGATGGTATTAATAATGGATTAAAAAAGGCGAGTTAATCAGCAAAATGCTTGAAAAACCATTCCAATCATCTCCTGAGATCACCAAGGAAAAGTTCCCTGTTGAGAATGAGGGGACTATAAAAGGCAAGACAAATGAATCCGAATTCAGGTATAAAACCTTCTTAAAGGAAATTCTGCCGGAAAATTTTATATTTATGGAGCTGACAAAACTAAAATACCGGGAATAGAAGAAGCTGACGTTCGCGATGTTTTAGATACGAGCGAGCTGCGTGCCAAGCAGCCGACCGAGACTCAATTTTTAGGTTATATCGAATATGAATTTCAAGAATAGGTTTATGCCCCAAAAACGACTAACTCCAGAAGAACTCGAAGAAAAATATGGCGAGCCATCAACTCGTACGGTTAAGCGTGAAAAGGAGAAGCGAGCGCCTCAAGGGCAAACGAAAAGCGGCCTAGCGCAAAGGATTAAAACAAATAAAGGGTTCCAGAGATCAAGCCGGCAGCCTAAGATAAAGATTGTTGATAAAACTAAAGAATAAAGCATAAATGCTAACCACCCCTCATACCAAAATAGGCGGTATCTACGGCGAAAACATTGCCAAGTCAATGACACCGCCGCTTTATAATACGCTAGCCAAGGATCGTAAACAGGATTTAGTAGCTTTGTATTTCGAAGGCATTGTGCCGCAGGAGATGAACTTCTTGTTACGCTCGTTGAATTTTGTCGGGATTTCGGTAACAATGCCGCACAAGCTGGCGATTATGAAGTACCTCGATCGGATTGATAAAAAAGCGTTGGCGATTGGCGCAGTTAATACAGTGAAGAAACAAGGTAATAAATTAATCGGCTATAATACTGACTATTATGGGGTGATTGGAGCGTTTAAAAAATATAATTTACGAGGCAAAAAAGCGTTGATTCTCGGCTACGGTGGTGCTGCCCGGGCCGCTGCTCAAGCGATGAAAGATAAAAAAGCCAATCTGTATTTCTGGGGTCGTAATAAAAATAAAGCCGACGTCATCGCTAACTATTTTGGCGGGAAAGTGGTTGCCAAAAAGTATATAAGTGAGTTAGACTATGATGTTTTGCTTAATACGACTTCGGTAGGGATGTCCCGACGCCAGCAGGGATCCCGACCTGCCTGCCGGCAAGGCAGGTCTGCATCGGGGCGACCAAAAACTAGCGTCTGCCCAATCGAGGCAAAATATATTTTATCGAAGAAAATCGTTTTCGACGCAATCTATTCACCGGTACAGACAACTTTAATCAAACAAGCCCGCCGCAAAAAATGCCAGACTATTACCGGCGATCAAATGTTTATTCATCAGGCGGTGAAGCAAGTGAAGATTGTGACCGGATTGACCGTTAGTTATAAGTATGTGGAAAGAATAGTCAGAAAGTATATTGGTTTGCCAGCCACAGCTTATAAATAATTAATTGATATCATATTCAATGACAGAAATAAAAAGATTTATTCCTGACGAGAGGGAACCTGATTCAGTCGAATCATCTTTTGAAAACTCTTCACAAGATGTCTATCAATTATCTCCACACGAACTAGCGCGGCAATTGAAAGTCATCGATGCAGAGGGGAGTTTGTCAGAGTATCTGGGTGGCCTGTTTAGAGATGATCCTGATCGCGCGATTGCTTTTTTTAGCTATTGGGAAAAATATTTTTCTAAGAAAGTAAGAGCAACTGTTGAAGATGCGGTTGTCAAGCAAAGAGAGGGCCAACCCCATACTGAATTACCGCTTGGCTTAGAGAAAAAATATTCTCGAAGAGAGCTGAAGATAATCATGGATAATTTGATTGCCCTGCAACCGACTTTTGGTTGCAAAAAGGGATGTCCATATTGCATGGTTGATGCTGTGTATTTGGAGGAGCCGGAATCAATGCCCCATGATCAAGTTATGAATTCTATCAATCGGCGTGAAGAGTTGAATGCTCCTTGGTATAGAAAATTGGTTTTACACTATGCTTCTGAACCTGAAGATTATAGTTATACTAGCGATGGAAGAGAATATCGCTTTGGTGACTTACTCACTGATGCAGATGCTAGCAAGGTAGAGTTTGTTACTAGATCTGATGATGAAAGTTTTTTACGAACAGTAGCAGGCAGTAATGCTGGGAAAAGAAGTTTGAATAATGCGACTGTCAGCAGGCGCCGAAGGCAAAATGATGCCAAGAAAGGTGAAGATTATTTTCCAAACATGAAAACAAAAAAACAGACTAGAAAGACAGATCACCATAAAGGCATAGGATTGAGTCTAGTAAAAGATCGATCACTTGTTGGTAAACAATTCAGCAATGGTTTTCCAGAAGGAGTTTTAATAACTCCTCGCGGTCTATATTCAATTATAGAAGGAGCGATTAGTGACCAATGTCCTCAAGGACAATTGGTTGTTCCCTTTGAAGGATTTAAAAAAGAGGGAATCTTCGATCAAGCACAGATTGGTAATGATCTAGCCGATATCACCAAAAATGCTGCATCAACTTTTAGTTTTTTTACTCGTTTCGGTGGCACAGATTTTACTTTTTTAGACGATGGACGCAATATTATACAAGTTAAGTTTGATAAAAAAACATTCCAGATAAAAGGTGAACCTATCGCATTTGAAAGAGAGCGTTTTTATGAAGTGGAGCGTATAGTACAGAATGTGAATTGGATGACTAATGGGGAATATCAGAGTGAAAAAGAATTCTCCGCGGAACTAGCGGACATAGATGATAAAATATTTCAAAATGAAGAGATGATAAAATTGAAGCAAAGTTTTGCTGATAAAGAAGGAGAGATAGTTGATCCTGATGAAGCTTTAAGAAAAACTACCTACAGAGCAATTCGAAATATATTAGTTCATGATATTCGAGATGGAATGTTAAAATTATTAACCGCTGATATAGACGCACGACGGGAGGTGGGTCGGATGATGAGTGATTGTATTACGAAAATAGTTAATTCATTTCATCCGATGTTTAAACGGGAAGTAGAAATAGCCGCAAAAGAATTAGGATATACTTCTTAATAAATTGGCTTAAACGAAAAATAATATCAACCCTATGCCAGGCAATACATTTGGACAATTATTTCAAGTAACTACAGCTGGTGAGTCACACGGGGGAGCGTTGACCGCTATTATTGACGGCTGCCCGCCGGGATTAGAATTGATGGCGAAAGACATCCAAGTTGAGCTAGACCGTCGTCGACCGGGTCAAAGCGATATCACATCTCAGCGTCAAGAGGAAGACAAGATTGAAATCATGTCAGGCGTGATGGAGGGGAAAACAACTGGCACCCCGATTTTATTAATCGCACGCAATAAAGATGCGCGGGCTGAAGATTATGACCACTTGAAAAATCTATATCGTCCCGGTCACGCTGACGCTACTTACCAGGCGAAATATGGAATTCGTGAATGGCGGGGTGGCGGGCGAGCTTCGGCGCGGGAAACTTTAGCGCGGGTGGCAGCTGGCGTTGTAGCGCAAAAATATTTACGGGAAAAATTTGGCGTGGAGATAATCAGCTATGTAGAGCAAATTGGGGATATCAAAGCCGATCTCGACTATCGCAAAGTTACCAAAAAAGAAGTAGAAAGCAATACCGTACGTTGTCCCGACAAACAGGCGGCCAAGGAAATGGTTAAATTAATCAAAGAAGTGCAAGCAGAGGGTGACTCTCTCGGTGGTATTATTCGCGGCGTACTTCGGAAAATTCCAACAGGCCTCGGCGAGCCCGTTTTCGATAAACTACCAGCTGATTTAGCCAAAGCGATGATGAGTATTGGGGCGACTAAGGGCTTTGAATTTGGCTCTGGTTTTGCAGCGGCCGAGATGCGGGGGAGCAAGCACAACGATGTTTTTTGTGCCAGCGACACCCTGCCTGCCGGCAGGCAAGGATGTAAAATAAAAACCTGCACTAATCATGCGGGTGGCACGCTTGGTGGGATTAGTACTGGCGAGGATATCCATTTCCGCGTCGCTTTTAAACCAGTAGCTACTATTAGTAAGGAGCAGGAAACGGTAGATAAAGAAGGAAAGAAGGTAAAATTAGCTGCGACTGGTCGTCACGATCCCTGTGTATTGCCGCGAGCAGTGCCAATTGTTGACGGCATGGCAGCGTTAGTGCTAATGGATCACTATTTACGACATAAAGCCCAGAATTTATAATATGATGACTGATAAATATAACAAAATATTTCTCACCGGCTATTGCGGAACGGGTAAGTCGACGGTTGGTCGCAACTTGGCTCAGCGTTTGGAGTGGGATTTCCGGGATATGGATGATGAAATTGTGGCTCAGGCCGGCCAAAGTATTGACGAGCTGACTAAAGGGGGCACTTCTTGGCAAAAATTTAGGGAACTCGAGCTGGAAGTATTGCGTGATTTATTACAACAAAAGGATATAGTTATCAGTATGGGCGGTGGTGCTTGTGTTAATAATGTGGTGCGTGAAAATGATGATCGCACTTACGGTGAGATTGGTAAGGTGATTTTAGATTCAGCCCCCAGAGCTTTGGTGGTGTTGCTGACGGCTGACGAAGAAGTCTTGGCTCGAAGAATTGGACGAGCGGAAATGCGGCAGACAGAAACGAGAAGGCCGATCTTAGATGAAAAAACAGCTAAACAAGTGAAGGCGACTACCAAAGAGCATAAAGGTGATCCAGCCCGACAAAAAGAGATTTTAGCGGACGAAATTGTCAAAAATTCCTTACGCGTTTATCGGGAGCGGAAGGATTTGTATGCTGCCCTGACTGATAAGGTAGTTAACACCGAAGGGCGGGTGGCAGATTCAGTAAAGAAGATTATGGGATTTTTGGAGTAGTGATTTCGTTCCACGTTTTTTTTCTTGACAACTGGAGAGCCTCTGATACAATACACTCAACATGAAAAACTTAATCAACGAAATCTATTTCAGCTTTTACTTTACCGACTTTTAAGACTGGTAGGTTTTGTGTTTATTCAAAAACGTACCGGTCATAGGGCCGGTTTTTTGATAAATGTGTTATTATCTATAAGTAACTTAATTTAAAACAATGGTAAAAGATCAAAGAGAAAAAATAAATCAAATCGACAGTGGTATTTTAAAGCTCTTAGAGGAGAGGGCGCGGGAGGCCCAAAAAATTGGTCGGGAGAAAAAGAAAGCCGGGCTACCGGTATTTTCTCCGGTACGATTTGATGAAGTAGTCGAGGGACTGGCGAAACAAACGAAATTAGTCAAAGAAGAAGACATTCGGTCTATCTACCGCGAAGTTCAGTCAGCCATGATTGCTCTGCAAGGTGGGGTTAAGATTGGTTTCTTGGGAGAGCGCTTGTCATTAATAGAAGAGGCGGTCAGAGAAGAATTTGGCAGGCAGAGCGAAGGAGAACCGAATAATAACATTGAGCAATTGCTGATTGAGGTCAGAAAAGGTAATATGGACTTGGGTGTGGTGCCGCAATGTCATCCGGTCACTGGCTCCGCTGCTGATATTCTATTTGAAGTGGGTAAGCAAAAACTGTCGGTGATACGCAAGATAACGGTGCCAATCCATTTCAACCTAGTTTCACGGGAAAGTAAGATGGCGAATGTAGCTGTGGTTTATGGAGTCAAGGAAGCTCTTGATCAATGTCAAAAATGGCTGCAGCAGAAGTTGGGCAAAGCCGAATTGCGAGTGTGCGATGACAACCAAAAAGCGTTATTTGAAGCGCGTAAGAAAAAGAACACGGCCGCGTTAGTTAATCTGTCGTCTTTACCTAATTTACCGGAGTTGAAGCCGCTGGCCAAAAAAGTTGAGGACAAAGACTTGAACCACGCTAATTTCTGGGTAGTAAGTCGGGAAAAAGACAAACAAACGGCTGGTACGGAAACAGCTGTCTCTCTAGCGGTGAAAAACAGAGTCGGTGCCTTGCGCGATGTGTTAAATTTCTTTGTTGAGAATGGGGTTGATCTGACTTATCTACAGTCCAAGCAGAATCCGGAAAATCCGGAGCAGTTCCTGTTTTTCATCACCTTCAAGGGTAGCCAGGAGGATGAGGCGGTGAAACAATTATTTGCGGCCTTGCGTGAGGAGTGCCCCTATTTTAGCTGTCTAGGTAGCTACTAATGGCAAAAACTTATGACTGAAGAAGAACGTCAGAAAATTGAAGATTTGGCCAAGGAAGCCCGCGCAGAAATTCTCAAAATGATCTGTCGAGCTGACTCGGGTCATCCCGGCGGCTCGCTTTCGATCGTTGATGTTTTGGCTGTTTTGTATGGTCTTAAGCTACGGCACCGTCCCGCTGAACCGAAGTGGCCTGAGCGAGATCGTTTTGTGCTTAGTAAAGGTCACGCTGCTCCGGCTTTGTACGCTACTTTAGCGCTGACGGGTTATTTTGACCGGAAATTGCTGGAGACGTTGCGCGAGCTGGATTCGTCTTTACAGGGTCACCCCGACATGAATAAGACGCCAGGCCTCGATTTTTCGACCGGCTCTCTCGGGCAGGGTTTATCGGTGGGATGTGGTATGGCATTGGCGGCTCAGATCGATGACCAGAAGCATCAGACATACGTTTTCGTTGGTGACGGTGAGCTCCAAGAGGGGCAGAATTGGGAAGCGTTAATGTTCGCCAATCAACACAAATTAAGCAATCTAACTCTGATTGTTGATGACAATGGCATGCAACTAGAAGGACCAACGGAAAATATTACTGATCTAGGGGATATTGGCGAGAAACTAACTAATTTTGGCTGGAATGTGTTGGAAATTGATGGCCATAATTTAGAGCAGATTGAAGAAGCGATTGAGTCAGCCCAGAGTTCGAGGGAACCAACGGCTGTTGTCGCCAATACCGTCAAAGGCAAGGGAATATCTTTTATCGAGACGGCTAATGAGTATCACGGCAAGCCTTTGTCAGAAAGAGAACTACTAAAATCACTTAAGGAGTTGAAAAAATGACAGAAATAAATAAAAAATCACTGCGAGGAGCTTTTGGGGAAACTTTGTTGGAAATTGCTGAGGAGGTGCCTGACTTGATAGTTCTCGGTGGCGATTTGACTAAATCGACTAAGGTAGATGCATTTGCTGAGCGTTATCCGGAGCGTTTCTTTAACGCCGGTATCGCCGAGCAGAATATGATCGGTGTAGCTGCCGGTTTAGCGGCTAGTGGCAAGATATCCCTGGCGGCTAGCTTTGCTGTTTTTATCACTAGTCGAGCTAACGAGCAGGTGCGGGCAGCCGTGGCTTTGCCTAACTTAAATGTTAAACTGGTCGGAACGCACGCTGGCTTATCTGCCAGTCAGGATGGTTCTAGTCATCAATCAGTTGAGGATATGGCTTTAATGCGGGCTTTACCTAATATGACTGTTTTGGCTCCAGCCAGTGCCCACGAGACTAAATTAGCCACGCGAGCGATGGTTGAGCATAAAGGACCCGTCTATATGCGCCTGCCGCGGCACGAAGTAACTGATGTCGTTGAATTGTCCGGCAAAAAAGAATTCGTAATCGGCCAAGGCGATCAGTTACTAACGGGCGATGATGTTACAATTGTGGCTTGTGGCACGATGACAGCGGAGGCGATCGCAGTGGCAAAGATGTTGGCGGCAAAAAATGTCAAAGCCGATGTGCTAAATATGGCCACTATCAAACCTCTTGATGAAAAATTACTGATTGAGTCAGCCCAGAAAACGGGTAAAGTTGTCACGATCGAAGATCACACTATTATTGGTGGCTTAGGTGGGGCTGTCGCCGAAGCACTAAGCCGAAATCAGCCGACACCTCTAAAGTCTTTTGGTATTAATGATGAATTTGGTGAGTCAGGCCGGACGGAGGATTTGTATAATGCTCGAGGGTTGACGGCTGATAAATTGACTCCTGAAATATTAAAGTTTATTAATAAATAAAATAGCTACCCTGGTGTACTTAAGAAGACCCTTGATCGGCCGAGCGGGCACGGATCCCCGATCTGATCGGGGGGAGCGAGGTCGATCGCGGAGTCGGTTTTCCTCGCCGGGGAAAACCGATGTGTCTTCAAAGTATACCAGGGCAGCTATTCCTAACAATCATGACTAAACAATTTTCCCAAGAAAACTTAGAAATCATCGCCGGTCCTTGTGCCGTCGAAAGCAAAGAGCAGATTTTAAAGACAGCCGAATTTCTGCAAAAAGCTGGCCTCAAGATCATGCGGGGCAGTATTCACAAGCCACGCACGACAGCCGATAGCTTTCAAGGAGTAGGTAATGAGGGACTATCCTGGATCAAGGAAGCCAAGGAAAAACACGATCTTAAATGGCTAACGGAAATCACTGATTCCTCTCAAATAAGGGACATGGAGGCAGTGGTTGATTTCTGGCAAGTAGGCGCCCGCAATATGCAAAATTACGAGCTTTTGAAGGCTTTGGCTCAGCAAGATAAGCCTGTTTTCTTGAAGCGGGGGTTAGCGGCTGATTTAAAAGATTGGCTAGGTGCGGCCAGTTATCTTAAAGTTGATAAAAATCCCGAAGTGGTACTAGTCGAACGAGGAATAAGGACTTTTAGTGATAGCAGTCGTTTCACATTAGATTTAGCAGCCGTAAATAAAATTAGGCGAGAAACAGATTACACCGTGTTTGTTGATCCTTCACACGCAGCGGGGGAGGTACCGCTGGTCGAACCCTTAGCTCTAGCGGGGGTGGTGGCCGGTGCTTCTGGTTTGGTTGTGGAAATCCATCCGCAAGCGGATAAAGCTCTTTGTGACGGACAACAGATGCTTGATTTTACCGAGATGGAAAAACTAATTGAGAAAGTGCAGGCAGTTAGCAAGTTAGCTTAATGACCAAAATTAATCTTCAATTCGAGGACAATCGTACATCCGAAATTATTATTCTGGATAAAAAGCCAGCTGATTTGTTACGAGATGAGCTTAAAAAGAAGCAATATCAGCAAGTTGTTTTGTTCTGCGATAATCAGGTTGCCAAATTATATGGCCGGGCTATTGAACAAAAAATTAGTTCAGTGACCAAGACAGATCTGGTCACTTTTCCAGCGGGCGAGAAAGCCAAGTCTTTTCCTGTCTTTGCTCAGTTACTGGCTAAAATAGCTCGCCGACAATATCCTCGGGATACTCTGGTGATTGCTTTGGGCGGAGGAGTGACGGGGGATCTGGCTGGCTTTATAGCTTCTATCTATATGCGGGGGGTAGATTTGTGGCAGGTGCCGACTACCTTGTTAGCAATGGTGGACAGCTCGATCGGTGGGAAGAACGGCATCAATTCTCAGTACGCCAAGAATATTATCGGTACATTTTATCAGCCACAGAAAGTATTGGTGACTCCGCAATTCTTGCAGTCACTGCCGGAAAGTCAGTTGCAAGAAGGAATGGCAGAATTAATCAAGACGTTGATTTTGTTTGATCGGACTGCTTTTACAAAACTGGAAAATAATCCGATCAATTTTAAAAGGCCTAACTTGAAAAAACTCACAACACTTATTAAAATATGTGCGGCCGCCAAGGGGAAAGTGGTGTCGGCGGATGAACGAGAAATTACAAGTTTACGGTCAGTGCTTAACTTTGGTCACACGGTTGGGCATGCCATTGAAAAAGTCAGTAAACATAAAATTACCCATGGTCAGGCAGTGGCGATGGGTATGTTGGTGGAAAGTCAAATGAGTTATTTGCTGGGTAAGATAAAAAAGTCAGAAGTTCTCAGGATCAGAAAAATTCTTCAGCAATATGGCTTCCAGAACAGCATTGACTTTCCGTTTAAAATGCTGTATAATGTAATAAAGTTAGACAAGAAGAATCAGGGAGGCGAGATTTGCCTGCCGTTAGTGGCAACGATTGGGAAAGTGGCTAGAAATAAAGGTGATTGGGTGTTTAGTTTTAAGGAAAGTGTGTTTAAACAACTACTTAAGGATTCAATTGAGTTGACCAACAGGGTCAACTAATAAATAGTATATAAGCTAACGTATAAATATGAGTGGACCAATGCCAGTCGCCGAAGGAGGATCTTCCGAGGGAAACGCTGATTTTAGGTTTGATGAAGAGGAAAGCGATTTCGAAACACGCCCCACCGGAAAGCTTGAAAGAGCTGAGCAACAATTCCCGGAGGGTGAAGATCCAGTTGTACATTTCCAGCAACTAGCAGATAAGGAGGGAGAGAGAGTTGCAATAGCCGAAAAAGACATTAGGCGGTATGGAAAAGCCAATATGAAAGGAAACGAGAGTCTTGCGCAGTATCAAGAAAGGGTTAGAGGGCAAATACAAAGCAGAGAAAGGGATATAACAAGTGCCTCTGCCGAACGAAGTCGTTTTGATACTATGACTCAGGCAATTAAAGAAGGTAATGGTCCAGAGGCCTTAGACAGAGCACATGGTTTGTTGCTACAGGAATCAGTTCAGCAAGATCTGGTGGTTGAAGAATTAGCGACTGAAGTGCAAGGATTATATAAACTAGCTGAGGAAGCTGGAGCTAGATTGGGGGAAGATGATCAGAACAGGAAGGGAGAAAAAGCAACATATTTGAGAGATGATAATCCTAAGCATACTATGTTTCAATATGATCCGACTGAGAAAGGCGGCCTAGAGCGTTATCAGTTAGAAGAAGCTGGAAAAAGATTAGATGCTGCTCAAGATGAATCAACCAGGCTAGAGAATATGGCTAAACATGTGAAGTCGATTCGAGATGGTTTGGTAGGTAGGAGTGTACATTGAGGTAAATATCAAGAGGTAGTATTCATTTCAATAAAAAATAACCTTCATTTTAGAGGGTTATTTTTATATTTGCCGAAGGAGGGAGTTGAACCCTCAAGAAGTTTCCTTCACTGGATTTTGAATCCAGCGCGTCTGCCAATTCCGCCACTTCGGCCTGATAAACACTATTGTACGATATTAAACCAACTTGTCAATTTGTCTTGATGAGCTTACAATATAAATTAGAAGCAAGAAGCAAGAGTTAAGGATTGAGGACAGAAAACTCACGCCTCTTAATCCCAAATTCAATATTCTATATTCCAAATTCCAAATGGCTCGTATTATCTCAATCGTCAATCAAAAAGGCGGTACTGGCAAAACTACCACTGCTATTAATCTAGGCGCTGCCCTGGCTACTTTCGGCAAGTTTGTTTTGTTGGTGGATTTTGATCCGCAAGGGAATGCTTCTAGTGGTTTAGGAGTCAGGCTAGAAGAAGGTGATCGGGGAGTATATGACGTATTGTCTGGGCATAAATCAGCCACGGCGGCGATTGCTGGTACAACTGTACAGGGCTTAAATTTACTACCTTCGGGACAGGACTTATCTGGAGCAGCCATCGAACTGGTAAACGAAGATAACAGAGAATACAAGCTGCAAGAAGCTCTCCGCGAAGTACGCAATGACTACGATTTTATTTTAGTTGACTGTCCGCCGAGTCTCGGCCTACTTACCATCAACAGCTTAGTGGCTTCCGATGATGTCCTGATTCCGGTACAATGTGAGTACTACGCCTTAGAAGGTTTAGGTCAGCTACTCAACTCGATCGAGTTAGTTAAAAATAGTCTACAACCAGACTTGGATATTTTAGGAGCGTTGTTGACGATGTATCATAAGCGACTGCGCTTGGCCAAGGACGTAGTCAGCCAAGTGAAAAAACATTTTCCTCATCGCGTGTTTAAGACATTAATTCCTCGTAATGTTGACCTAGCAGAAGCGCCATCGTTTGGCACGCCCATTATTGAACATTCCGAGCGGTCAGCTGGTTCCAAAGCTTATCGCAAACTGGCTATTGAAGTTCTCAAAGCTTACAATCTAGTGTAAAATAGGATTTACATGTTTGGCGTATTTCTTTGTTGGAAGCTGCGGTGTTTGCTTGACGTATATCTCTATACGCCTCACTGCGCTCCTCACTTCCGCCTCGAACTGCATCCAAACGCGTAAATCCTACTAAAATAAAAAAATGCAAAATAAAGGATTAGGACGAGGGCTCGAATCCCTTATCCCCAAAACACCAAAAAACAAAACCCAAGTATCAACTGGCCAGGGCGGGGTGACGGAGGCACTGGTAAGCAAAATTAAACCAAATCCGCAGCAGCCGCGGACGGTGATGGATAAAGTACCGTTACAAGAATTGGCCGCTTCTATTCGGGAGCATGGCATCATTCAACCACTAGTAGTAAGTGAAGCGGTGGATGGTAGTTATGAATTGTTGGCCGGTGAACGACGTCTGCGCGCTTCTCAGATGATTGGCCTGCGTCAAGTGCCAGTAGTAGTTCGCTCGGCTTCCAAACAGCAAAAATTGGAAGTAGCCTTGGTAGAAAATGTGCAGCGGCAAAATCTTAACTCAGTCGAAGAAGCCCAAGCTTATCGTCGCTTAATGGATGAATTTAATCTTACGCAAGATCAAGTAGCTCAGAAAGTCGGTAAAAGCCGTTCGGCTGTCACTAATACTTTACGGGTTCTAACTTTGCCTGAGAAAATGCAAGAAGCTTTGGCGGCCGGAAAGATAAGCTTTGGACACGCCAAGACGTTATTGAGCGTGAAAGATGTTAAACAACAGGAAAAGTTGTTTCAGGAGATATTAGCCGGGCAGCTGTCAGTGCGAGATACAGAGGAGAGTGTCAAAAAAGTTAAAGTGAATGTCCTAGGTAATGGCCAAAGCAAAGAAGCGGAAGTTGTCCAGCTAGAAGAAAAATTGCGCCAAACACTTGGTACCAAAGTGGAAATAAAAAAACACCGCGACAAAGGCAGTATTATGATTGGCTTTTATTCTTCTAAAGAGCTGAAAGAGTTAGTCGATAAAATTACTAGCTAATTTCGTCGTCGGACTTTTTTCACTCCTTCTATCTTTCTAATTTCATTGAGCAGTGTAAAGAGCTGGTCAATGTTTTTTATTTCCATGGTAATGGTAATAACAGTAGTGTCGGCTCTAACATTTACTCTGGTGCGTGAGTCAACAATGTTTACGTTTTTTTGCGATACAGTCTGGATAACATCTTTTAAAAGTCCTACTCGGTCGGCCATCTCTATCTCTATTTTAACTTGACCAATATATTTTTCTTTCCAGCTGGCGTTGACTACCCGGCCTCTTTTTTTCTTTTTCAGTTCTGGGCAATCAGCTCTATGAATACGAGCTCCTCGCGAGCGAGTAATGTGAGCTTTAATTGGATCGTTGATTGTAGGATGGCAGCATTTAGCGTAGAAAGTTAAAAGGCCACTTTCACCTTGTACGCGCGCAATTGGTTTCTGGCCAGCTTGATTGAAAATAGAAAATCTGCTGGTCGGTGTAGTATGTAGTAGATCTTGTTCACGGTAAATATATTTGATGATGTTTTTAGCTCGCAGATCTCCCTCGGCAATTTTAACAAAAAGATCCTCGATGGTGTTAGTATTGTATTTTTTTAAAGTGGCATCAACTTTATGGCGGGGAAGACTTTCTATGTTTTTATTTTTCAATTGCAATAGCTGACTATTCAAAAGCCTCCTGCCTAATTCTATATTCTGTTGCCGATCTAAATTTTTAAACCACTTCTTTATTTTATTTTGCGCGACACTAGTCTTAGCAAAATCGAGCCAGTCGAGGCTAGGAGTAGCTTTGTCGTCAGTAATAATTTCTACTCGATCACCATTTTTCAATTCTGAATCTAGTGAAGTTAGCTTGCCGTTGATTTTGGCGGCGCGGCAATGATTGCCAATGTCAGTGTGGACATGAAAAGCAAAATCAATTGGCGAGGCTCCTTCTGGTAAGTCGTAAACCTGCCCCCGGGGAGTAAAAACAAAGATGCGGTCTTTGAAAATATCAATTTTGAGCGATTCTAAATATTTCTCACCTGGTTCTTTGGTAGTTATTTCTTGTTGCCACTTGACTAGTTGGTTTACCCACTTAATGACGTCGGCTGGCGCTTTTGAGCCAGTGCGAGGTTTTTCCTTTTCTGAGTAGTGCCAGTGGGCGGCGATACCATATTCAGCTTCTTCATGCATGTCGGCGGTACGGATTTGAAATTCGACAACTTCACCGTCGGGACCAATAGTAGAGGTGTGCAGTGATCGATAACCGTTAGCCTTGGGAACAGCAATGTAATCCTTTATTCGTCCCAGCAGTGGCTTCCAGTTCTTATGGATGATGCCGAGGACTTTGTAACAGTCAGGAACAGTTTGCACAATAATGCGGATGGCCACTAGATCGTAAATTTCATTTATATCATAATCGTGCCGGCGTAATTTTTTATATAAGCTGTATAAATATTTAGCCCGGCCGTGAATGTCAACTTGTTTCATTCCTTCCTCAGCTAGTTTACTAGCAACTTGCCGCTTAACTTTTCCAACGTATTTCTTCTTTTTTTCAATTTCTTGTTCGTAGAGAGCTTTGGTTCTCTGATAGGCCCGAGGATAGAGGAAAGGGAAAGCGTAATCTTCTAATTGGCCTTTTAGTTCTCCCATGCCCAGGCGATTAGCGAGGGGAGCATAAATTTCAATTGTTTCTCGAGCAATTCGTTTTCTCTTGGTCGGCAGTAGGCCAGTTAGAGTTTGGATATTATGCAAGCGATCAGCCAATTTAATCAAGACCACTCTAATGTCAGCTGCCGTAGCTAAAAACATTTTGCGCAAATTTTCCGCCGAGTAATCTTGCAGGCTGGCGTCACTCAGTCCGCCTTTAATTTTTTTCAGTTTGGTTAGTCCGCGTACTAGTAGGACTACTTCTGAGCCAAATCTTTTCTCAATAGTCTCTAACTTAGTTGAGGTGTCTTCGGCCACATCATGTAGAAGGGCAGCAACAAAAGTGGCAGTATTAAAGTTAAATTGGGCTAAAAAGCTAGCGACGTAGAGAGGATGTTGAATATAGGCTTCACCTGTTTTACGTAGTTGTTCTCCGTGTCTGGTGAGGGCAAAATTATAAGCTTCTCTGATTTTGGCAGCATCAGCTTGGGGAGAATTCTTTTTTATTTTTCTCAGCAGCGAGTCAATTGTCATTTAAATAGATTGTAGATAACAGATTATAGATAATAGATTATCTAAAATCTATGATCTGCAATCTGTAATCTATTATATTGTGCCTTAAATTGCTTGTTTATTCAAGGGATGATATAGTGGGAGAGTGTATCGGTGGCAGCCCAGATTTATTTACATGTGGTCGTTTTATGTTAATCAAGAAAAAACTTAAAAAACTTGTTCGTAGCATCAAAAGTCAATCCGACTTTGCTTTTGTTGATGAGTTGCTAGGGGAGCACCCAGAAGCGGAAATATATTTAGTGGGTGGGTTGGTGCGTGATTATATTATTGGTCGGCCAGAGTTGGTGGACTATGATTTTGTGGTGCGTAATGTTTCAGCGCAAAAGATACGGGAGTTTTTAGAGCCGCGGGGTTGGGTGGATTTAGTTGGTCGTGACTTTGGAGTGTATAAATTCAAACCAAAAGACTCACAGTTGACCGAAGCAATTGATATTGCCTTGCCACGCACTGACTTTTCTACTGGCGGCGGAGGCTATCGTGATTTTGCTGTCCAAACTGATCCCAAGTTGCCCTTAGCGGAAGATCTGTCCCGCCGCGATTTTACTATTAACGCGATGGCGCTTGATATGCGTACGGGCCAGTTGATTGACCCTTTCCAGGGACTAGTTGATGTTAGAAAAAAAATCATCAAGACAGTTGGCCAGCCCAAAGATCGTTTTCGAGAAGATTACTCTCGTATTTTGCGGGGGGTTAGATTCGCGGCGCAACTGGGCTTCAAAGTAGAATCAGCAACTTGGCAGTCGATTTGCCGCTTAAGTAAAATGTTAGTGGCGACCAAAATGACGGGAGCCGGCAAAGTATTAATAGTGCCCAAAGAGACGCTAGCACAGGAATTTACTAAATCGTTAAAAGCTGATCCGTTGCAGACCATAGATTTATATGATGCCAGTGGCATTTTGCGGCATGTATTCCCCGAAATCGAAGACATGAAAGAAGTAGAACAGCCACCCGAGTTTCACGCCGAAGGGGATGTTTTTGCTCATACCCGGCTGAGTTTGCGACTGATAACTACGGATGTTTCTTTGCAGTTGCGTTTAGCTTTGTTATTTCATGACGTAGGCAAGCCTCCTACTCAGAAGACGCCAGAGAAAGACGGAGTTGATCGGATAAGGTTCGATGGGCATAATGATGAAGGAGCGGAGTTGACTCGTCATATTTGTCGACGCTTGCGGCTATCTAATAGATTAACGGAGCGAGTAACGTGGCTGGTTAGGAACCATATGTTGTTTATCGCGGGTGATGTTGAAGATATGCGTTCGGCTACCATTAAGAAGTATTTTATTGATGACGTGCAATTAGGCGATGATTTATTGGAGCTTTATCGAATTGATATCGAGGCCTCTGACAATCCGCAGCAAAAAGAATTTCTTGTTCGGCAGCGGGAAGTGGTAGAATATATTGCTCAGGTGCGGGCAGCTTTTGCTGAGGCGGAAGTGAAGACTTTCCGTCATGTTATTAGTGGGCAGGACGTAATGAAGGAATTTGGCCTGGAGTCGGGACCGGATGTGGGAAAGTATTTGGTGCGGGCGGATGATTTTATTTTTAAGTATGTGGTGCGAGAGAAGAAGGAGCCCAGCAAGACCGAAGTTATTAAACATTTGCGGGAAAATAAATAAATATTTTTATCAATGACAGAAAACAAAGAATTATATGACTGTATTATTGTTGGTGGCGGTCCGGCGGGGTTTTCGGCGGGGATTTACGCAGCGCGTTACAAGCTGAAGACGATGGTGATTGCTAAATCGATGGGTGGTACCGGTGCCAAGGCGCATAAAATAGAGAACTATCCCGGTTTTCCTTCAATTTCCGGTATGGATTTGATGAAAAAGTTCCAGGAGCAATATGAGGAATACGATGTCGACTTGCAGGCGGATGAGGTGAAGAGTGTGAAAAAGGGTGATGATGGGATGTTTATTGTTGTAGCGGGTGATAAGGAATATCGGGCTAGGGCAGTTATTTTGGCGTTAGGGAAAAAGCGTCGTAAACTTAATGTGCCGGGCGAAGAGGAATTTGCTGGCAAAGGCGTGTCCTATTGTGCCACTTGTGATGGGATGTTTTTTAAAGATAAGGTGGTGGGTGTGGTTGGCGGTAGCGATGCGGCAGCGATGGCCGCTTTGTTGTTATCTGCCCATGCCACGAAGTGTTATTTGATTTATCGCGGTGATGAACTGCGCGCGGAGCCGATTTGGACGGAGCGGGTAGTTAAAGAGCCGAAGATCGAGATTATATATGACACTAATGTGACTGAAGTGAAGGGCGAGGGGATGGTAAAAAGTGTAATGCTGGATAAGGAGTATGAAGGTAGCCAGGAATTAGCGCTCGAGGGGTTGTTTGTGGAGATTGGCTCAACGCCGTCGGTGGTATTGGCCAAGGAGCTGGGCGTGGAGACGGACGAGAAGGGCAGGATCAAGATCAATAGTCAGGCAGCCACCAATATGCCGGGTGTGTATGCGGCGGGGGATGTGACGGTCGGGATATGCGAAATGGAACAGATTGTGACGGCGGCCGCGGAGGGCGCGATAGCGGCGGCGAGTGTTTATGAGGGGTTGTTGAGTTAATTTTTAAATCGTGAGTAAAAAACATAACAAACAAGCTGGATCAAAATCGAGGCCAATAAAGAAAAATGAGTTATCAGATGGTCATGAAAAATTTATAAAAGTTTTGCAGGGTCCTTCCGAAGGCTCATCTATTATATTGAGATGTCATCTTCTCGTTGAGTATTTTATGGATAAGATTATTCAGATTAGTCTTAAGCGAGGCCACATAATTACAGATAATGATGTGAAATTCAGCTTCTATCACAAATTATTCATAATTAAGTCTCTAGATGTTATCAAGGATGATGTTTTAATATCGATAAAAAAACTAAACAAAGTCAGAAATAAACTTTCTCATGAAATGGATTATATTGTGTTGGAAAGTGATATAGATTCTATCGGGCAGCCATTTGGTGACTACTATGCGGAAAGTAAGAAAAAAGCTAGAGATGACGATGAGTTATTAGTAAACACATTGATGAAAATTGTTGTTGCATTGGAATTAAGTCATGACGATCTATTAGAAAAAATAGAGAGGGGAGGATAGTGTTATTTGATTATTTTATTGTCGATATGGGTACAAATTTCCTCGAGACTATCTTTTGAGAAATTGTACATATAGTTATTACAGGGGGCATCAAAAAAATCCGTAGCCAGTTTTTCTAGTTTCTTTATGATGTTTTCTGTCTGTCTGAAATAAGTATCTTTGAGACTCAAAATGGCAAAGGTTTCTGGATCATTAACATTCTTTAGTTGTTTATGGGATATAATTTTATCTCTCAGTGCACCTAGCTCAGATTTTTTGTAAATTTTTCTTATATTCGCCACCTCTTTTTGCAATTTCCCAAATTTATTAAAATATTTTTGAAATGATAATTCGTCGTTTCTTTTTGTTTGCTTTAGGAGCGGATGCAAACATAATATAGATTGAAATAAAAAGGAATGCGAGGTTATTACTAGAAAGCCATGAATTGAGAAATTTGAAGCTCTAACACTATCCGGCATTTTCTTAATCTTGGCTATAAGTTGATTGTACGAGTGGGAGTATTCGTAGTAAGTTCTAGCTAGAAAGATTAATTGAACTAATCTTTCTTCAAATGTTTTCTTATTCATTTGCAATTTTTTGTTTAGGTGTCATGTTATAAAATTAAATTATATTATTATACTGTGTGGACAAATGCTAGCACGATGCTAACGGAAGGTTGACAAATATGCTATATTCTATAGTGTAGACAGAACCTTTTGTTTTGCCAGGAATGGTAGCGAAAGGACAATCATCAGTTGATTGTGTTTAGCAGGCGTGATAGCGCCTGCTTTTAATTAGCTTTGATGGCTATATATAGATTGCCAATTTTGACGATCCTATATTCTTTACCATTTATTTTTTCAGTGTCGGCCATAATGTTGGGCTCCTTTCTTGTCGATCGTATTATATTGCCCCGACCGTTTTTCACTATCACTCCAAGTAAAACAAAAATCCGTATTAACCAATACCACAAACAAAAACCCAAATAATAGACTAAGCCGGTTTCTGTGGTATAGATTGATACGGACTTCTTGTTCCTGTATCGAATCTTAGCAGTTGTATAAACAGCAACTAGGACTTTTTTCAACCAGCTCAAGCCATTGCACACTTTCAGAAATATTTCTTCTTAGGCAAAGATAGCAAGCCTCCCAGATAACGTCAATACTTTGTGGCTCTTCACCAATTTGGGTGGTGCATAACTAAAACATGGTAGTCTAATTAGGCAAAAAGTGACTAATCCCTAATAACAACTACCATGTCTAGCTCTAAATCTACTCTGAACAAGCTTTTCTG